>DATEDH010000067.1:0-8836 GCA_035281765.1 Gemmatimonadaceae bacterium
CAATCCGCGTCATCCGCGTAACAAAGCAGTTCAGGAAGCAGCCCGAGTCCCACTCACTGAGACGATGACACCCACTACCGCGAGCAGCAACCCTGTCGCACAAACGATCGCTGCACCGGTGGGAAGATCGACACTGTACGATGTCCAGAGACCGATGAGACTGGCCGTTACCGCGACTATCCATCCCACAATCAGTCTGCGTG
The DNA here is from genome assembly GCA_035281765.1 of Gemmatimonadaceae bacterium. GTDB lineage: Bacteria > Gemmatimonadota > Gemmatimonadetes > Gemmatimonadales > Gemmatimonadaceae > UBA4720. The sequence goes on from DATEDH010000067.1 coordinate 204, forward strand.
CCCAGGAAGAAGCGAGCATCGTCCCGCAAACGGCAGGCACGATCAGATAGGCGAAAGTGAGAAGAACGCCGGCGATACGCACGAATGAGACGACAATAATCGCGAACGACGCATAGAATAGAAAATCCCACAACCGGACATTCATTCCGTTGATCGGAGTATCGTGATCAACCGATGATATTGCCGCGAATCGCTTGTGAAAGGCCGCGTAGAACGCCGCGATCACGCCAAATAGAATTGCTCGTTGCAGGATCTCACCGCTCGTGACATTGAGGATATCGCCGGTGAGTAGATGCTCGAGCTCCTCTTTTCCACCGGCAACGCGGCTCAACAACAGAATGACGCCCGCAGCAGCGACAACGAACGTGATTCCAATGATCGCTTCCTGAGGCACGGCTGCTTTGCGGCTGCTGCGTGTCCAGCTGAAGAACGCTGCGCCAACGAATGTCACTGCGAGAGAAATCCAGAACGTGATCCGGTCATCGAAATGATGGCCCATCAGCAGCGCGACGCATGTCCCGAGTGTTGCAACCTGCGCGAGGGCGAGATCGACGAAGATCACCTCCCGCTTTACGACGTGGAGTCCGAGGTAAACGAGGAGTGGCGGAAACAGGAGACAGGCCACGAACGGCCACTTCATCACCTCCCACGCGAGTTGGAGATCGGGGCTCATTTCAGTCCCGCAGCGAGAGTGTTGACGAGGTTGTCCATCATCCCGATGTAGGTGTCAGTGCCGGCACGCGCTCCCGGCTGCTGCGGCATGTCCAGAACCTTTGCGCCGGTCTGTCGTGCAACGGTCTCCGCTGTCCTGCGATTTTGATAGGGCTGAACCAGCAGAACTTTTCCACCCTGCGATTTCATCGCTCCGATTACGCTCGCAAGGTGCGCTGGAGAAGGCGCGATTCCCGGCTTCGGCTCGAGCTCTCCGATGATCGCCAGGCCGAACTGTCGTGCGAAGTAGACAAAGTCCTTGTGATACGTAACGACCTTTGCCCCCTTATACGGCGCGAGCGCACGAACCCACTGGATTGTCTTCACGTCTACAGCGTTCGTAAATCGCGCAAGATTCGCCCTGTAGGTGGCAGCATTCTTCGGGTCGACCGCCGCGAAATGATCGGCAATGTTCTTCGCGACGATCTTCGCGTTGTCAGGATCGACGAGGAAGTGAGGATTCCCAAGCGAGTGAATGTCGCCCTTCGAGCGATCGAAGCTTGTCGGAACGTCGAGCATGCGAATGCCCGCCGATGCGACAACGCGGCCGGGTGCACCCGATGCAATCTTCGAGTTGCGCGCGCTCTCGAGCAGCGGTGGCAGCCACCCAAGCTCCAGCTCCGCGCCGCCTTCGATCAAAACGTCGGCGCGATTGAGCGTGACGATGTGACTCGGCTTCGCATCGACGAAGTGCGGATCCTCCACCGGCTTTGCGAGCGCAACGACACTCACCTTGTTGCCGCCGACCTCGCGCGCGATCGATGCGAGGTCGGGCGTTGTTGCAACGACGCGAATCTGTGCTGTTGCAATTGTCGCCGACGCCATCATGCTGACCGCTGCGGCTGCTGCGTATTTGAATGATTTAAGTTTTTTCATCTCTGTGTTCTCTGTGTCTCTGTGTTCTCTGGCATTTTCTCTGTGTTCTCCCCGAGCTAGAAGCGATGGGCCGCATGGGCGCCGAGAAGAAATTCGAACTGAAACCAGAGGGAGTGATCGACGCCGAGCTCTTTTCGGTCGTCGTAGTTGTATTGAACGCGAAACTTCGAAAACTCGGTTGGATACCACGTGAAGTTCGGGGATATTCTCGACCGGGTCGTGCGATTTTCACCTGAGCTCAATGCCGCATCGGCCTTCACCCAGTCGGCTCTCAGTCCCGCGACAATTCGTGGCTTGATGCCCCACAGGAGTTGTCCGTATGCTCCCCGGTCCTTCAGCACCTCGCCGGGCGGAACGACATCATCTCCCGGCAAAGGAGTGCGATCGTCCGCTTCGTAGCTGCGTGACAGCGCTTCTGCCTGCAACGACAGAAACGGGAACCCTGCCTGCGCTGCTGCACGCTTCCACTTCCAGTATCCATCGATTCCGAAAACGCGAGTCCGGTTGGATGGCCCCGAGTTGTTAGGTCCGAATGCGCCTGACGCGCCCAGCACGAGTGTCTGCGTTTCGGTGAGGTCAAACGACGTGGCGAGTCGTGGCGCGATCAACAGGTCGCCAACCGCCTTGACCTTTCGCTCCGCAACCGAAGCTCCATGAATCGACTCCGATTCCGGCGAGAGAAAACTCCATGCGGTCTCGCCCGTGCTGTTGGCGATCGTCACCATAGCTTCTGTATAGAACGGTGTCGGCGCGAGCCACGAGACGCGCAGTCCCTGGCTGCGAAGTCCGTCGGGTCCGAACATGCGATTGAGTACGAGCGGCTGGTCGACGAATGCCCACGAATGCGGATGCTGTGGATTCTGCCGTCCGAATTCCGTGACGAATTGCCCTGCCTTCAGCTGAAGGTTGTACGGAAGGGAAGTCGTCTGGAGATACGCCTCCTCGAGCTCGACAGCTGACTCACCATCCTTGTCGATTTTATAAACGATGTTCGCGAAACCCTTGAAGTATGGGTCGACGTTTCCATCGAAGGTGATCTCAGTATTGGGAAGCGTGAATCCGCGCGCTTTCGGATCGTGATCGCCGGGCTGCAGCGCGTCGATATCATCGGCAGAAGTCCATCCGGCATCGACAAGCGACACGAAGCCGATGTTCATGTAACCACCGGTTGCACGCGGACTCTGGCTTGTTGTCGACGTCGTATCGGCATTCGGAGCACCAAGCTCCTTTTCGAGCTGCTTGATGAGCGCGATCGAATCGGCTGCCGCGCTGTCAGCTTTTGCTGTCGAATCCTTCTTTTGTGGAGTCTGCGCTGCGACCGGTATTGTCGCGACAAATGCGCAGAGGCACAGAAGTCCTCGCTTGATCATTTCTTGATTGTCTGTTGAACATCGCGTGGCGGGTCATTCGCCCGCGCAGATGATGTTCGCTCTCGTTCATTCCCGCAGTGCGGGATATCTATTCAGGCGAGAGCAGAGGCAGGCGGCGCGCGCGACCTTACAACAGCGATCGCGGCTGAGGTAAACGAGGCTGATGCTGCATAACGCGCCGTGAGTGTGCGTGACTCGACGGGCTTGGAGGCAATCGGCTCCGGATCTGATGTCGACAGCAGATGCCGCGCAATGCAAGCGGAGCAGTCGCTCTCGTTATGAGCGTGGTGAAGGGTTGTGCCGGATTCTTCGACGTGCGCGCGCGCATCCGGACCCTGACGACCTTCGAGAAGTGGCGCGAACGAAAGAAAAACCTGCGCGACGGCGAAGAACAGAAGCGCCGGCCGCCACAGGGCCCTTGGAAGTATTCGCGAATGAGGCACGAAGGTCATACAGGCTCGAAGTCTAGTTGTTCCGCCCTCTACGTCAACGGAAAATGGTCATTCGATATAACTCCTGAGACGCTCGAGCATGGTACGATCGGTTTCATCCTCCACATGTTTCGGAGTTTCGATGACCTTGGGCACCTTCGCCAGCCTGGGGTCATTCATGATCCTGCGAAACGCTCCTTCACCAATTGCGCCTTCTCCAATGAGCTCGTGCCTGTCGCGATGTGAGCCGAGCGGTGCCTTGGAGTCGTTGAGGTGCATCATGCGAAGCCGCTTCAATCCCACAACGTCGTCGAATTTCTGAATCACGCCGTCGTAGTCAGTCGTGATGTCATATCCTGCGGCGAAGATGTGAGCGGTGTCGATGCAGACGCCGACCCTTCGTCGCACTTTGCCGGGGACGAGCTGGATGAGCTTCGCGATCTCCTCGAACGTAGATCCGATCGAAGTTCCGCTGCCGGCTGTCATCTCCATCAACACCATCGTCTTTCCGGGAACCAGCTCGAGTGCAGCGCCGATTGCTTCTGCATTTCTGTCGAGCCCGCTCGCGCGATCGTCCATGAAGTTGCCCGGATGTGATACGAGATACTGGAGTCCAAGTGCTTCGCAGCGTCTAAGCTCTGACACGAACGAGTCGAGGGATCTCGATCGTAAAATCGGGTCCGGAGACGCGAGATTGATGAGATAACTGTCGTGTGCAGAGATGATTTTGACTTCCGTATCCTTTAGAGCTTCGCGGAATTTTCTGCACTCATCGTCTTCGCAGGCCCGCTCTGCCCACCGATTAGCCATCTTGGTGAAGATCTGCATCGCGGTTGCGGCAATTCGCTTTGCTCGCGGTGGAGCTTCGTGAGTTCCACCTGCAATCGAGATGTGGGCTCCGAGAAGGAGGGGAAGCATGGGGGAAATGTGGAGAGAAAAATCGGAGGAAATTCTTGGAGAATCTTAGCTGCTTCTTCGACTTTGAACTAACTGATGGATACTGCCGCGGATGACGCGGAATTGGAGCGGGTATACGCGGATACTATGGGCACAAGAGATTGAAAGATGTCGTCGGGGGGAACAATGTTTTTTTGGTTTTGTTCTCTCGCAGTTCTGGTTTTTGTTTTTAACCCAAAAAAACAGCTCCCACCGACGGGCTCTCGATGTCTGCTCAGAGCGGTATCAGCATAAATCCGCTCCAACTCCGCGTCATCCGCGGCAGTATTTATTAGTTAGTTCTTAGGGGACGGAGCCGCTAAGATTTTCTCTAATGCGCTCTAAGCCAATCCAGTGGATCAACCGCCGGCCCGCCTCTCCGAATCTCAAAATGAAGATGCGCCGGCAGTGAAGGATCAGTCGCTCCAACTGATCCAAGCACCTGACCTTTCACAACACGCGCTCCCTTCGACACGTTCATACTCGAAAGAGATCCATACACCGAGTAGTCTCCACCGCCGTGCTGAACGATGATGGTATTGCCGTAAGTGCCCATCACATCAGCAAGCACGACTTCTCCCGCAGAAACTGATTTCACATCAGTTCCGGATGATGCGGCGATACCGATCCCGTTCCAGCGCGTGGTCGTGTTGTTGGGATTAACAACCCGGCCGAATCTGTAAATAATTGCGCCATCGACCGGCCAATCCAGCTTCCCATAATCGCTCGTCCTGATGGAGCTTGGCGCTGAAGGAGCCGCGCCTGCACGCGAAGCAGCGCGACGCCGGGCAGCTTCAAATCCCTCGATGATGTTGTTGAGTCGCGCCTCGCTCTTCGCGAGCTGCGCGAGCCGCGCCTTTGCTTTCTTCTGGTCGCTCTGGGCCTTCTTGAGACTTTCCTGGCGCTGTGATTCGAGCGCAGCAAGGCGCTGAGCTTCCTGCGCTTTCTCGATGCGATTCTGCTCGACACCGCTTTGGAGTGAAACCAGCTGACGCCGCTCACCGATGATCTGCTGCCGCAGCTGCTCCACTCTTCTCACCACTATCCGGTCGCGCTGCGCAAGTATATGCAGGTACTTATATCGGGCAACGAGATCACCGAACGACTTCGCCGAAAGCAGCACCTCGAAAGTGAACAGAGGTCCGCGCTTGTAGATCTCGATCAGCCGCTTGTGAAGCACTGCCTGCTTGATCTGCACTTCATCCTGCGCGCGAACCAGATTCGCTGTAGTGTGCTCGACTTCACCATTGAGCGTCGTGAGCTGCTGATCGAGTGACCGAACCACGCGAACAGTCGCATCGTGCTGGCGATCGATGTTCGTCACTTCCTCGCTCATGTCGTGCACCTTGCTCTGGAGCGATCGCATGCGGCGCTGGAGCTCCTCGCGCTCGCGACGGATGCGCGCAAGCTCCTCCTGCTGCTGCCGAAGCTTGGCGTCTCCCTGGTCCTGCTGAGCTCCGGCGTTGAAAGAGAAGGCGCTGAATGCCAGCGCGCACAGCGCGAGTCTTCTCAAATGCGGCGTAAGTGACTCCATACGCTCGTTGCGCTGCCGAGCACGCCGATCAGCGCGCCGCACAGAATGCCGATGACTACAAAACGCGGATCGAAAAACACGAGCTTGAAGAATCTCAGGTCGACCGTGCGATACGCGATCCACGTCAACAACAGGGCGAGCAGGCCACCGAGAATTCCCTTTACGAAGCCGTCGATGAGAAACGGAGCCCGAATGAAACCATCAGTCGCTCCGACGAGTCTCATGATCGCAATCTCTCTCGCACGCGCGAGCACCGACACACGAATTGTGGCGCCGATGATTATGATCGCGACCGCAGCGAATGCGATACCAAGTCCAAGTCCCGTTCCCGCCGCGATCGTGCGAAGGTGATAGAGCTTTTCGACCCACTCTTCACCGTAGCGGATGTCATCGACGAATTGATACGATCGCACGCGATCAGCAACCGATCGCACACGCCCGGGATCCCGCAGCCCTGGTCTCAGGTGAATGTCCATCGACGCGGGAAGCATCGCTTCCTCGAACACGTCACTGAACTCGCCCATGTCCTTGCGCGCGCGGTCGAGTGCGCCTTCCTGGGATACGAAATCGACGCGGGCAACTTCGGGAAATGCACTTATGTCAGCCATTGCTGTCGCGACTGCATCTGCAGGAGTTCCGTCAGCGACGAACGCGCGCACCTCGACTCGCTCCTCGACTGTGCGGAGCGCGTGACGAATGTTCACGGCCACCAGCGCGAACAATCCGAACGCGAAAAGTGAAAACGCAATCGTGACGACGCCAAGGGCGCTCAACAGGGGAGCCCTGCGGCTCGCATTCCATGCTTCACGTACTGAGAGCACTTAACTCGCCTCTGATGGCGGCGCGGGCCAGTTGCCTTCGTTGGGTCCGCCGATGGCAGGCTGTCCAACGAGCGGTGTGTAACGAGTCTCCGGCGGCGGAGTGTCAGCCGAGTCGAATACGACCCGACCGTGATTCAGCTCGATGGTTCTTGCCTCATCCGCCTTGCGCACGATCTCGAGATCGTGCGTCGCCATAATGACTGAAGTTCCAGCCGCATTGATCTCACGCAGCAGCTGAATGACTCCGCGTGTGGCGCGCTCATCGAGATTGCCCGTGGGTTCGTCGGCGATCAAAAAGTGCGGATCGTTCACGAGAGCTCGCGCAATTGCAACGCGCTGCTGCTCGCCGCCCGATAACTGACGGGGAAGTTGAGATGCCTTCGCAGCGAGGCCGACCTGCGTGAGCACGCGCGTCACGCGATCGGGTATCTCGCTTTTCGAAACCCCCGTCACCTCGAGAGCGAACGCGACATTCTGCTCGGCGGTTCGATCCTCGAGCAGGCGGAAATCCTGAAATACAATTCCAAGCTTGCGGCGCAGCTGTGAGATCTCCTTCCGGCGCGCTGTGTTGGCGTTGACGCCGCTGACCCACACGTCGCCGTGCGTCGGCTTCTCTTCCATGTAGAGAAGCTTGAGAATGGTCGTCTTTCCCGACCCGCTCGGGCCGATGAGAAAAACAAACTCGCCACGCTTCACCTGAAAGGTGACGTGGCTGAGAGCTACACGGCTTTGCGTGTACTCCTTGGCTACATCGTGCAGTCTGATCATGCTTTCCTACTGAAGCGCCTGCGCTATGTCGGCTATGATGTCGTCAGCGTTCTCGATGCCGATGCTCAGCCTCAGGAATCCATCCGGGATGCCGATTGCCGCGCGCTGCTCACTCGTCATATGTGCGTGCGAGCTGAATCGCGGCTCGATGACGAGCGTATCGACTCCTCCAAGACTGGATGCATGTGCAATCATGCGCAACCGCCTGATGAACCTGTCCGCCGCTTCCGCGCCGCCTTTCAGCTCGATGGACATTAGACCTCCGAATCCATCGAGTAGTTTCCTCGCGAGCGCATGATCGGGATGATCGGGCAAACCCGCATAATGCACCTTGCTGATCTCGTCGCGTCCAGTGCACCACTCGGCGACCTTCATCGCGTTCTCATTACATCGCTGAACGCGAACATCGAGTGTCTTAAGACCGCGCTCGAGGAGCCAGCATGCAAAAGGGTCTGGAGCCTGTCCCCAGACCATCATCTTCCGCCTGACCTCTTCTATATAAGACGAGGTACCGGCGACAACGCCACACAGAATATCGTGATGGCCGTTCAGATACTTCGTTGCGGAATGGATGACCACGTCCGCACCGTGTGAGAGCGGCCGGGCGTTTATCGGGCTCGCCAAAGTCGAGTCGACGACAACAGCGACTCCGCGCTGACGCGCGAGAATTGCGAGCTGCGGAATGTCGATCACACGGCACGTCGGATTCACCGGTGACTCGACGAAGATCACTCGCGTGTTCTGACGAATCGTGTTGCGCCAGACGCGTCGCTCGTCAGGATTCGCGAAGCTCACCTCGATGCCCATCGAGACGAATTCCTCGATGAACAGCTTTCGCGTCCCGCCGTAGATCCACGAGCTCGAAAGGAGGTGATCGCCGGGGCGGAGAAGCGCGAGCAGCGCGCATGCGGTGGCGCCCATCCCGCTCGAGAGAACGAGCGCGGCCTCGGCACCTTCGAGCATCGCTATGCGCTTCTGGACAATCTCTTCGTTGGGCGTGTTGCCGTACCGCGTGTACATGAGATTCGCGGCGCCGGCAGGGCCAACTTCCTGAACGAAGTTGACTGATTGTGTAAGCGGAGATGAAATCGGAGAGCCGGCGGTGCGGTGCTCGGCTCCACCGTGCACGGCAATGGTCGATCGGCCAACCTGTCGCGGCTTCCGCGAAGCTGCCATCAGCCGAAGT
>DATEDH010000068.1:0-13246 GCA_035281765.1 Gemmatimonadaceae bacterium
TGCGCTTTGAGATCGGCCACCTCGGGGGGCGGCGCCTGTGCCGCAAGTCGCGCGCGTGCACCCGCCTCATCGATTACGTCGATCGCCTTATCCGGCAGGAACCGATCGGTGATGTAGCGCTCCGACATCTTCGCCGCGGCGTGCAGCGTGGTGTCAGGAATCGTGACCTTGTGATGCTCCTCGTACTTTCCGCGGAGACCCTTGAGGATCTCGACGGTCTCATCGACAGAAGGCGGCTCGACGATGACGGTCTGGAAGCGACGCTCGAGTGCGCCGTCCTTCTCGATGTACTTGCGATACTCGTTCAGCGTCGATGCACCGACGCACTGGAGCTCGCCGCGTGCAAGCGCCGGCTTGAGCATGTTGCTCGCGTCGATCGCGCCTTCGGCGGCACCCGCTCCAACCAGCGTGTGAAGCTCGTCGATGAAGAGGATGATGTTCTTGTTCTGCGCGATCTCGTTCATGACCGCCTTGAGGCGCTCCTCGAACTGACCGCGATATTTCGTTCCCGCAATTACTGCGGCCATGTCGAGCGAGAGCACGCGATGCTCGCGCAGCGAATCAGGGCACTCGCCGTTTGCGATGAGCTGAGCGAGGCCTTCGACGATTGCGGTCTTGCCGACACCAGGCTCGCCGATGAGAACAGGATTGTTCTTCTTGCGACGCGTGAGGATTTCCATCACGCGCTCGATTTCCTTCGAGCGTCCGATCGTCGGATCGAGCTGCGACTCCGCAGCAAGCTGCGTCAGGTCGCGGCAGAAATGATCGAGAGCAGGCGTCTTTGACTTCTTCTCACCCTTTCCAGTCGATGCAGGCGATCCCGGAGGTCCGCTCGGCGCCGCTGTGGTGCCGCCTGCCGGCATGTCTGTGCCGAGCAGGCGAAGAGTTTCGGCGCGCGCGGCGTCGAGGTTGATGCCGGCGTCAGTGAGAACCTGCGCTGCGATGCCCTTCTCTTCGCGGAGAAGTCCAAGGAGCAGGTGCTCGGTGCCGACATAGTTGTGTGTGAGGTCGCGAGCTTCTGCCATTGCGAGCTCGAGAACTTTTTTGGCCCGCGAGGTATACGGGAGATCAGGACCGGTAGCGGCGGCAGCTTTGCCCTTCTTTACCGTGTCCTCGATCTTCTGTTGAATCTCGTCGAGGTCCACGCTCAGGTTCTGGAGAACCGCCGCAGCGACTCCTTCGCCCTCGCGTATCAGGCCGAGCAGGATGTGCTCGGTACCGACGTATTCATGACGAAGCCTCTCGGCTTCCTCTCTCGCCATCGCGAGAACCTTGCGAACACGTTCGGTGAAATTGTAGCCGTTCATCGTATAGACCCCGTATCATCTGCGAGTATCCGTCGCACGTACTTCGCGCGCGCGATATTCGCTTCGCTCGTTGTCAGCTCACGCCCTTCGGCATGTGCGAGGTGCGCTGACTGACTGAAAATCAGGAGCTTGTTGAGGGTATATACACTCAGGTCGGTTATCAGTTTCAGTCCGACGGCCAGGCGAACGCTGCTCAGATAGCTCATCACCTCATCAAAAGTGAGGCTCCTCGCATAACGAAGCGTTCCATACGCTCGCCAAAGCTTGTCTTCGATAATATAACCCGCGTCTCTTAGCAATACTTTTCTTGCTTCTTCCTCACGCTCGATCACGTGGGTTACCACTCGCGTCAGGTAATCCAGCAGTTCAGCCTCGGTGCGACCGAGAGTCGTCTGATTCGAGATCTGGAAGAAATTCCCGACAACTTCGCTCCCTTCCCCATAAAGACCGCGATATGTGAGACCGACCTGCTGAAGGCCGGCAAGCACTTTCGCGATTTCCTTGGTGAGAACGAGGCCTGGAAGATGAATCAGAACTGACGCGCGCAGTCCCGTGCCCGCATTCGTCGGGCACGCCGTGAGAAATCCGAATTCGTTGTGATATGCATAAGGCACGCGGTCGCCGAGCTCCGAGTCGAGCGCGTAGACCGAGTTGAACGCTTCGGCAATGCGAAGCCCGGGCTCCAGTGCCTGAAGACGAAGATGATCCTCTTCGTTGATCATGATGCTCGTGCCGCGCGCGACGTACACTGCGGAGCCGCTGCGAACGGGACGCTGCGGATCGAGACCGGCAAGCTCGCGGCTGACCAGATGACGCTCGTGAAGCAGCAGGCGATCTTCCGGCGGCATCTCATCGACGCGCAGCAAAAGTCCGTGCCGCATGTCCGGCATCCGTGTCACCGCCTGCTGAACCTGCGACAGAATTCGGAGACGCTCTCCATCACGCGCACGACCCGCGAACGCATATCCTTCGAGATTTCTTGCGAGACGAATGCGCGTTGAGATCACGATGTCCGGATGATCACCCGATGCATCGAGCCAGCCCACACCATCATCGGGAAGCAGAGAGAGATCGAGCATCACTCCATCCCTCTCAGACGATCGCGAATGTCCGCGGCAAGCTCGAACTGCTCGGCGTCAATCGCTCTCTTGAGGCGATCGCGAAGTTCATTGACAGTCCCGCCGTCCGGCGCTTCGGTAAGCGCGTGCGGCTCGTAGCGGCGGCCAATGTGCTGCGAGCTGCCGTGCACACGGCGCAGCAGGTCGCGCATGCTCTTTTCGAATGCATCGTAGCAGTGCGCGCAGCCGAGCCGGCCGGTCGAGCGGAAGTCGCGGAAGGTCGATGAGCAGAACGCACAGCGGGCGGCATCGCCCTGCGTGGCCTGCATTGCCTGATGAACGCTCTGGAGAAAATCCGAGATCTGCGGTTTCGGCGCGGACACATTCGTCTCCACACCGCGCTCGGCGGCGCACCGCTCACAGAGGTGCAGCAGGCGCACGCCCGTGCCCTCTATCTGTGTGAGCTGAACTACCGCATCGGCTTCCTTGCAAACATCGCAGACCATACTACTCCCCCAATCGAGAGACGCCTGTGCAAACGTCTCGCAACACCGGCTTCCATTGAACTATACGACTGCATCGGTGACAACGGTTTCGCTCAGTCTGCCCCCTTCGAGCAGCAGCACCCGTCCGGCGCGCGCCGCGAGCGAACGGTTATGAGTCACAACCACCATTCCGATCTCGAGATCATTCACAACTTCCGTCAGAAGCTCATGCAGCATCTCGCCGTTCGCCAGATCGAGATTTCCAGATGGCTCATCGGCAAGCACCACCTTCGGATCCATTGCCAGCGCACGAGCGACTGCCGTTCTCTGCTGCTCGCCACCTGAAAGCTGCGACGGCAGATGATGCATCCTTCCGCTGAGTCCGACTCTCGCGAGCAGCTCCTCTGCGCGGCTTCGAGCATGAGCTACATCGCGTCCTGAAATGCGAAGCGGCATCATGACGTTCTCGAGCGCCGTGAATTCCCGCAGAAGGTGATGAAATTGAAACACGAAACCAACGGATCGGTTCCTCAGTGCTGCGAGCTGTTCTTCATTCAATCCGTTGATCGGCTCGCCGCCAATTACAACGTAACCCTTCGTCGGCTTTTCAAGTGCGCCCAGCGCGTGCAGCAGCGTCGACTTGCCTGCGCCGCTCGCACCTACGACTGCAACCATCTCACGCGCGCTCACAGACAGGTCAACTCCGCTCAGGACATTGATGGTCCCGCCGTCGCCTCCCACATAGGTCTTGTGAAGATCGTGAGCTTCGAGAACAGCCATGATTTACTCGTGCCTTATCGCGTCAATCGGATACAGTCGTGATGCCTGTATTGCAGGATACAGCGTTGCAAGTCCCGCGGTGAGAATACTCGCGAGCACGATCCACAGAACGTCCAGAGGCTCGGTCGCAACCGGCAGGTGATCGATGAAATAAATCGACGGGTCGAGCGGAATGAACTTGTATTTCTCGAGAGCCCAAGCACCGCCGAATCCAAGGATCAGGCCGAGCGCTGTTCCGACGAGCCCGATCACGATTCCCTGAGTGAGGAACACGCGCCTGATCGAGCGCGCGGGAAGTCCCATCGCTTTGAGAATTCCGATCTCGCGAGTCTTGTCGGTCACAACCATTGTAAGAGTGCTCACGATGTTGAACGCCGCGACCATCACGATGAGCAGAAGTATCACGCCCATTCCAAGCTTCTCGAGCTTGAGCGCCTGGAACAGCGAGCGATTCTGCTCCTGCCAGTCAACGGTGCGATATGGCCAGCCCAGTGTTCCGCTTATTCGCTGTGCGACATTCGTAGCCTGCCAGCGGTCGCGCGTCTTCACTTCAATACCCGTGACGCCGTCACCAAGTGCCGCGAATTCCTGGGCCTTGTCCAGCGCGATGTACACGTACGAATTGTCGTACTCATACATGCCTGTCTCGACGATTCCCGTGACCTCGAATTCGTAAAACCGTGGCGTGATCTGCCCGGTGACCGCATTCGGCTTGGTGCCGGCAATCGACACCAGCGTGAACTTGTCGCCGGGCCACGCGTTGTAGCGCGACGCTACCAGCTTACCGAGTACAACTCCTCGCCGTTGCCCATCGCTACTGGCAAAGCGAAAATCACCCGAGATGACGTGCTGCCTGATCGTAGTGACATCGGGAACTCCTCTGCCCTGCGGAGGAATGCCAACGATGTAGCCTGCACCCGCGTAATCATGTCCGGCATTCATTCCGCCTTCTACCAGCACGAACGGCTGCGCGGAAACTACTCCTGGAACTTTCTTCACTTTGTCGAGAACCGTGCTCCAGTTGTCGATCTTGAGATCCTCGCCGTAGCTCAGCACGCGAATGTCCGGGCTTCCAACGAGAATCTTTTCGCGCAGGTCCCGTTGAAGTCCGTTCATCACTCCGATGATGAGAATGAGCGCGCTGACGCCAACCAGGACACCGCCAATCGCGATAACGCTGATGAGCGAGAGCAGCTTCGATCCCCTGCGACTGCGCAGGTATCGGGCGGCAATGGACATCTCGAGCCTGGTCATTCAGGCCGCATCGTTGGAAACAGAATAACGTCTCGGATGCTCGCAGTTCCGGTAAGCAGCATGAAAAGTCTGTCGATTCCCATGCCGACGCCGCCCATTGGAGGCATACCGTATTCCATCGCTCGAAGATAATCCTCGTCCACGCCGACCGCCTCGAGGTCTCCTGCCGCTTTGAGCTTCGCCTGCGCTTCCAGTCGCGACCGCTGATCGACCGGATCGTTCAGCTCGCTGAATGCGTTTGCGAGCTCCTTTCCCTTTGCGAACAATTCAAACCGCTCCGTCAGGGCTGGATTCCCGCGCTTTGGCTTTGCAAGCGGTGACAGCTCGACAGGATAATCGATGACGAACGTGGGCTCCTGTAGCTTCGATTCGACGAGCTCCTGGAAAATCTCATCGATCACTTTCGGGCGACTGAGATTTTCGGGATGCGATACGCCAAGCTTGTGCGCGAGCTCACGCACTGAATCATCGGACGATCCCATTACGTCCATTCCCGCCGCCTTGTTGAGCGAGGGAACCCATTCAACGCGCGGAAACGGCGGATGCATTGTGGGCACGCTTCCTTCGAGTCCGGGCAGCAATGCAAGCGATGCCGAAACATTCAACAGCAGCGACTCAACCCGCCCCATCATTTTTTCGTAATCGGCATACGCCTCGTAGAACTCGAGCATCGTGAACTCCGGATTGTGCGTCCGGTCGATTCCCTCGTTTCTGAAATCGTGGCCGATCTCGTACACTTTCTCGAATCCGCCAACTACAAGACGCTTCAGATACAGTTCATCGGCGATGCGCAGATAGAGCGGCATGTCGAGCGCATTATGGTGCGTCGTAAACGGGCGCGCAGCCGCACCACCGTATAGCGGCTGCAGAACCGGCGTTTCAACCTCGAGAAAACCAAGCTTGTCGAGGAAACCGCGAATCTCCGTGATCATTCGCGAACGCGCGACAAACAGCGTGCGCACTTCGGGGTGCACGGCAAGATCGGCGTACCGCTGACGGTATCTCTGTTCGGGATCGCTGAATCCTGAATGACGCACCGTCTCGCCGTTGACTACCTCCTCTTTTCCATACGGAAGAGGGCGCAGCGACTTGGCGAGCAGCTCGAACGATTCCACACGTACGGTCGTTTCCCCGGTGCGCGTGCGAAACAACGGACCTGCAACGCCGATGATGTCGCCCAGATCGAATTGACTCAGCACGTTGAATTTTTCTTCGCCGAGCTGGTCGCGCCGGAAGTAGAGCTGAATGCGGCCGTTCATGTCTGCGAGATGCGCGAAAACGGTTTTTCCGTGTGCGCGCCACGCGACTATCCGGCCTGCAACGGATACACGCGGGCCCTCCTGTTCGTGACCTTCAGTCGCCGCGGGCATTGCGGCAATTGCTTCCTGCGTCGAGTGCGTCCTGTCATACGAGTATGCGAACGGCTCGACTGACGCTGCACGCAGCGCCTCGAGTTTCTCGCGTCTCGCCTTGATGACGAAATTCACATCATCTGTCACGCTGCTTCACTCGACTGTTTGAGATACGCCTCGATGAATGGATCGATTCCGCCGTCCATCACCCTCTGGACGTCGGGAAGCTTGAGCTCGGTGCGGTGATCGTTAACCATCGTGTAAGGTTGAAATACGTAGCTGCGAATCTGGCTGCCGAACGACACATCCTTCTTGTTCGCGTCGAGCTTTGCCTTCTCCTCTTCGCGTCGTTGAATCTCCCGCTGGTACAGCTTGTTCTTGAGCATCTGCATCGCCTGCGCCTTGTTCTTGAACTGCGACCGCTGCGCCTGCGATGCGACGACCAGTCCTGTAGGAATATGCGTAAGTCGCACAGCAGAGCTCGTCTTGTTCACGTGCTGTCCGCCGGCGCCTGACGCGCGATACACATCCATTCGTATGTCTTCGTCCCGGATCTCGATGTTGATCTCTTCATTCACGACAGGATAGACGAACACCGACGCAAAGCTCGTATGCCGTCGTGCGTTCGCATCGAATGGGGAAATACGCACGAGGCGATGCACTCCGGTTTCCGGCCGCAGAAAACCGTACGCGTACTGGCCCCGTATCTCGAGAACCGCGCCCTTGATTCCTGCCTCCTCACCTTCGCTCTCGTCGAGAAGCTCCATGTCGAAGCCTTTTCGCTCAGCCCATCGCGTATACATGCGAAGAAGCATCTGCGCCCAATCCTGCGCCTCCGTTCCGCCAGCGCCCGCACTGATCTCGATTTGCGCGTCGCGAAAATCATCTTCACCGCGCAACAACGTTTTCAGCTCGAATGAATCGAGCTCCGCCTCGAGTGTCTCGAGCTCCCGGTCGAGCTCGTCATCCATCTCCGGGTCAGGCGACTCTCTCAACAAGTCGTCGATCTCGGTCGCGCTCCTGATTCTGTCTGTGAGGCGATCGTGCGGATCGAGCCAGCCCCGAAGCGACTTTACTTCCTGGAGGATTTCCTGCGCCGCCTCCTGCTTGTTCCAGAAATCAGCCTCCGACATGCGCGCCTCGTGCGCTGTCAGCTGCTGACGCTTCCCTTCTATGTCAAAGATACCTCCGCACTTCTGCAAGCCTCTCCGAGAGGCTCGCAAGCGTGCGCGATCTTTCTGCGTTCGCTTCCGCCATTACTTGTTGTCTTCCTAGAAAATTTTTCTGCCGGCGCCGAGCACTTCGTTCAGTGATTCCTGAAAATGAGTCGTCGAGCGGGCGAAGTCTGTTCCCACCTGCGCAACATATTCCTCATAGCTCTTCTTGATCTCATCGCGGAACAGCTCCTTGAGCGTTCCCTTTTCGAGACCTTCGGCGTGCTTCGCAGGATAATACGCAACCATGTCCGAAACGAGGGCGCGTGCGAGACGCTTTGCACGCAGGCTTGGATCGCGCGCGAGGAATGGATTGATCGGCCGGCGTCCACCGGTTGCCTGCTGCGGTGACGCAGATCCCCCCGAAACCGCAGGCGATACCGATTGCGGCGTCGCGGGAGCCGAGGCTGCAGGCGCGGGAGAAGCCGGCGCAGGCGGTGCTGGCGGCTCCAACTGCGACGGTGGAGTAACCGGAGGAACCGAGATCGGCGCCGGCGGCTCGACAGGCGCTGCAACCTTGGGCTGTGCAATCGGCGTCCTGAACGCCGCTGAAGCGGCGCGCGGCGTCGGCGTTACAGGCGGGAGATGAGCACCCATCTGCTGTGGCGGAGTGGGAACGCGCGGCTGCATGGACGGCGTCACGCGCGGTTGTGCCGGTGGAGTCACACGCGGCTGTGCGGGTGGCGTGACACGCCGCTGGGCAGGCGGCGTTGCCAGTCGCGGCTGAGCCGCCGGAGTTGCGCGGGGAGAACCCGGAACGAAAGGCCCAGGCTGCGGACGCCGCTCGGAGAATGCAGCAGCCATCGCGTCTGCGGGCGTCTCGCGCGGGGATGCACCCGTGGACATGCCGACTGCGATCACGCCGCCGCACGCCGAGCACCTCGCTCTCACGCCACCTTCAGGTACTTTCGCTGGATCGACCCTGTAAACTGTCGAGCACTGCGGGCAACTGACGTTCATTACGTGTCTCCACTCCCTGTGCCGCTGTTTCCGATCTCGAATGCAGGCGGCCTGTCATCCGTTCGCCTGTCGATTGAATAAACCGAGCCGTTGAGCGTCTTCGCGTACGTTTTCATCTCTGTCGCAAGTCTGCTCACCTGGCGTGCCTCCTTAAAGGTACGCTGTGAATTGCTAACAACACCAATCGAAAGTGTCATCAGCGGAACACGATCGAGTACGCCGCGACGGTCCTTGCCGAAGAAATACCCCGCGCGACGGTCGGGCTCAGAGTACTGATAAGGTACAAGTATGTCGAACGTCGAGGTGATTTCCTCGCAGGTTTCCGTGATGGCCTCGTACGGAATGATAAAGATGAAGTCATCTCCGCCGATGTGTCCGACGAATCCCTGCTCGCCGCAGACGCCCTTGACGACGTCGTGCAGGATCATGGCGAGGATCCTGATGACACGATCGCCTTCATTATAACTGTAGCGGTCGTTGTACTCCTTGAAGTGATCCAGATCCGCGTAGCAGACGGCAAATAGTCCGGGAGTGGAAAGTCGCCTCTTGATCTCCGCCTCGATTGCCCCGGCACCCGGCAGTCTCGTTGACGGATGCACGCCGAGGTCGCGATCGGATCGCGCGAGGAGAAGGTCGAGGCGTGAGCCGCATTCGATATCCGCCATGGACGACGGAATCACTTCATCCGGACCCGCATCGAAGCATTCGGTGATCCCGGCAGGGTCGCCTGGCGCAATCATCACTGCCGGAACGACGCCCGTGTACGAATCCGCCTTGAGTCGACGGCATGCGGACATCACTTCAGGCGACGGTTTGCGCGAATCGAAAATCACGATGCGCGGCCTGCCACGCAGCGCGATCGCCATGAGCTCATTGCCTGTCGATACGGCCACCTGTGGTGCACCGAGCTTTTCAACCCATGAGACGATACTCTGCGGCAAGCCGGCAGGATCAGCCGCAAACAGGATCGCCGGCGGCACCGACATCGTGGGGCTCATGGTTCAGGCGGAATCGTTAGTGGTAAATGAAAATTGCGGAAGCCGCAGTGATGCAAAACGTAAGACGCGGTCCCTGCCGCAACCGCAACTTCAGGGCGCCCGCTCAGAACGAGTAACTCGCGATCATGGATGTCGATCCGCCCGGTGAGCGTTTGACCCGAAGACGTATCGACGTGTATGCGTCCACCGCGCTCAGAAAATGATTTGCCAGTACGAAGCTCATTACCTGTTCTGCGTCGCGAAATGCCGAATTGCTCGATGCGATTGCCGACCTGAACCGCTGAAACGCCTGAGGATCCCCGGACCATGACCAACGGTACTCCGGTTTGACCGCGCGCGAAACATAAAATTCGACCGCGGCGCGATATTCTGCACTTTCAGCGGACGGTGGAGAAGCAGGGTCGCGCCAGAAAGTCTGGCGGGCGAGCAGCCACATCGACCCGTTGAAAGTCTCTTCATTCGATTCCGGGTCGATGTCCCCGCCGGCAACGCGGTCGAATTCGCCGCTCTCGATGTATTTCTCCATCCGCTCGTAATAGTCCCAGCTCCCGTCAGGACCGCCGGAAGAAAACGGTGCGCGTGCAACGTCACGTGAAATCTTTCGATAGAGACTTCTTTCGCTCACGCCGCGGTTGTGACGGGAGAAATAATAGGCGAGACCTGCCCCTTCGAGTGCGAAATACAAAGCGCTTCGTTTCTGCTTCATGATGGCCTGACCTGCGCCGGGCAGTATCGCCGATGCAATCGTCACGACCGCCGGATTGTGCACTGAGGTCGACGCATCGCTTGCTTTCTGCGCATGCGCCGCGAACGGCAGGGACGCAGCAAGAGCTGAGAGTACAGCACACTTCCGCATCAGAAAAGAAGGCGAAGCGAGATATAGGTCGGGGTCTTTCCCGCGTCTTCGGACAATCCGCCAAAGGTTCTCGCGATATCGAACACGAGGCGTCCCGTACCAAGACCAAAACCGACGGCAGCATTGGCACCGTCGGTATCGTTCGCGATATAACCGCCTCTCAGGTGCACGGTCTTGTTGTAAATGAGATCCGCTCCGATGCGTGCCGACGGATCATCTGCACTCTTTGTGGCAACAACATCTCCCGCGAGCCGGACAGCTACATCGGAAACGTATTTCTTCACGAACGGGAGCTCCCACCACGCGCCCACTTCGATTCGCGTTGGCAATGGGTCTGCCTGCTCACTGTCGTTCACCTGAAGATTCGTTCCGATGTTCCGGACAGCAGCTCCCAGACGGACGGGAGTCTTACCCGGCACATCGTACTGCATCCCAAAGTCGACGGCGCTTGCTGTCGCCTTGAACGTTGTGACGTTCGCGCACTGACCCGAGCAATCGACCCGGTACTGCAGTCGCTTGTAGCTCATGCCAAGGCTCAGGTATTTCCCAAGCTCCGCCCCGAAGGTGCCGGCAAAAAGAATATTGCGAGGGAGCACGAGTCCGATCGGTGTTCCGCCCGGATCTGTTATCTGCTGATTTCCAAAATCCAGGAGATTGACCGAGACACCGAACGCTCCGAGATGTTTACTCGGGACAACTATCGAGACAACATCTCCGCGTGCGGCTACAGTCTCCGAGTGATGAATCGCTGCTTCTTTCTTATCGAGCCGAGCAATCCCTGCCGGATTGGACCAGATCGCTTCACTGCCCAGGCGCTCGGCGACTGACGCCTGCGCCATTCCAACTGTCTGCGCACCTACAGGCAGTAGAAGAAACAGAGCTCCATCTGTGGAGCCCTGTCCTGAGAGCGGCGACGCAGCGAGTGATGTCGCCAGAAATGCGAGCACACCGTTCGCGAGCTTCACTCTAGAGCGGCGTTGCCTCATCGATCAGCATGATCGGAATGTCGTCGCGCACCGGATATCGCAGCGAGCACTGGTGACACACCAGGCTCGATTCAGCCTCGCGATACTCGAGATCGCCTTTGCATTTGGGACAGACGAGGATTTCCAGAAGCTGCGTATCGAGACTCATGGACGACTTTCCTTTGCTGAGTGATAACCGAAGCGCTCCAGTGCCGAGGTGCTGCGTCTCCAGTTCGGAAGAACCTTCACCCACATGTCGAGATACACGCTTTCACCGATGAAGGATTCGATTTTTTTTCGCGCGGCCTGCCCGACTTCCCTGATGCGTGCCCCTTTTGCGCCGATGATGATGCGCTTCTGGCTGTCACGCTCGACGTAGACGACCGCTCGAATGTACAACGGTGAGCGACCCTCGCGGAACTCCTCGATTCCCACCGCGACGCTGTACGGCACTTCGTCGTGGAGCTGCTCGAGGACCGTTTCACGAATGAGCTCGGAGACAAAGAACCGGACCGATTGAGTGCTGATGTCGTCTTCAGGGTAGAGAAACGGACTTTCGGGAAGTGCCGCGGAGATCTTTTTCATGAGAGCGTCGACGCCTTCACCTGTGACCGCAGAAACCATGACGGCATCGGGTCGTTCTGCCGCGAGCTGCTCCTGTCTTTCGCGTGGCAGGAGGTCGAGCTTGTTCAGCACTTCGATCACGGGCGCTGACGGAGCTTTTTCGAGCCGTGCTGCAACTTCCAGCGGCTCGGGTGCGCCATTGGATGCATCTGCGAGGTAGACGATTACATCCGCATCATCCAGCGCTCTGATTGCTGTCGAGCGCATCGCTTCCTGAAGTGCGTATTTGGGCTCGAGAAGACCGGGTGTATCGAACACGATCATCTGAGTGTCGTCGGTGGTGTGGATCCCGACTACCCTGTCGCGGGTGGACTGCGGTTTCTGGCTCGTGATTGCGAGTTTTTGTCCGACTATCCTGTTGAGGAGAGTGGACTTGCCGGCGTTCGGCTTTCCTGCGACGGTGACGATCCCTGCTCTCGGCATCGTTTCAATCTACTCTGTCGTGCCGTCCGACGAAAAAGCGTGAAAAACCCTGGCCACGGAGTTACGGAGCACACGGAGTCCTCACGGAGTTCTTTGGGGAAACTACGGAACTGCTGCTACCTGCTATCTGCTACCTGACTCCAGCGACAGCTACCTGCTACCTGCTACCTGCTAACAGCAGAAAGCAAAAAAACGTGGTTCTCCGTGCGGACTCCGTTGCTCCGTGACTCCGTGGCAAAGGTTTTTTTCAGATGCTGCGCCGCTCAAAGCTGCGTCAGGAGCAAAAAAAAACGGCACTCGAGAAAAAAAAACTCGAGTGCCGCTTTTTTAAAAAGGTGCCGGCGACGGCCTACTCTCCCGCGTCCTCTCGGACGGAGTACCATCGGCGCTGCAGGTCTTAACGCTCGTGTTCGGAATGGGAACGGGTGTGGCCCCTGCGCTCTAGTCGCCAGCGATAGAAGCTGACAAAAGAAAGTGATAGTGATCGTGTGATTTTGAATCAACTCGTTTGATTGCGCGAATTGCGTTTGTCTGGATTGCCGCTCTATTCGAGCGGACAATAAAAGGAGATCAAGCCTCACGGGCGATGAGGATCGCTCTGCTTGGAACACATTGCTGTGCGTCCACATGCGACCTCTTGACGGGATGGTCTCTCCCGGCCCTTCAGGGAGCTCAAGGCTCCAGGGAGGTTTCATCTTGGGGGAAGCTTCCCACTTAGATGCATTCAGCGGTTATCTTCGCTTGCCCTCGCTACCCGGCGTTGCAGTTGGCACCACAGCCGGCACACGAGCGGGCAATTCGACCCGGTCCTCTCGTACTAGGGTCCACACCCCTCAAACCTCCAACGCCCACGACGGATACAGACCGAACTGTCTCACGACGTTCTGAACCCAGCTCATGTACCACTTTAACCGGCGAACAGCCGGACCCTTGGGACCTGCTCCAGCCCCAGGATGTGATAAGCCGACAT
>DATEDH010000069.1:0-8144 GCA_035281765.1 Gemmatimonadaceae bacterium
TGTCCGTAATGGAGCAGCTTTCTATCTCGTCGTTCCTCCATAACGGCCACCCGTATCATCTCTACACCTACGAGGCCGTTCGCAACGTACCTCAGGGTGGCGAGCTCATGGACGCCGAGCAGATCGTTCCTCGCGCCAAAGCGTTTCAATACACAGGAACGCCGAGCTGGGCGGGTTTTGCGAATTCATTTCGGTACAGGCTGCTTCTCGAGAAAGGCGGATGGTGGGCCGATACCGATCTCATCTGCCTCGAACCATTCGATTTCAAATCGGATTACGTGTTCTCGAGTCAATTCAGCCTTGGCAGGCAGATGACGAATATCGGCGCAATCAAATGCCCCGCGAACAGCGCACTCATGCAGTACAACTGGGATGTTTGTCAGTCGAAGGATCCGGCGAAGCTCTACTGGGGCGAAACGGGTCCCGAACTGATGGAGCAGTCGGTAATCCGACACGGCCTCGAGAACTTCGTGCAGCCCTGGTCGGTGTTCTGCCCGATTGGATTTCGCGAATGGCGCGAGGTCTTGAGCGCCAATCCGCCCGAACTTCCTTCAGACACTGTCGCGGTGCACCTCTGGCATGAGATGTGGCGATCCGCAGCGCAGGACAAGAACGCGCATTACCACCCCGCCTCCCTCTACGAGCGGTGGCGCCGCCTGTACCTCGGCCCCAACGACATTGTCTCCGTCGAGCGGCTGACCTCCATACTCAAGTCGATGTAACTGCTTCACTATATTTGAACGATGCAGTCATCTGAAATCAGGACAAAATTTCTCGAATACTTCGAGCGAAACGGTCACGCCATTCGACCGTCCAGCTCGCTCGTTCCCGCTGACGATCCCACGCTTCTATTCACGAACGCGGGAATGGTCCAGTTCAAGCGCGTGTTTCTTGGCCAGGAGAACCCGTCCTTCGGGCGCCGCGCGACGACGTCGCAGAAATGCGTGCGCGCAGGGGGAAAGCACAACGATCTCGAGCAGGTCGGCCACACCGCGCGCCATCAGACGTTCTTCGAGATGCTCGGGAATTTCTCGTTCGGTGATTACTTCAAGCGCGATGCGATTCGATTTGCGTGGGAATTTCTCACTGAAGATCTAAAGCTCGATCCGAAACATCTTCGCGTGAGCGTCTTTCACGAGGATGACGAAGCGCGCGCGCTGTGGCGCGAGATTGCGGGACTGCCTGATTCGCGCATCTACGGATTGGGTGCGCATGACAACTTCTGGCAGATGGCCGACACAGGACCGTGCGGTCCTTGCTCGGAGATCTTCGTCGACCTCGCGTATTTCGTAAAGGACTGGAAGCTCCCCGAGGGCGCGACAGGCGAATGGGCTGACCTGGATCGCACTGAATACTCGACCGAAGCGTTCATCGAGGGAAACGAGAAGGATCGATTCCTGGAAGTATGGAATCTGGTATTCATGCAGTTCGACAAACAGGAAGACGGAACGCTGGTTCCACTTCCAAAACCGTCAGTCGATACCGGCATGGGACTCGAGCGCATCAGCTGTGTAGTGCAGGGAGTCACCAGCACCTTTCACACCGATGTCTTTGCGAAGATCATCGAGCGCATCGAGCAGATCGCCGGGATTACCTATCGCGGCAGGGAATCCAGTGATTCGTATTGGGTAGACCTCAAGCGCGGTGAGCATTCGGCAGCTGTAAAAAACAACAAGGTCAAGGTAGATCCCGCTTCGTTCCGCGTGATTGCCGACCACGCGCGCGCTGTCGCGTTCCTTCTTGCTGATGGAGTATTTCCCTCAAACGAAGGCCGCGGCTATGTGCTGCGCCGCATTCTCCGTCGCGCTGTGCGCCATGCGTGGCTTCTCGGTCGCGCGACACCGACACTAGTCGATGTTGTCGAGCGCGTGATCGAAGTCATGGGCGACGTATATCCGGAACTTCGCGAGCGCGAGCGTCAGATACTCGAAACCACTCGCGCAGAAGAGCAGCGTTTTCTCACTACAATCGACGGCGGCATGCGCCGTTTCGACGAGATCGCTCCTGAAGAAACCGCCGATGGATCGAAGGAAATCAAGGGAACGGTTTCCGGGGAGGATGCGTTTCGTCTCTACGATACGTTCGGATTCCCGATCGACCTCACCGAGCTCATGGCGCGCGAGCGTGGATACACCGTTGACATTGCGGGATTCGAGGCGGCGCTCGCAACGCAGCGCACTCAGTCGCAGGAAGACCGCAAGTCACGCAAGCTGTCGGTTGGCTCCGACGAGCTGAGTGATACGAGCTGGGTTCCGGCGGAGCCGATTGCGTTCGTTGGTTATGATCGCATTGAATGCGATACTGAAGTGGTTGGACTTCGCGAGCTTCCCGGATCGCGCGTCGCAGTCATGCTTCGCGAGACGCCGTTCTATGCTGAATCAGGCGGACAAATCTCGGATCGTGGTGTCATCACGGGCGAAGGATGGAGTGTCGATGTCGATGAAGTGCGCCGCATCGATGGCAAGGTTGCAGCAATAGGCAAAGCGAGCGGCCAGGTAAAGGCAGGGCGGGCAAGCGCAAGCGTCCCGCGCGGACCGCGCCTCGACACCGAGCGCAATCACACTGCAACGCATCTGCTGCACGCGGCTCTTCGATCGGTTCTCGGTGACCATGTTCATCAGGCCGGCTCGCTCGTTGCGCCCGATCGGCTTCGCTTCGATTTCACTCATCACGGTCCGCTTACAGATGATGAGCTCGAGCAGATCGAGAACATTGTGAACAGTGAGATCATCGCTGCGATTCCACTCGACATTCGCGAGAAATCGTTCACGGAAGCGAAAGCGAGTGGAGCGATGGCGCTCTTTGGCGAGAAGTACGGCGACATCGTGCGCGTCGTTACGATTCCCAACGTATCCGCTGAGCTTTGCGGCGGCACACACGTGCGGAATACTGCGGAAATCACTCTGTTCCAGATCGTGAGCGAGACCGGAGTTGCTGCGGGCGTCCGGCGCATCGAGGCAGTGACGGGACCTCGCGCATATGAGATGGTCACGGAGCGCCGCAGGACGCTCGCTGAGCTTGCAGGTGTTCTCAAATCCGCGCCGAACAGCGTTGTGCGCAGAGTCCAGTCGTTACTGGAAGAGCGGAAATCGCTCGAGAAGAAACTGGGCGAAGCACTCCGCGGAGGCGGGACGCACAGCGTGCAGCAGCTGGTAAGTGGGGCCGTAAAGATCGATGGCATCACCGTGATCGCGGCGACGGCACCGGCCGCTGACATGAAATCTCTGCAGGCGCTTGGCGATTCAATTCGCGAGCAGGTCACGAGCACCGTTGCAGTCCTTGGCGCATCCCTGGGCGACGGCAAGACCACTCTTCTCGGCGTCGTGACCGACGATGTTCGCGAGCGCGGGATTCGCGCCGACGAGATCATTCGCGACGTTGCAGCGGTTGTCGGGGGCCGCGGCGGAGGAAAGCCGCACATGGCGCAAGCAGGTGTAGCGGACGCCGGGAAGTTGACAGAGGCGCTTGCTGCCGTGCCGGGTATCGTGCAAACGCACCTCTCACGCTGATCTATGAACGAACCAAGCGAGTCAGTCCGGATTGTTGACTGGCTCGCCACGCGCGTGCCTGCACCACCTGCAGCGCTGGCGGCAATTATCGCAGATAGTGTCGAGAATGTTGAATGCGACAGGCACAGTCTGCCCGATCATCTCGTCGATGCTGCCGTGCGAATCCTGAATCGACTCGGCGATGGACGCGAATCGGCGAACGATCTTCTCGCTGCTGATGCGCTTATCACGTATGCGATTGAAGCGGCCGCTGAAGAACGCGGTGAGGTGGAAATGATTCCGATGAAGATCGCCGAGCGCATTGCGCTGATTGGAGTGAAGCAATGATCGTCATCCTGTTCACGGGTGGAACGATCGCGATGCGGCATGATGCGTCCGGCACAGTGCCGTCGTTGAACGCACACGAGATTCTCGAAGCGACCAAGTGCATCGATCTCATTACGGGAGTCGAGACCGAGGAATGGGGATCGTATCCCGGCCCGCACATGACAATCGATCGCATGTGGGCTTTGCGTAACCGCATCAACGAGCACATCTCGCGTCCCGAAGTTACGGGCGTCGTCGTCACGCACGGCACTGATACGCTCGAGGAATCAGCGTATCTGTCAGCGCGATCCCTGCCTGCGGAAAAACCGATCGTCTTCACCGGTGCAATGCGCACAGTGAGCGACCTCGGCTGGGATGGTCCGGCGAACCTGCTCGAAGCCGTACGTGTTGCTGCGAGTCCGGAGACTCGCGGATTCGGGACGATGGTCGTCATCAGCGGGCAGATATTCACGGCGCTCGATGCAACAAAGACAAATACGCATCTTCTCGATGCGTTCGAGAGCCCCGGATTCGGCCCGCTTGGTGTGCTCGATGAAGGAGAGCTGATCGTTCATCGCGAGATGCCGCCAATGCCCCGTATTGTGAATCCGCCGGAGCTTGCGGTTCCGATCGATATCATCTTCGTCGCGGCGGGATCGGATTCGAGACTGCTCGATGCCTCTCGCGAAGCTGCGCGAGGCGTCGTGATTGCTGCGATGGGGCGCGGTAACGTTCCGCCCGCGCTTGTTCCTGCAATCGAGAAATGGATCGCCGATGGAAAGCCGGTGGTTCTCACTTCGCGAACGCTTGGCGGACGGGTGGGACACACTTACGGTTACGCCGGCGGCGGCAAGCGACTCGAGGAAATCGGCGCGATCTTTGGGGGATCCAAGCGGCCGCAGCAGGCGCGTATCGATCTCATGCTCGCACTAGGCGAAGGAATGTCGATGAGCGCTATTCGCGATCTCTTCAGGGACGGCTGATTGATCTCGAAACTTCGGCCGCCGGACGCGGTTCTCAGGATCGCGCGCACGCTCGAGAAGGCCGGCTTCGAGACCTGGTGTGTCGGCGGCGCAGTCCGTGACGCATTGCTCGGGCATCCCCATCTCGACTGGGATCTGGCGACTGCGGCTCGTCCTCCGCAGATACGGAGTCTTTTTCCGCGAACTGTTCCCGTGGGAATCGCATTCGGCACGGTTGGCGTTCTCGACGACGCCGGCGTGATGCACGAGGTCACGACGTTTCGCCGCGATGTAAATACTGACGGACGTCATGCGGAAGTGGAATTCGGCGCAACGCTCGATGAAGACCTCGCGCGCCGCGATTACACGATCAACGCAATCGCGTATTCGCCGTCGAAAAAGCAAATCGCAGATCCGTTCGAAGGACAAAAGGATCTCGAGCGGGGAATCGTTCGCGCAGTTGGCGAGCCAGCCGAGAGGATGCGAGAGGACAGGCTTCGCGCGCTTCGCGGATTGCGATTCGCTGCACGATTCGAGTTTGAGATCGACCGCACAACGTGGGATGCCATCTCTGAGAGCGCCGCGCACCTCGGCAGACTTTCGGCCGAGCGTGTGAAGCAGGAAATCGAGAAGACGATGGAGCAGGTAATGAAGCCGAGCCGCGCGTTTGCGATGTGGCAGACGAGTGGAGCGTTCGGCACGCTGATACCCTCGCTCGCGCATATCACGCCGCTCGACCTCTCCACGATTGATCATATTTGCCCACCGCTACTGGCAACCAGGCCGCAGCGCCGCATCAATCGCATGATAGCGCTGTTTGCTGCTGCGCCTCACGGCGCAATCAACGGGATCCTTAAAGCGCTCAGGTTTTCCAACTCCGATGCCGCGTGGATTGCATCGATCGTCGCTTCCTGGCAGGAGATGCAGGCGGATATGAAAGAGGCGATGATTTCGCCAGATGCCCCAGCCGATTTCACGATCAGAAAGTGGGCGGCCGTAGCTGGTCGCACACGTCTTGCTTCAGTCATGCGCGTCGCGAATGCCCGATGGGCAGCTGAGCGGCAGGCGGGGCTTGCAGCACCATCGCAGGAAAGGGTTGCGTCCGTATATCGCAGGGCGATTCGCATTGCGTATCGAGACCCGATTGAAATCGGCGATCTCGCGATAGACGGGAGCGACCTGCAGAAGCTGGGAATACGAGGCCCGGCGGTTGGCAAGACGTTACGCTCGCTGCTGGAATCGGTTATTAATGACCCCTCGGTGAATTCGAGGGAGAAGCTGCTCGAAGCGGTGAAGTCGAACCCGATAATCTGAACACGATGCTTTTTCGCGGAAGAAATCCCGACATCACAGTATGGAAGCGCTTTCGGTCAGGCGTCGACGGCTTCACCTTCGACAAGACGCCGACGCACTACGAAGCCTATATAGGTGCGAACGCCGAGCGCGTTGTCGACCTCTTTTACACGCTCAGCGAGCAGCTTCCACCTGCGATCGACATCGCTCTCACTGACCTCCGGTCGGAGACGACGTGGACTGGCGAGACCGTGGCACTCCCGGATGTGCGTGATGCAATTGCGCGGCTCAAGGTTCCGCTCGCGACTTACGGCGGAGTTGAATTCACCCTGTACAGCCCGGACGATCAGCTCACGCTGACGCCGCAGCTCGAGCTGTACGTTTTTGCGCGGTCCGATCGCTGGTACTATCTCCTTCAGGGCCTTGGACTGGAGGAGCGCGCAGCACTTGCAGACCGCTCCTGGCGTGCACGCGGCTGGGACCGTGCGCCCGCGCCCACATTGTCCGCTGCAGTCGCAGCTGCCGCCGACCGGCTTTCACTGACGCATTCGTGAGCCGGCTGGCGGTCGCGTACACTCTTATCGCGGCCGCTGCAAACATCGCAGGCGCTGCCGCGGTTGCGTCGCGATCGCGATGGAGCGTTCCGACATTGGAGAAGCTCGTCGCACTATCCGCGGGCTTCATGTTGTCGGTTGCAATTCTCGATCTCGCACCCGAGGCGATTCAACAGCACGGATCAGGCGCGGCACCGTTGATACTGCTTGGCTTTCTGCTCGTGCATCTCACGCAGCACACGCTCGTGCCGCATTTCCATTTCGGTGAGGAAGTTCACGAGGTAAGCAGATCGGTGAGCATGTCGGCGCTCGCCGGCTTGCTGCTCCACACATTCGTCGATGGCGTCGCGATTACAAGCGGCTTCAAGGTCGACGCATCGCTCGGGTTTCTTGTTTTCGTCGCGATCCTGATGCACAAGCTTCCCGAAGGACTCGCGATATCGAGCATCTTCCTGGCGTCGGGCGCGTCGCGCCGACGTGCATTATTTGCCGGCGCGCTGCTTGGAATTGCGACCATCGTCGGCGGACTCATGACGAGCGTGGTAGCGCCGCTCGGCAAATACGGTCTCGCTCTCGCTGCGGGCGTTAGCCTGTACGTCGGCGCGTCGAATCTGGTTCCCGAGTTTCAGGCGAAGCGCGATTGGAAGCTTCAGGGGAGCTTTTTTGGCGGGGCCGCGCTCTACTTTCTGGCTCGTTTCGTGATAACAAAGGCCGGGTAGTCCGTAAGCTCTTTTAACTGCATTTAACAGGGAGCACAGTGAGCACAGTGAGGTTTTGAGGGGTTGTCTGAGTGGCTATCGCTGTTGTCCCTAACCGACGGCCGCTGTCAATGCGGATGACAAAAACCCTCACAACCTCACTGTGCTCCCCGTGCTCCCTGTTAACCGGGGTTATAGTCGTCTGATGCCCAAAGCCTTTCGCGGCAGTCAAAAAAGAGAAGCATCGCTCTTCAGTCCACCGCCATCGGCGCAGCCGCTCGCGGCGCGGATGAGGCCGCGCACTCTCGATGAAGTTGTCGGGCAGCAGCACATCATCGGTCAGGCCAAGCCCCTTCGCGATGCAATCGAGAAAGGCGCGATATCCTCGATGGTTTTCTGGGGCCCGCCGGGATCCGGTAAGACGACAATCGGACGATTGATCGCGCGCTACACTGACCGCGAATTCGTTCCGTTCTCTGCAGTGACTGAGGGCGTACCGCGCATTCGCGAGATCATCGCTGCTTCCGAGGAACGGCTCGAGCTCGGACGTCAGACGATTCTCTTTGTCGATGAGATTCATCGCTTCAACAAGGCGCAGCAGGATGCGTTTCTCCCGCACGTCGAAAGCGGCACGATAACGCTGATCGGGGCGACAACCGAGAATCCGTCATTCGAGATGAACTCCGCACTGTTGTCGCGAATGCGCGTGTTCGTTCTCGAGCCGATTTCGACTGATGACCTGAGAGATCTGCTTCGCCGTGCATTGACCGATTCGGATCGCGGCCTTGGCACCATGAATCTCGAGATCGATGACGATGCGCT
>DATEDH010000070.1:0-4371 GCA_035281765.1 Gemmatimonadaceae bacterium
GTCGCTCATCGGGGAGATCGGCAGCCAGTGGCGCACGAGCATCGCCATCCGCTCGCTGCCGAGCTACGTCCCCCACGCGTTCGTCGCCGTCGAGGACCAGCGCTTCTACCAGCACAACGGCGTCGACCTGGTCGGCATCGCCGGCGCGATAAAGGACAACATCCTCGGCGACCGCCGCGGCGCGAGCACAATCACGCAGCAGCTCGTCGGCAACATGCATCCCGATATCATCGATCGCCGCGATCCAAGTCCGGCTCGGAAGATCCGCGAGCAGGCGGCAGCGATCGAGATGGAAAAGCACTATAGCAAGGAGCAGATACTCGAGGCCTATCTCAACACGATTGGATTCGCTCACGGCTGGTATGGAATTGAATCCGCATCGCGCCATTACTTCGGAAAGCCCGCCGCAAAGTTGAGCCTCGCTGAAGCTGCAACGCTTGCTTCGATGCCAAAGGGCCCGGAGATCTACGAGCCGGTTAAGTATCCTGCTCGCGTGAGGCAGCGTCGAAACACTGTGCTCGCGCTGATGGCGGAGCAGAAATTCATCACGTCCGCTCAGGCACGTGCGGCGCAATCGACTCCGATTGTGACAGCGCCCAATTACGGGATGGTGTCAGCTCCCTGGTATCTCGACGTCGTGAGGATTCAGGCGCAGCGTGCCGGGCTGCCGGTAAATGAGGGCGGCTATCGCATATACACTGCGCTCGATCCAGCGATGCAGGAGTCTGCGGTGACTGCGCTCGCAGAAGGCGTTGCCGATGTCGAGGCACGAAGCGGATACCGGCACACAACTACAGCAGGCAAGGGAAACGACTCCGGTTATCTGCAGGGAATTGTCGTTGCGCTCGATCCGACGACAGGAGATGTACGCGCACTAGTCGGCGGGCGCGACTACAAGGCATCACAGTTCGATCGCGCCATCGATGGAAAACGGCAGCCCGGCTCGTCATTCAAGCCGATCGTGTACGCTGCGGCGATTCTCGACAGCATTCCGCCAAATGCAATTGTCGGCGACACAGCGATATCGATCCGGCTTAACAACGGCACCTACTACAGGCCCGACAACTCCGATCATGAATATCTCGGGCCGATTACGATGCGCGAAGCGCTTGCACGCTCACGCAATGTCGTAGCAGTTCAGCTTGCGATGGAAGTTGGATTGGATTCCGTCATCGCGCTGGCGCGACGGATGGGGATTCAAAGCCCGATCAACCCTTATCCATCGAGCGCAATCGGAGCGTCGGTTGTTCAGCCGCTCGACATGATTGCCTCCTACACGACATTTGCGAACCTCGGCACGGCGGTCGAGCCGCGTTTCATTCATCGCATCGAGGATCGTTCCGGGAAAGTCGTCTACACTGCCCCGGTGCGTGCACTGCCGCCCGCAATCGACCCGCGTTCGGCATTCGTAGTGCGCGACATGATGCGCGATGTAGTCGAGCGTGGAACTGCGTCGTCGATCAGGCGATATCTGCCTGCAGATGTGCCGGTTGCAGGCAAGACCGGAACGACGAATGACAACTCCGATGTGTGGTTCATCGGATTGACTCCCGATATCGTCGCGGGAGTGTGGCTCGGGTTCGACACTCCAAAGAGCATTACTCCCGGCGCAGCAGGTGGATCGCTCGCAGCGCCGGTGTGGGGACGCATGATGGCGAGATATTACGGATCCAGCGCCGGGCGGTCGCTCCAGCGATCCGAAGCGCGGTGGACCCCGCCGATCGGAGTCATAAGCGGCGAGCTCGACCGTCTTACCGGGCAGCTTGCGACGCCGCTTACGCCGCAGGACCGGCGCTATACGGAATACTTCGTCGAGGGAACCGAGCCGGAGCCGTTGCGTGCAGATCCCTGGAAATTGTTCCGGTTAGGGCCCATCGGCTTCTAGAAACTTTTCCGCGCCATCCGGGTTCCAGCTTCCTACATTTGTTGGAACCTCAAACAACCATTTACTACCTATATGAAAACGTTTCGTACGCTGACTGCTGCGATCGCGCTCGTCTCTGTAGCATCCGTGGCTTCTGCGCAGCGTGTCGACGGCGACCGCTCCGGGATGCGAAGAGTGAACCTCGTCTCGGCAAACCCCATCGGACTTTTGTTCGAGTGGTACAACGGTGAATACGAGCGCGCTACAAGCTCGACGACGTCTCTCGCAGTTTCAGCATCGCGATTCGACTTCGATGATGCGAACTACACATCACTCGATGCGATCGGCCGATACTATCCGGCCGGCAAAGCGCTGCGCGGATTCTCGTTCGGTGTAAGCCTTGGCGTCGTGAGCGTGAATGACGAATACGACGACTGCATCGGCTGCGAAGATGACGAGGGAACATCGGCAACGATCGGTGTTCGCGGAGACTATGTGTGGATCCTTGGACGGGATCAGCGCTTTGCCGTCGCTACAGGCATTGGCGCGAAGCGGCTCCTGAACAACGATCTCGGTACCGAAGGATTGCCCATCGGGAGGTTGTCCATCGGGTATGCCTGGTAGGTTGTTAAGCGCGCAAAAAGCAGATGTGAGTTGCTCCTGGCAACTCACATCTGCTTTTTAGCGTTACGCCGCGCTATCGAGCGGCTTCACACTCTCGGCCTGTGGCGGCTTAACCAGCGCGATATCGAGAACCTCAGACAATGTTTCGACCGGATGGAAGGTCAGCACGTCGCGAACCTCTTCCGGCACATCCTCGATATCGGCTTCATTCGCCTTAGGCAGGATGATGTGCTTGATACCGGCACGGTGAGCGCCGAGCACTTTCTCCTTCAATCCACCGATTGGCAGCGCGCGACCACGAAGAGTTATCTCACCCGTCATCGCAACGTCCTTTCGCACCGCGCGATCTGACATCTCCGACACTAGCGCAGTCGCAATCGCGAGCCCGGCCGAAGGACCGTCCTTTGGAATTGCTCCCGCAGGAACGTGGATGTGCGCTTCGATCGCACCGAGCCGATCCTTGGGGATCCCAAGATTTGCGGCGTTATTGGTCGCGTACGTAAATGCCGCACGCGCCGACTCCTTCATCACGTCGCCAAGCTGCCCTGTGAGAATGAGCGAAACCGCACCGCCTGGTCCCGAGCTCTCGTTGTCAGTTGCACGATTACCGTAGTACCTGCGGATCGATGCCTCGACGAACATGATGTCGCCGCCCATCGGCGTGTAGTACATACCGGTCGCGATACCGACTTCGTTCTGCTGCTGTGCGCGCTCCGGATGAACCTTCGGCCTGCCGAGAAGCTCACGCACTTCATCTGCGGTGATTTCCTCATCGACAATCGGGCCAGTCTCACCCATCGCAATCTTTCGCGCGACCTTTCGCGCGACAGCGCCAAGCTGTCTCTCGAGCTGTCGCACTCCGCTCTCGCGGGTGTAGTTCGACACTACGCTCATGACAGCGTCGTCGGTGAAATGAATTCCCTTGTCGCTGAGTCCCGATTCCTCGAGCTGTCGCGGAATGAGATACTTCTTCGCGATCTCCGCCTTTTCCTTCTCGGTGTATCCGGCAAAGTCGACTACTTCCATTCTGTCGAGCAGCGGGCCGGGAATGTTCTGTACGAAGTTCGCCGTCGCGATGAACAGCACCTCACTCAGATCGAACGGAACACCGAGATAGTGATCGGTGAACGTGTCGTTCTGCGCAGGATCCAGCACCTCGAGCAATGCGCTCGCAGGATCACCCTGAAACGATTGTCCCAGCTTGTCGACTTCGTCGAGAAGAAAAACCGGATTCTTGGTGCCTGCCTGCTTCATTCCCTGAATGATTCTTCCGGGCATCGCGCCAACATAGGTGCGGCGATGTCCGCGAATGTCAGCTTCATCGCGTGCGCCGCCGAGTGCGACGCGCACGTATTCGCGTCCAAGTGCCCGCGCGATGGACTTCGCAATCGAAGTCTTGCCGACTCCAGGCGGGCCGATGAAAATGAGAATCGGTCCCTTCGCCATCGCGCGAGCTTTGGCTTCCTTCTGATCCGTAATCTTGTGCTCTTCATCCTTCCCAAGTGCAAGCGACGGATTCGCATCGTTCGACTCCTCGCGAAGAACTGACGGATCGAGCTCGCCCTCGCGCTCGACCTCCTGTGCCATCTGCTGCGCCCGCAGCTGACGCACTGCGAGGAACTCGAGAACGCGATCCTTCACGTCCTTGAGACCGTAGTGATCCTCGTCGAGAACTTTCGACGCGTTGTTCAAGTCGAGCTGATCGTCGGAGCGGGTGTTCCACGGAAGCTCGGCGATCCACTCGAGATACGTCCGGATTACCTGTGCTTCCATTGATTCACGGCCCGACCGCTCCAGGCGACCTAGCTCGCGCTCCACTTCGGCGCGTGCTTCCTTCGGCAGCTCGAGCTTCGCGAGCTTGTCGCGGAGCTCTGTCATTTCCT
>DATEDH010000071.1:0-7282 GCA_035281765.1 Gemmatimonadaceae bacterium
AACGGTCGCGATGCCAAAGCCTGCGACTGCGAGTATGAGACTCCATCCGGTTCGCTGCATCGGCGGGCGATGAGCTATAGTGAGCATCACGACGAGTGCCCCGACAGATGGCGCAGCGCGCAGCCAGCCAAGACCTTCCGGCCCGACCTGCAGAACATCCTTCGCGAATATGGGCAACAGCGCCGTCGCGCCACCGAACAACACGGCAAACAGATCGAGTGTGAGCGCGGCGAGAATCACCTTCGTGTCGCGAACGAATCTCATTCCTGCAACGAGTGACTCTATCGTCATCCGCTCACGCGGCTTGAGCGCATTCGCTGCTTCGCCCTTCGGCACAGCGTCTCCGCGAATGCCCAACAGCATCACGAAATAGATCGACGTCAGTGCCGCGTCGAGAATGTACGCATCCGTTGCCCGATGCTCGATCGCAATGACGAGCCCGCCGATCGCGGGCCCGATTACCGCAGCGATCTGGAATCCACTGCTCGACCAGGTGACCGCATTTGCGAACACCTCCTGCGGAACCAGGCGCGGAAGAAGCGCCGATCGTGCGGGATTGTTATACGCCTGCGCAGTTCCGCGCACGAGAAGAATCGCGAACATGAGCAGGATCGGCCCGGTCACGTAAGACAACGCGGCGAGGGAAAGTGACATCGTGACAAAAACCATCTGTGCGATGATCACGATCTTCTTGCGATCCATGCGGTCGGCGAGATGCCCCGCTGGAAGTGCAAGAACGACAACGGGAATCGCGGTTACAAGCCCGACGAGTCCGAGGGCCAGCGCAGAGTGAGTGCGCTCATATAATTCCCAGCCGAGCGCGACCTGGAGCATCTGCCAGCCAATGACGCCAAGCATCCGGCCGAAAAGAAACAGCCGGAAGTCACGAAACCTGAGCGCGGCGTACGGGTCGTGCGTGATTGCTATTTGCGTGCGCTCTCGTTTTGCGTTTCGGCCGCGCCACCAGGTGGCGTCGGATGTGCGCGATGGACGCGGAGCGCGGCAATGCGTCTTCCATCCATTGCAATTACTTCGAGCTCACCGCCGGGCACCGCAACGCGATCTCCCATCTTCGGCAATCGTCCCAGTTTCGCGAATGCATATCCGCCAAGAGTCGTCCAGTCTCCCTCGGGAATCTGCACGCGGTGATCCGATCTCACGTCTATGAGCGACATCGTTCCGTCCAGCTCGAGCATACCATTCGCTTCGATGGCCGTGCGAGAAGCGAGGTCGTACTCGTCGGAGATATCACCGATCACTTCCTCGATCAGGTCTTCCATCGTGATGATTCCCGCAGTTCCACCGTACTCATCGAGCACGACCGCCATGTGCGCGCGAGTGCGCCGCAGATCGTCGAGAACTTTCTCCGCAGGACGGGAATCCGGGACATACAACGGCTCGCGTGTGAACTCGGCAAGCGAGAAAGGCTGGGCGCTCTCATGCAGCCAGAGATCCTTGGCCAGAAATACGCCGATCACGTCGTCGAGCGATTCCCGATACACGGGATATCGCGAGTATCGCTCCTCGCGAATGATCTTCCATACTTCATCTTCAGTCGCGTCGGCGGACAATGCTACGACGTCCGTGCGCGGACGCATGACATCGCGCGCTTTCTTCTCGTGAAAATCGAAGACACCGGCAAGCATTGCGCTGTCGGATTCGTCGAGCGTTCCGTGCGCGCGCGCCTGCATGACCAATAGTCGCAGCTCATCAGGCGAGTGAGTGTGGACTTCACTCGATGGCGCGATTCCGAACAAGCGGAGCATTCCATTCGCCGCGCCGTTGAATATCCAGATCAGCGGGGCCATCACCTGCGAGAAAAGCCGAAGCGGTGTCGCAACCAGCTTCGAGACGCCTTCGGGATTCAGCAGCGCAACAGATTTTGGAGCGAGCTCACCGAGTACGATGTGAAGGAACGTGAGCAGGAAAAAGGAGAACGCGAGCGCGATTCCGCTGTGAACACCTTCGGGCGCTGGCGGAATTCCAAAGATTCCGAGCGTGCCATCGATGATGACGGCGATTGCCGGCTCGCCAACCCATCCAAGTGCAAGAGATGCGATGGTGATTCCGAGCTGCGTCCCCGCGATGTAACGGTCCAGGTGCTCCAGCGCGCGCTGAACATTCTTTGCGCCGCTGTCTCCGTTTTCGGCCATCTCGTCGATCCGGCTGCGCCGAACGGCCACAAGAGAGAACTCGGCCGCGACGAAAAAGGCGTTCAGGGCGACCAGAAACAGAACGACACCGAAGCGCGTGGCAATTTCGCCGCCGCCCAGGTGTTCGGTCGGAGCCCCTTGCAGGGCCAGAAGATTCATATCCAGTAAATCTATATAGTAGTGACCCCGGAATTGACTGGACCGTCAGTCAAGTCCAATATGCACGCGCCAAACCCTCCCAGGAGCAGCATATCGCGATACATATGCGCGAAAAGCCGGTAAGCTTCAACCCGCGCACGGTCCTTCGCGGCCTCTATACGGGTCGAATCGCGCTTGCGCTCGGCCTCTTTTTGTCCGCTCTGGTCGCGGGCCTTGGCAGCGGGGATTCGACAGGGACAATTGTTTCGCTCGCGCTCGTTGCTGCGCTTGCGTTCACTGTGGCGTCTTTTATCTGGACTGACCTGAGCGGGCATGTGCCGGGTCCGTCCTTCATGTACATGCAGGTCGCATTCGACATGCTCCTCGTGACGGCTGCGGTTCACGTCACATGGGGTGACGGACACTCCCAGCTTGCGCCTCTGTATATCCTCGTGATTGCGGTGAGTGCATTGCTGACGGCGCCCTCGGGCGTGCCGCTGATCGCGAGCCTAGGGATGGTGCTGTATTTCGCCGATGCGATGCTGCTGCAGCAGGGTCAGGCCGATCTCGGTCTCCTGATTCAGCTCATCGTTTTTGCGGCGGTCGCCTTTGTCAGCGGCATCATCGCAGGACGTCTTCGCGCTGCCAGTGCTGCGAGCGAACGGCTTGCGGCGGAGCTTGCCGAGTTCCGTCTGCGAGAGTCGGACATGCGGCGGTTGATCATTCGTGCTGAACGGCTCGAGGGGATCGCGGAGATGAGCGCCTCGCTCGCGCACGAGATCAAGAATCCGCTTGCCTCGATTCGAAGTGCGGTCGAGCAGCTGTCGAGGATGCCACGGGCATCGGACGACGAAAAGGTTCTCAGCGGGCTGGTTCAGAGAGAATCCGATCGTCTTTCACGCGTGCTGACCGAGTTCCTCGATTTTGCGCGTGCGGGGATGACACACGTCGAGAGTGTCGATCTATCTGCTGTCGCGAGAAACGCGGCCCATCTCGCGAGCTCGCAGCCCGGGATTGCGGATGGCGTGACGATTGTCGAGAGGCTGCCCGATACTCCCATGACGATAGAAGGGGACGAGGATCTGCTTCACCGCGCAATGTTCAATCTCCTGTTGAATGCAGTGCAGGCTTCGCCTCCCAATCGCGAAGTCATTCTGGAGGGCGGGGAGCTCTCGCCACATCAGCTTCCCGAAGGGCAGGAGGAGTTCTCTCACGGCGCATACGGGATACTTGTCACCGACAAAGGCTCCGGGATCGCGCCACAAATTCGTGACCGATTGTTCGATCCTTTCGTCACGACTAAGCAAGGCGGCAGCGGGCTCGGGCTTTCGATCGTCCAGCGCGCGGTTCAGGCGCACGGTGGAATTGTCACTGTGAGCGCGCCGGGCGAAGAGACGCGGTTCACAATCGTTCTCCCGAAAAAAGAGATAATTACCCGCTCATGAACATCGAACCCGACGCTGGTGGAGCGGGATCCACAAAATTCTCTGCTTCGATCCTGATTGCCTGCCTCGCCCTTGCCGCATCGATCGGAAGCCTGTGGAATGGGTTCGCGTTCGATGACGTACATGTAATCCTGAAAAACACCGGACTCCATAGTCTCCACTCTCCGCTGAAGCTCATCACGGGGACCTACTGGCCTTCGGAGCTTGGGTCGATGCTCTATCGGCCTTCGACTTCAGTAGTGTTTGCTCTTCAATGGGCAGCGGGAGACGGCTCCGCAATATCCTTTCATCTCGTCAGCGTTGCATTGTACGTCGCGTTGTCGATCGCGGTGTACCGGCTTGCACTTCTAGTCATGCCGCGTCGTGCTGCGATCGTGGCGGCCGCAGTTTTTGCTGCGCACCCGGTGCACGTAGAGGCCGTTGCCAATATCGTCGGCCAGGCGGAGCTATGGGTGGCTCTGATTGTGGTTGCGCTGGTCAACTGGTTCATTCGGATACGTCGTCACGGCGACCTGAAGCTCCATCACATCGCTGCGTTTACGCTCGCATATTTTGTCGCATGTGGTTTCAAGGAACACGCGATAGTACTGCCCGCAATCCTTGTAGCGGCTGAGTTCCTGGTTGTCGGCGGGAACAAGACCTTCGAAAAAAGAGCGAGGGAATTGTTGCCGCTCATGATTTCAATGGCGATCGGCGGCGCTCTCTTTCTCGTGGCACGGTACGCAGTCCTTCACGGAGTTGCTGTTGATTCCCGAGCGGCGATACTGAGACACAGCTCGCTCACGACACGAATCTTCACAATGCTGAGTGTTGTCGTCGAATGGGTGCGTCTGTTCATCTGGCCCATGGCTCTCTCGGCAGATTATTCGTATCCGCGCATTCGCCTGCATTCCGGATTCGAAAGCTCGATGATTCCCGCTGTGCTGGTTCTGCTTGGAACGTCATGGATAGGATGGACGATTCGCAAACGCTTTGGCGCTGCTTCGTTCGGTATTTCGTGGATGGGCCTGGCGTTGCTCATTCCAAGCAACATCCTGATGGTTACAGGGTTCGTTCTAGCAGAGCGGACGCTCATGCTTCCCACTGTCGGCTTCGCGCTTTGTGCAGGCGTCGCGATCGATTGGGCGCTCCATCAGGCAGCCAGTCGCCGGCGCATCTTCCAGACTGCCGGCGTAGCTGCCGCAACGTTGGTAGTATGCGGGTTTACAGCGAGAAGTGTCACTCGGAACGGCGTGTGGCGCGATAATGACA
This sequence comes from Gemmatimonadaceae bacterium, assembly GCA_035281765.1. Lineage (GTDB taxonomy): Bacteria > Gemmatimonadota > Gemmatimonadetes > Gemmatimonadales > Gemmatimonadaceae > UBA4720. The sequence continues at coordinate 4,988 of DATEDH010000071.1, forward strand.
GCCTGTTCCGGCAGACGGTGCTCGATGTTCCATCGAGTCACCGGGCGCACTGGATGCTTGCGGCACACTTGAAGGCAACCAACCGGTTACCAGAGGCGCTCGAGGAGATGGATCTCGCCGTAGCACTCGGTGATCCACAGGATCCTCTTCTTCTTGCGTACGCGGGCGACATGTTCGCGATGGCCAACCGTTGTCCTCGAGCGGTACCACTGTACCGTCGCGCGTTGAGCCTCGCTCCGGCCAATCTGCGGCTTCGCGCAAATACATCGTATTGCCTGCTGACTATCGGGAAGCTGGAAGAGGCAAAGTCCGTTGCCGTGAGCGCCAGCGACGCAATGAGCGATCCTCAGATTCAGCAGATTGTGCATGCGATCGACAGTGCTGCGCTCATACGGGCGCGCAGAATGTGAGCGCGTAAAGCCGCGTTTTCCTGATTTGTGACCGAAGCGGTGCAGGCCCAGTCATTTAGTTGCTCGCGAGACTGTGGCCTGTCGTTGGCCCGGGACACGCCCCTTATCCAGGAAGACTCAACCACTTCGATATGCAAGGTCAGGAAGCTCGACCAACTGTACTCATCATCGATGACGAGTCTGCGATTGTCGACACGCTGCGAATTCTCCTGAAAAACGAGGGGTTTGCAGCGCACGTTGCATTTGGGGGCAAGCAGGGAATTGACCAGATCTCCGCGATCAAGCCCGACATCATTATCTCCGACATACGAATGCCCGGCAACACCGGGCTCGACATTCTTTCCGCTGCAAAAGCACAGGATCCCGATTGTCCTGTGATCCTGATGACCGCGCAGGCATCGCTGCAATCTGCAATCTCAGCAGTCAACGACGGTGCGTTTCATTATGTACAGAAGCCGTTTCAGAATGATGCGCTCGTCGCCATCGTGCGGCGCGCTGCTGAAACGCGTCAGCTCAAGACTGAAAACAGGGCGCTCAAGCGCGAGATCAAGAAGCGCGATCCTGGAATTCGACCGATTGGTTCTAACCGCCTGTGGCTCGATGTGCTCAGCGTTGCCGAGACAGTCGCGTCGAGTGATTCAACCGTGCTTCTGCAGGGTGAGTCCGGAACGGGAAAAGGAGTAATAGCGCGTTACATACATGAGCTCTCGAATCGCTGCTCGGGTCCGTTCGTATCTATCAACTGCGGTGCGCTGCCTGAAAGTCTTCTCGAGAGCGAGTTGTTCGGGCACGTAAAGGGTTCATTCACCGGTGCGGTCAAGGACAAAACGGGTCTCTTCTCAGCCGCTGAAGAAGGAACGTTCTTCCTTGATGAAATCGGCGAGACGACGCCGGCAACACAGGTAAAGCTGCTGCGGGTGCTCCAGCACAAGGAAGTCATTCCCGTTGGTGCGACCGAGGCGTTGCCAATCAACACCCGCCTTGTTGCGGCGACTAACCGGAAGCTCGATGAAGAGATCGCGCGCGGAAATTTCCGCAGTGATCTGTATTATCGTCTCAACGTCATCTCGATCGATATTCCACCGCTTCGGGATCGGCGCGACGACATTCCGCTTCTAACGGAATCGTTCCTTGCGGAAATCGCACGGAAACGCGGTGAGGAGACAAAGCAGCTCAGCCCTGAAGCTGCGCAGTTGCTCCAAGATTATCTCTGGCCAGGAAATGTCCGCGAGCTCGAGAACGCAATCGAGCGCGCCGTGATTCTCGCTTCAAATGGCGTCATCATGCCTGCCGCGCTTCCGGACAAGATCCGGGAGAAGCAGCGGGAGAACTTTATGGACGATCGCATCATCCGTAACCCCTCGCTCGATGCAATTGAGCGGGCCTACATCATGTGGGTCCTTCGAAGCGAAGGTGGGAACAAGATGCGTGCTGCTGAGGTGCTTGGCATCGATGCGTCGACGCTCCACCGCAAGCTTTCCAAGTTCGAAGCGGCTTAGCGAGCCGCGGCACAGCAAACACGCTGTGCGATTCAATTTCCACCCGTTGCAAAATGCAACGTTCGTTGCAAAATGCGTCACCAATTCAGTATTCAGACCGTTCCGAATTTTCGCTTAAGTGACGCAGTACCAACGACTTACGAAGCACCAGCACGAACGGTCCACACCCTGCCTTACCCCGAGTCACGAAGCGTTGGTCAACAACGCCCGAACAATCTCTCAGGAGCAACAAATGGTACAGAAGAAAAAGGGTTTCACGCTGATCGAGCTTCTCATCGTTGTCGTCATTATCGGCATTCTTGCCGCGATCGCGATTCCGAAGTTCGCGAACACGAAGGAGAAGGCATACGTCGCTGCGATGAAGGCTGACCTCCGCAACCTCGCGA
>DATEDH010000072.1:0-21040 GCA_035281765.1 Gemmatimonadaceae bacterium
GTATTCCGGTTGAGTACTTCGTTCCGGGCATTGGGCCGTACGACCTGTTTGCAACTCACTGGGGCTACGCGCCTGTGCAGGGCGCGCACACTCCCGATGATGAGCGAGTGACACTGGATAACTGGGCCCGCATGCAGGACAGCATTCCCTGGTATCGATTCTCGACGTCGGGCTCGCGTGACGTCGATCCCGGCGATGAGAGTGAAGCAGTAGGCGATGCAGACGCAGTAAGGTCAACGGCTCTTGGCCTTCGCAACATTCGCCGCACCATGGCGTTCCTCATGCCTGCGGCACTGCGCCCGACACAGGACAACTCTGAGCTTGCCGAGCTGTATGACAAGCTCGTAGATCAGTGGGCGACTGAGATGGAGCACGTCGTAAATGTCGTCGGCGGATCCGAATCGAGAGAGAAATACGGCGGACAGCTTGGCCCGCGATTTATTCCGGTCGCCGCATCACGTCAACGCGAAGCGGTTCGGTTCCTCGGTGCAAATGCATTCAAGACGCCGCGATACCTGATCAGTACTGAGATAGCGCGCAGGATCGAGCCCGAGGGTGAGCTCCGGCGCATTGGATCAGCGCAGTCGCGCGTGCTTTACGCGCTTCTCGATGGCGACAGGCTTGCACGCATCGCCGAGTATGAGGCGCTCGCGCAAAAGCCTGGCAGCGTATATCCGCTGGGCGAGATGCTGACTGACGTGCGTCGATCAGTATGGAGCGAGCTTGCGGAGAACTCCGTCGTTGTCGATCCGTTTCGACGGCGATTACAGCGGACATGGCTCGCGCAGGCAGATGGAAAGATCAATCCGACACCCGCAGTCATCATTTCATCGAGTGGGCGGGCGCCGCGATCGCGCGATGCTGCCGGACCAAACAACGATGTTCGAGCGCTGATGCGTGGAGAGCTTCTCGCTCTCGATGCATCGATCAGGTCGGCGCTGCCTCGTGCATCCGATCGTACGACGCGCCTGCATCTCCTCGACGCACGCGAGGAGATCAGGCGCATCCTGGATCCTGAAGACTAGAACTTCAGGAAGACGTTCCGCGTAACCTTCTTCGGGTCACCGATTACCACGAACCGCGCATGCTGCATGTATTTCCGCGCAACACGCTGGATATCGGCCGCAGTAACCTTCTTGTAGCTGTCGATGAAGCGCGCATAGTTCTGATAGCCCCCGCCGACAAGCTCCCATAGTCCGAGGGCGGCAGCCTGTCCCATGTTGGTTTCCTGGCCAATCAGATATGCCGTGAGCGATGCGTTCACATTTTCAGCAACTGTCTGATTGTCAGGCGGATTGTTCTGTAGCTGCTTCACCGTCGAGTAGATCACCTTGATGGTTGTATCCGGATCGACAGCAGTTACATAAAGCCTTCCGCGATTTGCAGCGCGTGTTTCGAGTCCCGCGGCAACTGCATAAGTCATGTTGCGCTTTGTTCTCACTTCCTCGAACAGGCGGTCGCCAAGCATGTCTGTCGCCGCTCTGAATGCAACATAATCCGGATCGGTCAGCGTGGGTGCGATGTAGTATCCGGTGATGTAATTCGTCGGAAGGTCGCGCTGGATAGTGATGAGCTCCGGTGTCACTGCTCTCATTGCTGCGAGTGCAGGCGCCTTTCCACCGGTTGCTGGCAGACCCGCGAACGCTGCCTGAACTTTTTTGGCGAGATCTTCACGCGAGACGTTGCCCACGACGACGATTAGAAGATTCTCCTTCGTCATCCGCTGCTTGTGCCATGCTGACAGCGCGGCAGAAGTTATCGAGCCAAGCGACGACTCGGTGCCCGCAGGGACAACACTGTATGGGTGTCCCGTATAAAACAGGCTGTCTGCGAGATACGTGAGGTATTGGTCAGGATCGTCTGCGCGCCGCTTGGCGGCATCGACCATCTGTCCCTTCACGATTTGTACTTCACTCTCGGGGAAGGTTGGATGCAGCGCCGCCTGTGTGAATAGATCCCACGACTTGTCCCAGTTCTGACGCACACCCTGCATTGTGAGGACAGAGTAATCCATCGATGACTGCGAGCCGATGTTCGTGCCCGTTTCAGTCGAAGCTTCGGCGAATGCGTCCTTGCTGTACTTCTCCGTTCCCTGCGTCGATGCCGCGAGCATCATTGCTTCGATGCCGGCATTTGCAGGTGTTAGGCTCGCAGCGCCACCGCGAAGATACATGCGCACCGCAACCACCTCGTTGGCGGTTATCGGCTTGAAGATCACCGGAATTCCCGCAACATCGAACTTCGTAACGTTCGACTGCGCGATTGCTGCCGGTGCAACCAGTGCGAGCGACAGCACAATGCTCAGAAACTTTTTCACTGTGCACCTCCGTCCATCAGCTGCGCGGAAGTGATATTGAGCTTCTGGCGATCGGCGGGACTCAGAAGCAGAGCTGTGACGTGCGGCTTGCCGATGATGTATTTCTTCGCATAGCTCGCGAGATCGGCGCGAGTGATTTTCTGCATGTTGGGTACGTAGTCGCGATAATAGTCGAGCCCCGTCACAGCCCACCAGAAGCCAACGGTGTGCGCATACTCCGAAGCCTGCTCCCTTCCATAGAGTGCCTGAATTCCAAGCTGAGTCTGGGCTGCAGTCAGCTCTTTCTGTGTGATGTAATTCTCGTCGCCGAGTTTTGCGATCTCTTCCATGATCGCCTTGCGCGCCTCGAGCGCCTTGTCGGGCGTCATTTGCGCAAAAACTGAAATCGGACCGACGTGTGCCTGCGTGTAGTAGCTGAGTCCGACACCAAACGTGAGACCGCTGTCTACCAGCCGCTTCTGAAACTTGCTTGTGGGATTTGCCAGCACTGTGCTGAGCACATCTGCGGCGTATGTCGCAGCCGGATCACCCGTGACGCTCGGTCCCTGCCATACCATATATAGAGCCGCGCCATTTACGGGCTTCTCGACGATTACGCTGGAGCTCTTTGTTAGAGCGGGCGGGTTGGGCGCCGGCGTTGTGAACGGATTGCCACCGCGGGGCCAGTCGCCAAATATCTGCTCGGCAAGCTGGAATCCACGAGCCGGTGTGATATCGCCTGACAGGATCAGTGCGCTGTTATTGGGAACGTAAAAGCGATCCTTGATCGAGTTCATTTTCTCGCGCGTTGCACTCGTGATCACGTCCCGCTTGCCGATCGCCGTCTTTCGCGTATAGAAACCGGGCGTCCACAATATCGTGTCCGCTGCTCTTGTGAGATGGAAAAACGGATTCGCCTCGTTGCGATCGAATTCGCCAAGCACAACGGGCCGCTCGCGCACTAGCTCGTCCTGATTGAAAAGAGGATAGCGAATCGCATCCTCCATGAACTGCATGCTTGGAACGAGACTGTCGACGCCGACAGTTATGTAATAGTTGACACGCTCTTCGCTTGTCGATCCGTTCCATTGCGCACCGAGCTGATTGATCCGCTTCAGGTATTGCTCCTGTGAAGGGATCGTGCGATTTGCCTTGAAGAACATGTGCTCGTACAGGTGCGATAGTCCCGAGAATTCGGGCCCTTCTGTAAATGCACCATTTTTCACATCGAGCTCGATGGTGACGAGCGGAACTGCGTGATTCTCGATCACGAGAACCTCGAGTCCGTTGGCGAGTTTTCGGCTTTGAATGCCAACGCCGCCTGATTGCGCGCTGACGGCTGGAGCAATCACGAGTAATGCTCCAGCAACGACTTTCCAACATTTCATCTCTTCCTCCGCCTGGCGCGGTTACCGTTTCAATACGGATTTGGAAATTGAACGATGGAAGTCTCGATTGCTAGCGCTGATCCTCGGGCAGTGTGCGCCTGACTTGTTCGAGAACTGTAAGAGGCACAGGACCGCGCAATGTCATCGTATGACCACGCTTGTCCGTCCACGTGATCGTGAAGATTTCGCTTTGCGGCTCCGCCTTCGGCTTCGCGGTGACTTCTGCTGTACCTGTCACAACGATTGATGCCGGTGCGTCGAGAACTTTCGATTGCTGCACGGACCGTGCTTTCACCTGCGGAAGTGGAGCAATGTCAGTCAATGTCACATCGACGCTATCCGATGTCCGGAAGATTGTGCGGGCAACGGTTCCGGTCGAGTCGCTTCGAACTTTCTTGAATTCGGGTTCTGCTGCGCGTCGCATCGCAATCATCGGCGCCGGTGCGGACACTGGAGCTGGCGCTATCTGCGCCGCAACTCCACCGACGGATCCGGTGAGCGCGTTCGCGTTTTCGCGTGGCGGTGGCGGCGGAGCAAAAGCTTTCTCAGCGCGCGCATCATCGGCTCGATCCATCTTTCTGGCCGATTGGGAGTCTTCGAGTTTGAGCGCCTGCCGTGACGATGATGTTGACGACTTACCGACATCGCGACCTTCATCGCTTGCCGCTTCTGTTGGCGCAGCAGCCAGCGACGGTAAAGTCGCCGCAGGTGGCGCTGCCGGAGCCTGCTCCGTTGAAAGTGGAGCGCTTACCGTGACAGCGTCTTCCATCGCGCGCTTGCCGCCATTTCTCATGACGAGTGCAGATGCGCCGGCAACTATTAGAACAGCGGCAGCAGCGCGCAGCTGCGTGCTCGCGTACCATGGACGTCGCGCCTGCCTGGCTGCAGGGATGACCCCACCCGGAACAATATCGAGCGCACTCACAATTCTCGATGACGCCGCGATCAGCCCTCTCGCTTCGGCAACCTTTGCCGAGCAGTCGGCGCACGTCGCTGCGTGTGCTTCGAGCGCTGCGGCTTCTTCAGCCGGCAGCTCTCCGTCGAGCCATGCGTGGATGATTCCTTCTTCAGGATGCTGCATTGTTTTCCCTCATATCACGGTCGCGCTGCATCGCTTCATAAGTCTCGACCAGCCGGCGCCGCGCTCGCGAAAGCGTCGTGCCTACCGATCCCGGTGAAAGCTCGAGCGCTTCCGCTATCTCATCGTAGCTGAGTCCCTCTTCCTTCATGAGCAGTGCGAGCCTGTCACGCTCTGCGAGTGCATCCACTGCCTTTCGGGCAAATGCTGCTTCCTGTGCCTGTTCGAGAGTTGTCGCAGGCACTTCCTTCTCCCGCTCGCGCTCCTGTTCTGCAAGAAGAGCAAGATGCTGCCGCCTGCGTGCATCCTTTCTTGCCTCGTCTCTTACCAGATTGGTTGCCACAGCAAAGAGCCACGCTCTCTCGTTGATGATGTTGTCCTGACGCAGCGCGCGCACGAACGTCTCCTGCGCGACCTCTTCCGCCCAGTCGCGGTCCCCGAGACGCCGCGTCAGGTATCTCACCAACGCGGCGTTGTACGTTCGAAAGAGGCGTTCTACGTCAGTCAAGTAGTTACCATGCCGATTGAATTCGCTTCAGCTCTGCATCATTCAGCGTTTCCACTCCACCTTCACCAATCTCGATTCTTACATCCCGGCCTGCGACAACGACTTTGTCGCCGAGTGCAAACACTTCCTTCAGCTCCGGAATGGTTTCCATGAGCTTGAAGTACGCTTCTGAAAATGCTTTGACCTTTACAAGGCGCAGCGAATCCGCCTTTCGCCGATCGATCCACTTCCCGCTCACGACGATGAACGTTCTCGATCCCACACGTCGAGCATCTGCGCGTCCTGATAAATCTGCTGCATCTGCATCGGCCAGGCTTGTCGCCGCCCGCCGCTTGGCCGATTCACGTGCAGCTTCAAAGCGTTGAGCATTGGCTGTCGGCGGGGGCGCGGCCACTGCGCCGCCCACTGTGCCTGTGACAGTGACTGAAGCCGGCGCATTCAGAACGCGGGTATTCATCTGCGGCTCAACTACGAGATACGATGTGAATTCAGTTGGAATGGAATACTTCTCACCGAGCTCACGGATTTCATTGTCGATCTCGCGCGACTGACCGTTCTTTCTCTTCTCGGCCGCGAGATAACCAACCCGCTGGGTTGCCCACAGACGCGCGATGTACTGATTCTCGCGTGTCGATGAAGGAAACTCTGCGCGCGATGTCCATGCGACCGGACCGTTCGAGGTTTGACCTTCAAAACGCAATCGCACTGAGCCGCTGCCATCATATCGAGTGAGCATTACAAAATCCTGGCCCGCGAAGACATCGGCTTGCTGCGCCGGCTGACGTTTCAATAGACGCACACCATCAGCATACACCCGGAGATTCGTAACGATCGGCGTGCTGAGCCGGCTTGCAACGATCGACACTGCGCGCTCGACCGATTCTTCCGGGCGAACGAATTGCGCTGTGCCGCGTCCTTCGAGTGCAAGTCTCTCTATCAGTGCAGCGTTGAGATCTGCTCCGACTCCAAACGAGAAGATCCGGCGATCCCCGCGCTTTCTGTCGACGCGTGTAGCAATCGCTTCTGGATTTCGTTCCCCGACAGTTGCCTCTCCGTCTGTTACAAACAGTACAAGACCAAGTCTCCCGGATGGTGTATCTCCTTCGAGAGCTGCGTCGAGCGCACCTGATATGTTGGTGGATCCCGATGCATCGAGCGATTCGAGATATCTCGTTGCCGCTGCAATATTCTCGCGAGTCGCGCGGACGAACTGATCGCGGAATGATCTCACGTCAGTCGAAAAATCGATGAGCTTGAAGCGATCGGATTCAGAGAGAGTTGCGAGCACCTGCTTTCCGGCATCTCTCGCCTGCCTGATTTTCACGCCGGACATCGAGCCCGAGACGTCGAGTACCAGTGTCACATCCCGGGGCGTCGGCCGCACGGACATCGCAGGTGGCGATAGCGTGATCAACGCAAACCCGTCTTCATTTCGCGGCGCATAGGTAAGAACCGAGATCGATGGCTCGCTCGATTTCCTGACCGGAATGAGAACCGTTACTTCGCTCGCGCTTCCTTCGACGCGTACCTCTCGCCGGCCGCTCCGCGTGCTCGTGGAGAGCGAATGAGTCGGAGAATATGGGGTCCCATATAATCCGCTTGCCGGATAAGTGAGTGCAAATGACGATCGCGGCTCGCGGTCGTCATCATCGCGGTCACGGACGAAAGCAAACGCGTTACCACCCGTCTGCCGTCCCTGGAAATAATCGACCCTGAGCGCATCACCCTCACGCTCCGCCACCATCTGAAAGCGGACCACGACCTTTTTGACTTCACCGGGATTGATCGGGAAGATGCGCGCGCGAAGCATTCCATATCCCATCCACTCCACAAGCGCAGGGTCGCGCTGGCGTCGGACAATTTCCTCGTAGATGCCGCGCGCCTGTTGAGCGTTCATTGTCTCGCCGGCGACCATTTGTCCGTCGATTGACAGCTTGAGATCCTCAAACGCCGCGCCCCTGGGCAACGGGAATATATAATCGGCCTCACCAACGCGGCCGCCGCGGTTCACGAAAGTTTCCGTGACCTCATATCGAATGACACGATCGACAAGGTCGGCTTTTACGTGGCTCGATTGCTTTACAACCGAAGGGTCGCCGCCACGACACGGCATGCACGGACCATCAGCCGGGCAGATGCGGGCGCACGGGCGCGGTATGAGTGATCCCTGTGCGCTCGATAACGCAGGCGCAGCAGCAAGAACGAGTAAAAGAGTAAAGCGCTTGAACATCGAAGCCTCGGGTTCTGTTACCCGTAGGACGTCGAAGCTCAGAAAACTTGCACAGCTACTCTTTTTCGACTGCTGACCGCCGCGTGTACGCTTCCGGCCTCAGGGCAACTCTCACCTGTATCAGCTGCCGGTCTGCGCGGTTGACCGTCTCTTCGAACGACTCGCCGCTCTCACGTGCTGCCCAGCCGAGGGAAAACGATACAGGACCGCGATCGATTCCTGCTTTTTCCAGGCGATGCGCTATTGCCGCCGTATTCGCTGCATCTGTATCGAACAGCGTGACGAGAAATTCGTCGCCCCCCATTCTGACAACCGGCTCTTCCGCGCGCACGTGACGCATCAGGAAGCGGCTCATCTTTATGAGTATCGAATCACCCGCCGCATGTCCGTGCAGGTCGTTGTACTGCTTGAAATGATCGATGTCGACGTACAGGCATCCCCATCTCTCGTCCGGTAATCGCTCGGCAGAGAACATCGATGAGAGATAGCGACGGTTGTAGCAGCCGGTGAGCGGATCGCGAATGCTCTGTTCTACGAGCTGCGTCTCGAGATTCTTGCGGCTGGTGATATCGACGAGAATTCCATGAAAGATCGGCTCACCGGTTTCCGGATCCTCGTTCAGATACCACGTATCGAGAACAGTGCGCATTGCGCCATCCGGTCTCGTAATAGTGAGCTCGCGATCACGCGTCGAGCCTTCCCGCTCTACGAGCTCGACTTCCTTCTTCCTGACCTCGGCGTCGACAAAATCGCTGACCTTGTAGTTTCGCAGGTCATCCAGGCTCTCGACGCCGAAGATCTGGAGAAACGCGGGATTGGCGTCGAGGATTTCGCCCTTTTCATTGGTGATGTAGATGCCTTCGCCGAGGTTCTGCACGAACCTCTCGAGGGTTTCCGGATCACTGAGGCGTCTGAATCGCTGCTGTTTCGAGCTGCTTTCGCTTCCGCCTGACACTTTTTTCTTCAAGCGAATGGTTCCTCGATATTCGGCATGTCGATTGCCCTTTTGACGAGACCAACGGAGGCATAAGTATGGCGAGCAAGGATATGAAGGAACAGATGGACACCCAGGAGAAGGATCCCGTCGAACGTTCGGGAGAGACCCATTCGGGGACCCCTAACGCGGTCGATCCTAACGAAGAGCGATCGACGGAGCACCAGAGCGGCTACGGCGGTCACCATGGCAACCCTCGCACAAGCTCGGACGAGAGGCAAAAGAGTCGCGAGTAGCGCCTGATTGGTTTAGGATCAATCTGTGACACTCGTAACACCGGGAATCCACCACGTAACGGGAATCGCAAGCGACCCGCAGCAGAACCTCGATTTTTATTCGGGCGTGCTCGGCATGCGGCTCGTCAAGCGAACGGTGAATTTCGACGATCCGACGACATACCATTTCTATTTCGCGGATGCGGAAGGGACTCCTGGAACCGTCCTGACGTTTTTTCCCTGGCCAAAGTCGCGGCGAGGCAGGCAGGGCGCAGGTCAGGTTGCAGTTACATCGTTTTCGATATTGCCCGGCGCCATCGGATACTGGATCGAGCGCTTCATTAAGTATCGAGTCGAGTTCGAGCACCCTAAAACCCGGTTCGACGATGAGCGCGTGATCACGTTCAAGGATCCCGACGGATTCATGGGCGAGCTGGTTGCCCATCCCGGTGCGGAAGCGCGAAAAGGTGGAAGCTTTGTCGTCCCGCCTGAGCATTCTATTCGCGGGATATACTCGGTGACGCTCTGGCAGGAAAGCTGCGACCTGACGGGCAAGCTTCTTGTAGACGACCTTGGCTTCACGGCGGTTCGTGAACAGGCAAGCATCTTTCGCTATGCGGCCGGCGATCGTGACAGCGGCGGGTCGATCGTCGACCTGCGCTGCGTTCCAGGATTATGGGCGGGATCCATGGGCGCAGGTGTTGTTCATCACGTTGCATTCCGCGCTCCCAATGATGAAGCGCAGCTCAAGGCGCGCAACGAGCTGGTTGCAAAGGGATTCAATGTTACCCCGCAGATCGATCGCGATTATTTCCACTCGATTTATTTTCGCGAGCCCGGCGGAGTGTTATTCGAGATCGCGACGGACCCGCCCGGATTTACGGTGGATGAGCCACTCGACAAGCTTGGCCAGACGCTCAAGCTTCCAGCGTGGCTGGAGCCGCGCCGTTTTGAGATCGAGGCGCTGCTCCCGAACATCCGCCAACCTATGGATAGTCCACGACCACTAAGTCCTTTTGGCTGACAAAAACGAAATGCCCCAATCAAAACTCGACGAGCTGTGCATCAACGCCATCCGCGTTCTCGCAATGGATGCCGTGCAGAAAGCGGATTCCGGTCACCCCGGCACACCCATGGCGCTTGCACCGCTCGCGTACGTGCTCTGGACTCGCCACCTTCGATACAATCCTGCGAATCCCGCGTGGATAGATCGCGATCGATTCGTTCTATCCGCCGGACATGCGTCGATGCTCCTGTACAGTGTTTTGTATCTCACCGGTTACGACGTATCGCTCGATGACATCAAGCACTTCCGTCAATGGGAGAGCAGCACGCCCGGTCATCCTGAATACGGGTACACTCCGGGTGTAGAGACCACGACCGGCCCTCTTGGTCAAGGTCTCGGAAACTCAGTCGGGATGGCAATCGCTGAAGCTCAGCTCGCAGCGATGTTCAACAAGTCCGACCACTCTGTTATCGATCATCACACGTACTTCATCGCAAGCGATGGCGACATGATGGAGGGAATCTCGCATGAGGCGTCTTCGTATGCGGGACATCTCGCGCTTGGCAAGCTGATCGGATTCTACGACGACAATCACATCACGATCGAAGGAGATACTGCGCTCACCTTCGGCGACGATACTGCGAAGCGATTCGAAGCTTACGGCTGGCATGTTCAGCGCGTTGAAGATGCAAACGATCTCGACGCGCTCGACAAAGCAATCGTCGCTGCGAAGGAAGTCACTGATCGTCCATCGCTGATTGTGGTTCGCTCGCACATTGGGTTCGGAAGTCCCAATAAGCACGACACTGCAGAAGCACACGGCTCGCCGCTCGGTGCTGACGAGATCAAGCTCACGAAGGAAGCGCTTGGGTATCCGTCGCAGGAGCCATTTTACGTTGCGCCCGAAGCGCTTGCTCACTGGCGCACCATGAAGGATCGCGGAGCGCAGCTCGAGCAGGAGTGGCAGTCACACTATGACGCGTGGAAGAGAGGATATCTCGCCGATGCGAAGGAGCTCGAGCGACGACTGCACGGCGACCTTATGGACGGCTGGGAAGATCTTATCCCGACCTTCACTGCAGAAAACGGAAACGTCGCCAGCCGCGCTGCATCGGGCGCTGTTCTCAACTCGATTGCGGTGAAAGTGCCGGAGCTCGTCGGTGGCTCAGCCGATCTCGCTTCTTCGACAAACACTATCGTCAAGGGAGCGCCAAGCATTTCGCGTGACGATTATGCAGGCCGGAATTTCCATTTTGGAATTCGCGAGCACGGAATGGGCGCAGTCATGAATGGAATGGCAGTGCACGGCGGATTCATTCCTTATGGTGCGACATTCCTGATTTTCTCCGATTACATGCGTCCCGCAGTGCGCCTCGCAGCGATCATGAAGCAGCATGTGATCTATGTGTGGACTCACGATTCAATCGGACTCGGTGAAGATGGACCAACGCACCAGCCCATAGAGCAGCTCAGCACGCTTCGCGCAGTTCCTGACTTCACGCTGATTCGGCCTGCAGATGCATCTGAAACTGCCGAAGCATGGCGTGCGGCTCTCAAACACAAGGATGGACCAGTCGCTCTCGTGCTGACTCGCCAGAAGCTTGGTTTTATAGATCGCACCAGGTATGCATCAGCAGCAGGAGTCGCGAAAGGTGCATATGTACTGTCGGACGCTGACGGCGGCGCGCCGCAGGTTGTGCTGATGTCGAGCGGATCCGAAGTCGCGTTGATAGTGGAAGCCCAGAAGAAACTGCAGGATGCGGGCGTAAGAGCACGCGTTGTCAGTATGCCAAGTCATGAATTGTTTGCGGCGCAGTCACAGGAGTATCGCGACAGCGTTCTTCCGCCGGGAGTCAAGCGCGTTGCGATTGAAGCAGGACACCCGATGTCGTGGCAGCGATGGGTTGGCGGAGATGGCATTGCACTGGGCCTGCATCGCTTTGGAGCATCGGCTCCCTACAAGGAGCTCTATGAGCACCTCGGTATTACAGTAGACAAGGTCGTCGAATCAGCGAAAAAGCTCGTCGGTACTTCGTGAGACTTCGCGACATTAGCATCGGCCTGTCGTCATCGACGCCCGAGTGGCCCGGTGACACTCCATGGTCGTGCGGATGGAGCTCGCGCATCATGGATGGATCGAGCGTAAATCTTTCGACGATTACATCGAGCCCGCACGTTGGAACTCATGCTGATGCCCCAATGCATGTTCGTGATGGCTGGCCAGGATCTCACGAGCTTCCACTCGACGCTTTTTACGGGCCTGTTGTAATTGCTGACATAAGCGGGCAAACCGGGGAGCTCAAGTTCAGTTACATCGAGCCGCTCATTGCTGCCCATAGAGTCGAGCGGCTCATCCTGAAAACCGGATGCACTGTTGCGACAGGAACTTTCCCGGAAGAGTGGCCGTCGCTCAGCGAATCATGCGCGCGGTCGCTGCTCGGGCTCGGCGTGAAGCTGCTGGGAGTCGATGCTCCGTCTGTCGATCAGCGCGACAGCAAAACGCTGCCCGTTCATAAGATGCTCTTTCAGGGCGGTGCATTCATCCTCGAAAATCTCGATCTTCGAAGGATTCCCGCTGACGTCTACGATCTGATCGCGTTTCCGATAAAGATCATGTCAGTCGATGCTGCGCCGGTGCGCGCGGTTCTCGCATCGCGCGATTAGCTACCAGCGGCTGCGCGTACGTCGCCGCGGCGACCCTACAAGCGCGCCCATCAATCCGCGCGTGATCGCGCCTGCAACCGTTCTTGCCACCGGCGATTTCAGGATCTGCTCGAATGCTCCAGGTGGCTCTTTCGCTGATCGTCGTGTAGCTGCTGGCTGACGCGGAGCCGGTGGCGGCGAGTATGCCGGACCGGAATCAGGCATTCTCGCATCGGGCATTTGCGATTCTGCACCTGGTACAACGCGAGCCGCAAGCTTCTCACGCGCGCTCTCTCTATCGATCGCTTGCGCGTACTTCTTGACTTGTACCGACCTCGCTATCTGCGCATCGAGATCAGGAAGTGGAGACATCTTGGATGCCGGTGGAATCAGTCGCACAGCGAACGGCTGTGTCGGCACGCCCTTCGGCGACAGCACGGTAACGAACGCTTCGCCGATGCCGAGCGTCGTAAGAGTTTCCTCGACATCGTAGAACGATGTCTTGGGGAATGTCCGCGCTGCCGCACGCAGTGCCTGGTCATCCTCTGGTGTGAACGCTCTCAATGCATGCTGAACGCGATGGCCGAGCTGAGCGAGAACTTCGTCGGGCACATCCTTCGGGTTCTGCGTGATGAAGTAAACTCCGACTCCCTTTGAGCGAATCAGTCGCACAACCTGCTGGATTTGTTCGAGGAGCGCCTTACTCGCGTTGTCGAACAGCAGGTGCGCTTCATCGAAGAAGAACGCAAGCTTCGGTTTGTCTACATCGCCTATCTCAGGAAGCTCATGATAAATGGTTGCGAGCATCCATAACATGAATGTGCTGAACAGCGCCGGTTTGTCCTGCACATCTGAAAGCTCGAGCACACTGATGATTCCACGCCCGTCGCGATCCTGCTTCATCAGGTCGTCGATATCGAACTCCGGCTCACCGAAAAAGTTTTCTGCGCCCTGCTGCTCCAGCTCCACCATTTCGCGAAGCAGCACTCCGACAGTCGCCTTCGACATTCCACCGTATGACTTGAGCTCGTCTGCGCCGTCACCCGTGAGATATTGAAGCACCGCGCGAAGATCGGAGAAATCGATCAACAGAAGTCCCTTGTCGTCGCAGTACTTGAAGACAAGAGAAAGCACGCTTGTCTGAGTTGGATTCAGGTCGAGCACTTTTGCGAGCAGCAGCGGTCCGAACGATGAAACCGTCGCCCGAAGCTGTGCACCTTTCGCCCCGGTGAGACTCAGGAATTCCACGGGAAACGCCGTCGACTGCCAGGTGTATCCCGTCTCCTTCGCGCGCGTGGTAATGCGGTCGTTTGAATCGCCGGGAGCACCGAGCCCCGACAAGTCACCCTTGATGTCCGCAACGAATACTGGAACTCCTGCTTCGGATAGCTGCTCCGCAATCAGCTGAAGCGTGCGCGTCTTTCCTGTGCCGGTCGCACCCGCAATCAGCCCATGCCGGTTGACCATCGGTATGGGGATCGACACCATCGGCTCGGGATCACACTCGTTGTTATAGACAATCGCCCCGAGTGTGATCCCGTCCTTTGATGCAGGAAATGCTGCTTTAGCTGCGTCCAGTACTTTCGAATCCATGATCTGCTTTCCCTGGTTTATTCAGTGCAACCGTAACTCGTGAGAGTAGCATTGGCACATCCTATGCGCCATACCGCCCTGCTCGACTCCGAGCTACTGCAATCATTCTACCGTAAATCATCGCATGCGAAGCGACTCAGGCAGCACCACCTCGGTCTGGATGGCCACAAGCGATGTGCCCGACCTCCCCAGTCTAAAAAGCGATCTCCGCGCGAATGTCTGCATTGTCGGAGCAGGAATCGCCGGCATGACGACAGCATACCTGCTCGGCAGAGCGGGCCGGGCCGTTGTCGTTATCGACGATGGTGAAATCGGAGGCGGCGAAACCGGCAGAACTACCGCTCACCTGAGCAACGCGCTCGACGACAGATACTATAAGATCGAGAAGCAGCACGGTCTCGATGGCTCACGGCTCGCGGCGCTCAGTCATACTGATGCCATTACGCTCATCGAGTCGATCGCCTCACAGGAAGACATCGACTGCGATCTCGAGCGGCTCGACGGCTACTTGTTCCTCGGTGGCGACAGCACGCGCAAGGACCTCGAAGAGGAGCTCGAAGCAGCGCATCGCGCGGGGCTAGTCGATGTCGAGCTCGTCGACAAGGCTCCCCCTGAATTCTGGAATTCCGGACCCGCACTTCGCTTTCCACGGCAGGCTCAATTCCATCCGCTCAAGTATTTGAACGGGCTCACGCGTGCGGTTCTTCGTGACGGCGGACAGATCTACACTCATGTCCACGCAGACAAGATCGTTGACGGCGAGCCGTGCAGAATCACGACGAGCGAAGGACACGTGATCAGCGCCGATCACGTTGTCGTTGCGACGAACACGCCGGTCAACGACTGGGTCATACTTCACACCAAGCAGGCTGCGTATCGCACCTATGTAATCGGCGCGCGTGTTCCGCGAGGTTCCGTTCCGCGCGCGCTGTACTGGGATACTGCCGATCCGTATCACTACATTCGACTTCAGGAAGTCGACTCGCGCATCGACTCAGCGCAGCTCGAGGACATCCTGATCGTTGGCGGCGAAGACCACAAGACGGGACAGGAAGACGATCTCGAGTCGAGATTCAAGAATCTCGAAGATTGGACGCGGGAGCGTTTTCCAATGGTGAAGTCAGTTGACTTCAAGTGGTCAGGCCAGGTGATGGAGCCAATCGATTACCTCGCATTCATTGGAAAAAATCCCGGCACCGACGAGCACATCTATATAGCCACTGGCGATTCAGGAAACGGGATGACTCACGGCACAATCGCCGGAATTCTTCTCACTGACCTCATACTCGGCAGAAAGAATCCCTGGACAGATCTCTACGATCCGTCGCGCAAGCCGCTTCGCGCCGCTTCGGAGTTCATGAAGGAGAACTTGAACGTCGCAATTCAGTATGCCGACTGGGCCACAGGCGGCGAGGTGGCTACGACAGATCAGATCGACCCCGGCACCGGCGCCATCATCAGGAAGGGCGCGCGGAAAATTGCCGCGTACAAGGATGAACAGGGCAACGTTCATCTCCGCTCGGCAGTCTGTACGCATCTCTATTGTATTGTCGACTGGAACTCAGTCGAGAAGACATGGGATTGTCCATGTCACGGATCGCGCTTCGACCCCTATGGCAATGTTGTGAACGGGCCGGCTATTGCGCCGCTTCCGCCTGTGGACGATTGACACCCATCGTCACGATCACCTCGTGACGATTTCCATCTGACACCAGCGGTACCGCGCCACTCACGTCCTGTCCATCGAGTGAAATGCGTGTCACACCTTTCTGCGCGCCGGCAGGATTGTGAATGCGGATGACATACGTGCTGCTCTGGTGACGATACTCGATCGTGAGCTCCTTCCATTCTGATGGAATGCAGGGGTCGATCTCGAGCGTGTCGCCCTTCTTGTTGAACCCCACTATCGCTTCGAGTCCGACGCGATACAGCCAGCTTGCCGAGCCGGTGTACCATGTCCATCCACCGCGGCCGAGGTGGCCTTCAGCGGTGTAGACATCGGCAGCAATTACATACGGCTCGACTTTATAAGTCGCGACATCCTCCGGCGTCTTTGCATGCGTAATCGGATTCACCAGCCGATAGAGATGCATCGCGCGATCTCCCTCTCCGAGCAGCGCTGTCGCAAGCACTGCCCATAGAGCTGCGTGAGTATATTGCGCGCCATTTTCGCGAACACCGGGGAGATAACCCTGGATGTAACCGGGGTCATGCAATCCGTGATTGAACGGTGGAGTCAACAGCATGATGAGCCGCGCATCTTCACGTACGAGATGCTCGTTTAGCGAACGCATTGCCTGATGTGACCGTTCACGATCACCTGCGGCTGAGATCACGCTCCAGCTTTGCGCAATCGAGTCGATCTTGCATTCATCGCTCTCCTTCGATCCGAGCGGCGCGCCGTCGTCATAATATGCTCGTCGATACCACTCGCCATCCCATGCGGTCTTCTCGACTGCTTTCACATATCGGTCTGCGTTGCCGCGCAGCTCTTCAGCGCCTTTCTGATCGCCGCGCGCATCGCAATGCGATGCAAAGCGTCTGAGCGTCGCGATCAGGAACCACGCAAGCCACACACTTTCTCCACGGCCATGCACGCCTACGCGGTTCATGCCGTCGTTCCAGTCACCTGATCCAATCAAGGGCAGGTCGTGCTCACCGAACGTGCACGCTTTTCTCAGTGCGCGCATGCAGTGGTCGTACACCGGCTCTTCGAGCTCCGATATCTGAGGCAGATCGTACACTTCATGCTCATCTGCCTCGAGCTCGCGCATCGTGATGTAGTGGGCTTTTTCATCGAGTATTCCCCGGTCACCGGTGACTTCGATGTAATGGCTCGCAACGAATGGAAGCCAGACGAGATCATCCGAGAATCGCGTGCGCACCCCGCGTCCGCTTTGCGGATGCCACCAGTGCTGTACATCACCCTCCTCAAACTGCCGGGACGCACAGCGAACTATATGCTCGCGGGCAAGCACGGGCTCGGCGTATGTGAACGCCATCACATCCTGCAGCTGATCGCGGAATCCGAATGCACCGCTCGATTGATACACGGCGGAACGTGCCCACATTCTGCTCGACAGCGCCTGATAGAGTGCCCACTGATTGATGATGAAATTGAATTCGGGATCAGGCGTCGAAACAGAGATTACTCCGAGCCTCTCTTTCCATCTCTCAGCCGAGCGCTGCAGCGCCGACCTTGCAGCGGATGCATTTCCGTATCGGTTGAAGAGCGCCAGTGCGGTGTCGACATCCGACCCTGCACCAAGCAGGAATACGACGTCGCGCGATTCACCCGGAGCCAATGTTATCTGTGATTGAAGCGCGCCACATGGATCTATTGTGTCACCAGTCTCATTGCCCAGCCCGCTGCGCTCGAGGGCATCTGGCGCAGACATCGTTCCGTTCCTTCCAAGGAATTCGCGGCGCGCTGCCGTGTATGAGCTCACCTGCTCACTGGTCGCCGCGAAAGCGACGTACGTATCGAACGATGGATCAAAATAGTTTCTTGCAAGCATGACACGATCGCCTGCAGCCATCTCAGTCCGCACATACTGACCACTTTTCTCGCGATCAACTCCAAGCACCCACTCTACATAGCTGGTAAGCGTAAGTCGCCGGGGTACTGTGCCCGTGTTGTGAAGCGAGAGAATCTGAATTTTTACAGGATCAGACTCCGGCATTCCCATAACGAGCGTGGTCTGCACGCTGTCGTGCGTGTGCTCGAAGACAGAATAGCCCGCTCCATGCCTGACGACATACGGAGTTTTCTGGCGAATCGGTTCCGGTGTCGGAGTCCACAATCGCCCCGAGTCATCATCGCGTATGTAAATGCATTCGCCCGATGGATCACGCACCGGATCGTTATGCCACGGAGTCAGTCTGAAGAAGTAGCTGTTCTCCGCCCACGTGACGCCCGTTCCGCTGTCACTCACAATGAATCCCGCAGCGGGGTTTCCGATTACGTTCGCCCACGGCGCGGGAGGCAGGACGTCGCCGGCAAGTCTTATCTCGTATTCATCGTTCGAGTTGAAGCCACCGAGTCCGTTGAACATCGTCAGACCGTCGCCGCTTATTGCGCCTGAAGTCTCTTCGGCAATTTCCTCTAGTACTGTTTCGCGCTTCGGCGTTGTCGACGGCGACTCATCACCATCTCTCGAAGAATCAGCAACGATTGCCGACAGCGCGGGAAGCCGCGCGCTCGTATAGGTGTCCTCGACATTCGGGAACTCGAGGAAATTGCCAAGTCCGAGTCCATCGCAGTCGACCTGAATTCGCGCGAGCGAGTGAAGCAGCTTTATATCATCGGGCTTCAACACATCCGCGCGCCTGATGAATACTCCTCCAGGCCTGTCGAGGAGTCCGGCTTCACTCGATGCCATCACTGTCGACAGAAGCTCATCGTTGAGCTCCTGCAGATATGTCGGCGGATGCTCGTTGAGGATCACGAGATCTGCGGTGAGACCCTTCATTCTCCAGTAATGGTGCACCTTGAGCAGCTGCCTCACACTCGGCAAACCATCAGCCGATGCGAGCGTTGCAAGAAGAATCGGCCAGTCGCCCGAGATGCCCAATCCCCACAGCTCTCCCTGACCGAGCTTGTTGTCGTCGCCCTTTGGTGCGAGGCCCTTGAATCCGGGATGCGCGTACAACAGGTGCCCGGCAAGCTCCTGATACAAAGCCGCGTCGGCCGGAGTGATTCCGAGCTCACGAAGCTCAGCCTGCGCATGCGCCCACGAGAGATCGAGAGCTCGTCGCGCGCTGTATGGATCGTGATACAGGTCGGCAAGCTGTGCTGCCTGCTCCCTGTCTTCAGCGAAGAACGTCGTGAATGTCACCTCGGCCGAGTGGCCGGCAGCCACGTCGACAGTTGCGCGGAGCGAGAATATCGGATCGAGCACAGCGCCCACAGTGTTCGAGAGATCGCCAGCGTTGTCCATCACGACTGGATCTCGTGGCGATCTGCCCCGTCCGATAAATCGTGCACGGTCGGTCTCGCACGAAATCGGGAGCTTGCTGTCTCGAGTCGCAATGACATGACCGCACCAGCTCGGCTTGTCCGACGCAGATCTCGGTCGTCGCATCGCAAGCAATGCCGTGCTTCCGGGCAGCCACTCCGTTTGTACGAACAGATTCCCGAACGCAGGGTGTGCCCTGTCTGCATCCGCTGAGTTGAGCACAACTTCCATGTAGCTCGTGAGCTCGATCGACCTGTCGGATGAAGATGTGTTCTGAACTGTGACACGCCGCACTTCTGCTGCTTCGCCCGGAACTACTGCGATCTCCATCGTCGTGATTATCTCGTCGTCGCGGCGCTGAAGCGTGATACGATCGCTGGCGAACAACACGCGGTACCATTCGCCTGCGGCGCAAACCGGCTGGTGACCGGCAGACCATACCTTGTTCGATGAAACATCGCGGACATAGCACCACTGCCCGTAGTCGTCGAGCGTTCCGTCACTTCTCCATCGGTTGATTACGAGATTGTTGTTCCTGCTTACGCCGCTTCCAGCATTGCTCACGATCGTCGTGTATGGAGCATTGCCGAGCAGACCTACACGAGGCTGGGGAGTATTTGCCGTCTCGATTTCACGAACTGCCGGCTTGTCCGTCTCAACCGGCATGCGCATCGGCTCATCGTTATGCTCCACATCCTGCACGACGAGCCGGCGCGGGATGCGCTCCTGCAGAATGAGCTCTGCCGATCGAACGAGCGCATCTGTATGAAATCGCTTCTGCCACACATTGCGGTTGAGAGCGTTGTCGAATGCGACAAGGCTCATACCTATATGATGCGCCATGTATGCCTTGATCACGGCTTTGCGTGATCCGGGCACGGGGCGCGAGTAGTCCACCGCATCCCTGAATCCGTATGGACCGAGCGCTCCCTCCGACTCGAGCACAGCGAGATTGCGGATGGCCTGATGGGGCTCGACCATCAGAGCCAGCGCTGTTGCATATGGAGCAATCACGAGCTCGCGGCTCAGGCCACGCTTCAATGCAAGGTCCGGAACACCGAATGCGCGATACTGATATGTGTGGGCACGGTCACGCACGTTGTACGCTGATTCCGAAATTCCCCACGGAATGTTGCGCTCGGATCCATACCTGATCTGCCGGTGCACTGCGCCCTGATGTGTCTGGCTCAGCAGTGTCGATGGGAAAGTACGCAGCACGAGCGCAGGCATGAGATACTCGAACATGCTGCCGCTCCATGAGATGAGCGTTCGAGTTCCACCTGCGAGTGTGAGAGTGCGGCCGAGCCGGAACCAGTGATCGACAGGGACATCGTCTTTCGCGATCGCCATGAAAGACGCAAGCCTGGATTCAGACGCGAGCAGATCGTAGTACGAGTTATCGAATGTGTTGGCGCCGGGTGAATAACCGATCGAAAAAAGCTTTCGCCGTTCATCGAACAGAAACCCGAAATTCATTTCGAGCGCATATTGCCTGCATCGCTCTGCGATAGCGCCCAGTCGATGCGTGTCGTTCTCAGCTGCACCGTTGGCGCGTCCAGCTTCGAGACACGCCTGCTTAACTGCTATCAGGTGGCCCGCGAAATTGCCGCTGTCGACGGTGGAGATGTACGCGGGCTCGAGCACTTTCAGGTCGCGCAGGTCATACCAGTTGTAAAAGTGCCCGCGATATCTGCGCATTCGCTCGAGTGAGCGAAGAATCCGCTCGAGACGCTCGATCATTGATTCGAGCGTGATGAATCCGAGATCGCGCGCTGTCACCACCGACATCATTTGAAGACCGATGTTCGTGGGCGATGTGCGCTGCGCAACTACTGGATCGGGATCCTCCTGGAAATTGTCAGGAGCCAGCCATTGTGTGTCTGCGGTGACGAACTGGTCGAAGAACTGCCAGTGGAGCTGAGCATATCGCAGTGCTGCCTGCCGCTCGACCTCGGTAAGGCGCAGCTCCGGCGGTGTTGCCGGATCGCTGAGCTTATGCGCAATGACCGGCGAGATGAACCAGAGTGAAATAAGAGGCGCTGTTGCAAAAACCAGCGCGAGACGCGAGAGCCCGCTGGAGATGTTCTGCACGTCGAGGACAATGGCAAGCACGAGCACGATCGCCAGTGCA
>DATEDH010000073.1:0-5829 GCA_035281765.1 Gemmatimonadaceae bacterium
CGTTCTCGACGAATGCCTTGATGCGCGGGAGAGATTTGGCGACAGATATACGGCCGAGCTTCGAGCGCCACTCTTCAGGAACTTTCTCCGGAGCTGGCTGGCCGCGCGGCTGGAATGTGAGCGTGCTGTCCACCTGCGCGGCGAGACGCGCCCCATCGGGCAGAATTAGAACATCGTACTTCGAGCTCAGGTCCGAGTTGTCGATGTCATTCGCAAACACTACATCGTACGGGAATTCGAATTGATCGAAGACAAAACGCATCCACCCCGATGAGATCTCTCCGCCGTACACGTCCCAAAGTGCGACACGCGGTGCGCGGAGCTTCGTAAGACGACTGACATCGGGCGCGGAAGCCGCGGCGAAATCAACGCCGCGTGTTGTCGCGACCTGCGAAACAATGCTGCGCGCTTGAGGGCTCGCTGCAACGTAGAACGTCCCTGCAGGCGAACCGGTATACACCTGCTCGCCCGCCTTGAGAAGCCGGTTCACCGCAACGAATGCATCGTTTGTGGTGCGAGGCCAGCTCAGCCACTGCGCCGTATTTGCAGCAGCGGCAACATTCCCGCGCGGAACAGGTGCGAATCCAGCGAGTTTTTCAAACGGTCCGGTGAATGGATCGAGTATCCGGTCGAACTTCACGCCCATCTGATATGCGAGAGTCCATCCCGCATTGTCATATGGTGGCGTCGGCGGACCGCCAGGATACGGAATGTCATCAGGATGATTCTGCGGCTCGAACATGTCGAGAACGTGCGGACGGAATGCCTGCGCGGTCTTCACGACGTACGAGCCGGCAGGATATTGTTTCGATCCCACTGTGAACGCGCTCGTTGCGCGATGAATGTCGATGCCTGTCTTTACGAGCGCATTGATGAACTTCACTGCAGTCGCGAAATCGGGCTGATCAGACGGAATGATGTAGCCACGCGGATCGCGTGCAGCGGGATCATGCAATACGGCGATGTATTTCTCCGACGGACCAGGCTGACGCGGATTCGCAGCCTTCGAAACAGCTTCTTTCACTGCTGCAACGCGCTGCGGCTTGAGCGTCCATGCATCGCGATTGCCGCGCTCGATGGAATTCATTCCCATTCGCCATGCGTTGAACAGGAAATCCTCGCGGTACTTCGACGCAACATCCATCACTGCACGGTTCGCAGTCAGCTCATATCCAATCGACTGAGCGAAGTGCCACTTTTGCGGAATGATGGGAAACGGATTCGCACTGCTTGGCAGGAGCCGGTCGGGAACTAGCGGAATCTCCATCGGCGTCGGATTTCCAATCGCCTCAGTGAGAAGTCCGATCATGTTGTGGAAGTAGACGGTCGTGCGAAGTCCGCCATTCCACCATGTCGAGTAGCTCGAGCCGCTGCGCATTGTCGATCCCGGCTTCCCTTCCTGAATGAACCGGCTGTGCATCGCCGCGCCAACGAGATCGACGCCGAGCGGTACGAGCGGATCGAAGTTGTAGTTGAACGGATCGCGAAACGGCGGAGCGAAGATAACAGTGCCAGCCGGTCCAGTCTGGTGATGATTGTAGACTATCTGCGGATACCACGCGCGATAAAAGATGCTGTCTACCGCCTGAGTCTCGGGCTGTGACGCCATGTACGAGTCGCGATTGTTGTCGTGACCCGCATACTTCTGATAGAGCCGCGGAATTCCCTGTGTCGATCGATTTTCCTTCACAGAATCCCGCATGTACCAGTTGGACACGAGATCCATTCCGTCGGGATTCACGAGCGTGGCGAGGAGAATGTCATCCTTCAAAAAGCGCATCGTCTCGGGATCATTCCTGCTGACCATCTCGTACACATACTGAATGAGCTGCTGCGCGCCGAGCACTTCGGTTGCGTGAAGTCCCCCATCGATCCAGACGATTGCTTTCCCTTCACGCGCCATCGCCCGGGCCTGCGATTCAGTGATTCCTTCCGCACGCGCGAGCTTCGCAGCGATTTCCTGATATCGATTGAGCTTCGCGAAGTTTTCAGGCGCCGTAATGATCGCCATCACCATCGGCCGCCCCTCAGCGCTCGTGCCGATGCGAACCACCCGCATGCGATTCGATTCGCGATCGAGCTTGTCCCAGTACTTGAGAAGCTGCTGATAGTTCGCGAGGAAATAATCCTCACCGATCTCGTGACCGAACTCCTGCTTCGGGCTGGTGATTTTCCCCTGAGCGAAGAGAGGCTGAGCAATGAAAAGTGCGGCGAGGAATACTCTTCTGATCATGTATGATAGTCTCGAGGATGGAGCAATCTGAACGACTGGACTTGTCGTTTGACGTGTAGAATTTACGCCTCAATTTCGGGCCGTGATACTGTTGCCCTCGCTGCTATCATGACCCCGCCGAGGACAACAATTCCGCCGATCAATGTCATAAATGACGGTATCTGTCGAATACCAGGAATAAGCGCCCCGAGAAGCGTTGCACCGACCGGTTCGCCAAGAGTCACGAGATTGACGACGTAGGCAGGCAGAAACTTGAGCGCCCAGTTCATTCCCGTATGACCGAGCAGCATCGGGCCAATCGCGAGCGCAATGTAAATGGCGATTTCCCTCGGCGGCTGAGGAACCAGGTCGAGATGCGAAACTCTCGCAGCTGCGATCAGCGTAAGCGCACACGCAGTGTAGGCGAGGCCAACGTACGACCATATCCCGTAGCGATGTCGAAGATGCCGACCGATGCTGTAGTAAACCGCAGCCGTGATTGCGGCAGAGAGTGCCAGCATGTTGCCGAGAGCTGCGCCGCGTTGATACGATGCGCCGCTTTCCATTATCGCGGGAGCGGCGATGATCATCGCGCCGCCGATCGCGATTGCGATTCCGAGAAGCTGACGACGGTTCGCCATCTCGCGCAGAAAGAGCGCCGAGATCGCGATGATGAACGCGGGCTGCATGTTCACCAGTGTGACCGATGCAGCAATTGTGGTGAGATGCAGCGACGCGTTCCACGCCCAGAAGTGAAATGCGAGCGCAACCCCTGCAACGACGGCGAATCCCCCATCGCGTAACGTCAGATGACGCCAGTCGCGCCATTCGCCCGTCATGACGAGAGCGATCGCCACGATCACGAGCGAGAGCATCAATCGCCATGCGGCGATTATGAGAGGATCAGAATTGGAGAGGTGGGTGAGGGGGCCAGCGAAGGAGATGCCGATTAACGAAAGCGTCAGCACCGCCGCTGGAGAGGGCCTCTTCATCCCATAAAACTACGGCTGCTGAGTAGTCCTGTCGCTGACAGTGAGAAGCTGGCGCTCGGTAAGTCCCTTTGCCCTGAGCACCTTGCTCGAGTAGCTGCTGCATCCCGGAGTGTTCGTGCCGCGGACACATCCGTTATAGCGCTGAAGTGCAACGCGAAGATTCGGCGCATGCTTGATCGCATCGGCCAGGACGCTCACGCCATGGCAGATGTTGCCTTCGATGTCGTAAAGATCCTTCGACTTGCAGCCCCAGCGGCCGCGATGAAAGGGCATGACCTGCATCAGCCCCCGTGCCCCGACAAAACTGCGGGCGCGCGGATTGAGGTTGTCGCTCTCGACGAGCATGACGCCCGCGATCAGGGTCGGGTCGATGTTCCTGCGAAGCCCCTCATTCACGACTGCCTTTGCGATTCTGTCGGCAACTTCGCCGTTGCGCGTATAGCGGCGGAAAACCTGGCTCAGCCGGAACGGATCTTCATTCGGCTTCGATGCCTCGATCACTGCTCCGGGCATCGCGACGAGCGCTCCGGGATTGGTGAATCGCGGATGCTCACGCTGCACCGTATAAATGGTGCCGGCGGCGAGCAGCACGCTCAGCATCAGCGCCTGAGCAACGCCACCCAGGGCGCGCTTTAAGCGCGAGCGATAGACCCAGCGCACCTGCTCGTAGCTTTCCACGAACTTGAGGCTGGTTTTTCCCGGCGTGACTTTCGAAAGTCCGCCATCAGGCCGCTGGTACAAGTATTCCTCCCTTTCCGTCAGAGAACGCCCTGCCGAGGCGGTCAGCAAACCGCTCGAGAAGTGCAAAGTCCTTCTCCCAAACCTCGTACTCCGCCGCCGTTGTTGGCGACGGGTGCAAAGTCGTTCCCGCAGTCGGGTCGACTACCTTCTTGAGCTGCTTCCGTTCCTTCATGAGCTGCGCGCCGTGTGAGGACGCAAAGCTCCACATCCGTCTGCCAATCTGTGAATTGGTGAGCGGACAGTCGGGATACCGGGCACGGATGTACCTAATGAAGTACTCGTTATCTACGACCCGCTTACCGAGCGGGAGTTCCTCCCCCGCACGCTCCGGAGCTGTTTCGAGCGTGATACGCACTTCGGCCCCCAGCACCGTCGCAATCTGGCGCAACAGATCGAGCGAGACGTTGTAGGCCTCGTTATGCTCGATGTTGCGGATTGTGGACGGTGACACAGGGACAGGAAGCTGTGCGGCAACGTCTTCACGCCGCAGACCTCTAAGCTTTCGGAGCTTTTCGAGGTCGCGCCCGATCCAGTTCGACATACCCAATCCGTTAATGGTGTTACTCTAACACGTAGGACATTAACCGGATTGACGGTATAGGGGAAGGGGTTGGGTTAGATAATATTTGTGATATTTGTGGGTTTATTCCGCGGGCGCCAGCCCCGTCGGAAGCGGAACCTTCAGCATCGCCGATGCAGCCTGATCCGCGTACTTCATTACCTTGCCCGAGTACGTGTAGCAGTTCGGGGTGTTCGTGCCCCTCACGCACCCGTTATAGCGCAGCAGCGCCTTCTGCATCGAGGGCGATCGCTTGACCAGGTCGGCGAGAATGCTTGTCCCGTAGCAGATGTTCGAATCGATGTCCACCAGGTCACGCGACGGGCACTCCTTCCATTTTCCCGCGTGAAAAGGCATCACCTGCATCAACCCGCGCGCATTCACGTTGCTGCTCGCCTTTGGATCGAGCTTCGCATTCTCAGTGAGCAGGAGCCCGACGAGAAGCGCCGGATCGAGATTGCGCTTCCCTCCCTCGCGAATGAGGGCCTGCGCAATCGTGTTGGCCCTCACGGTGTCCTTCGTGTACTTCCGCAGGACGCTGCTTACCCGAAATACCTGTTCGGAAACCGGAGGCGGCGCGAGCACGAATGAGGCGGGGAGCTGGAGGAGCGCGCCCGGCTTCACGTATTTCCCCTGCTGATGATTCAGCGTCCAGACGACGCCGGCGACAAGCAAGCCCGTGGCGCCAACGGCATGCGCGGTCGTCCGCAGAACCTTCTGCCATCGCTTGAGGGGGGGCTTCTCCGCCGCCCGGCGCCGGACATTGGTATAAACGCTGCCCGCTGACCGGCGACGATCTCCAGGCTGTTCCGAAGGAGCTTCGTTTTCCTGGGGACCCGCGTTCTCAGGTGCTGACATGGCCTTCAATTCTGCACCACGCATGCCATGCACCGGTATGGAGATTGCCCCCCGTCTCCGCGCTGATTTTCTTTCCCCCGCGGAGTCAACCGGAATGTCGACTGCTTTGCGACCTTCCACATCTTTGTGACCCTCCGCAGATAATTACAGCGAGGCGAATGAAGGAATCAGAAGGGCTCTATCGATGGTTCAGGTTCGTGAAGCGCACGGTGATCGGCCTTTTCGTCGTCATCGTATGCATAATGATATTCGGTTATGCGGTCTTCATGCGCCATGTCGATGCCCGCGGAGCCTGGCGGTCGGCTGCCCGCGAGCTCAACGGCGGCATGCTGCGATACGGTGAGAGAGTCGAAAAATTCGCGAAAGCCTTCCAGCGTCGCCCCAGTGATTACTACCGCGCATCGAACGGGCTGCTCGTGGCCACAACCGATCGCGTGATCTTCATTGGAATTGCGCCGAGCGACAAA
>DATEDH010000074.1:0-3552 GCA_035281765.1 Gemmatimonadaceae bacterium
TTTTCCATCAAGAACATCATGCGCGGGCCTGAGCTGTACGGCCGTGCGCCGAGTGACGTTCGGTGGAGCGCCGACAGCAAGTGGATCTATTTCAACTGGGTAGAGCCAGGCACTGACTGGCGCGAACAGGCCCGGCGATATCGCGTCCGCGCTGTGCCGGGCTCGAAGCCCGAGCGTGTGACGCCGGCCCAATTCGATTCCGTCGGCGGGGCTGCGACGCGTGGCGACCGCTCGAACAACGGCCGCTTCATGGCCGTCGAGTTTGGCGGTGATATCTACGTCAATGACCTCACGCGCGGCACAACGCGCCGGCTCACTCAGACAAATGCGCGCGAATCGCAGCCGGTATTCTCGCCTGATGCGTCGAAGGTCTACTTCATTCGCGATAACAACGTCTACTCGATCGATCTGAACACCGGATTCCTCCAGCAGCTCAGCGATCTGCGCCAGGGGCCACCTCCGGCGGATCCTGCAAAGCCAACGGCACAGCGTGCGAGAATCGAGCAGCAGCAGCGCGATTTGTTCGATGTGATTCGCGATCGTGTTCGTGCCGACAGCATCGCTCGTGCAGCGCGACTCGAGCGTGAAGGCCGTGCTCTCAAAACTTTCTACACGCAGGCCGGTGAAGAGCTGCAGAGCATCTCACCCTCGCCGACTGCCGATGCTCTTCTATTCACCACGCGCATTCCCGCACAGGGTGCGCGCGGCAACGACATTCCGCGATTCGTCACCGAAACGGGTTATGTAGAACAGATCCGCGGACGCGAGAATGTCGGCGACGCGCAGGACAAGGGCCGTGTCGGCCTCATCAATCTCAAGACCGGCAATCTCACCTGGCTTAAGCCATATCCAGTCGATACAGCCAACGGGTTCGTTCTTCCACTGGGATGGAGCCAGGATGGAAAGCGCGGCGCATTCTTCGGGTACACCTCGGACAACAAGGTTCGCGTTCTACAGGTCGTCGATGAAACGGGCAAGCTCACGACACTCGAAACGGCCCGCGATTCTGCATGGATCGGCGGACCGTGTTCATACGGATGCGCAGGATGGTACGACAACGGTCGCCGTTTCTATTACGTATCGGAAACGACAGGATATTCCCATCTATATACAGTTGCAGCAGATGGATCGGACCGACGTCAGCTCACGAGTGGCAAATGGGAAGTGCTCGACGTCGATCTCTCAGCCGATGGCAAAACCTTTTACCTGAGAACAAACGAGCCGTCGCCATTTGAGGAACAGTTCTACCGCATGTCGGTGAACGGCGGCGCACGCGAGAAAATCACGACGAAGTCCGGGCGACATGTGGTGACAGTTTCGCCGGATGGAAAGCTGCTCGCTGACGTATACTCGTTCGTGAATCGCCCACCTGATCTGTTTCTGATGGAGAACAAACCGGGTGCAGCGATGTCGCAGCTCACGCTCAGTCCAAGCAAGGAGTGGCTCTCCTTCAACTGGATCGAGCCTGAGATCGTGATGATTCCGGCGAGCGATGGTGTCATGCTGCCGGCGCACATTTATCGTCCGAAAGACATGAGCGCTCAGCCAAACGGCGCGGCAGTGATCTTCGTTCACGGCGCCGGATATCTCCACAACGTCGGCAATTTCTGGTCGGAGTATCCACGCGAATACATGTTCAACCAGTATCTCGCATCGAAAGGCTACACGGTTCT
Source organism: Gemmatimonadaceae bacterium (assembly GCA_035281765.1). GTDB lineage: Bacteria > Gemmatimonadota > Gemmatimonadetes > Gemmatimonadales > Gemmatimonadaceae > UBA4720. The sequence goes on from DATEDH010000074.1 coordinate 1,674, forward strand.
CGATGTCGATTACCGCGCTTCCTCGGGATACGGCCGCGACTGGCGAACAGCGATCTACCGCTACATGGGTGGCCGCGATCTACAGGACCAGGTTGATGCGTCGAAGTACCTGACGAAGGAATTCAACATCGAGCCGGAGCGCATTGGCATCTATGGCGGCAGCTACGGCGGATTCATCACGCTGTTTGCGCTGTTCACTCAGCCGCAGTATTTCGGCGCGGGTGCCGCATTGCGCAGCGTCACCGACTGGGCCCACTACAACCATGGTTATACGTCGAACATTCTGAATAACCCGCAGACTGACACTGTTGCGTTCAGGAGATCATCGCCGATCTACTTCGCCGAGGGTCTGCGTGATCCACTTGTGATTCTGCATGGAATGGTCGACACCAACGTTCTTTTCCAGGATGTCGTGCGGCTCACTCAGCGTCTCATCGAGCTTGGAAAGACAGACTGGGAACTGGCAGTCTATCCGGTTGAAGACCACGCGTTCGTGAGGCCTTCGTCGTGGGCCGACGAGTATCGAAGAATCTTCGAGATATTCGAGGAAAATCTTCCATCGCGCGTTCCAGCTAAACCGGATCAATGACCGAAAGACTCGTATCAGCGTTCTCCAGCATCAGGCGCGCATTGCGCCTGGTGCTTGGCGCGCCTGACTACGAGCGTTACCTCGATCACCTGCGTGTCGCGCATCCAGGCTGTACTCCCTTGAGTCAATCGGAATTTGAACGCGAGCGTCTTGAAGCGCGCTACGCCCGTCCCGGAAGCAGGTGTTGTTGACATGAGAAACTTTCGCCTTTGTCTCCTGTTTGGAATCGCAGTTCTGGCAAGTGGCTGCAATGTCCTCAGCGGCCGCTGTCTGTATGAGCTGCGCAATGCGCAAGCTTTCGGTAGCGTGTCACTTGGTGGAACCGATAGTCTCACGGCCAACGTCGTTGAGACTGAGCAGCGCGATTATCAACCCGACAAGGACATGTCGTGGCAGATTCTCGCGCCCGCGCTGAAGGGCCACGTGCAGAAGATCGTCCTTCTGGAGAATGGAACTTCGACGACACCGAGCTATGAGTTTTCGATTGCGCCTGAAACTGCCAGCGCGTTGAGCAGCGGATTCGTCAGCCAGTCGGGAGGCGCAGATATCAACGGTTTCTACGACCTGCTCACTTCCGGAACCGCAGTCATTCGCGTTACCACTGACATCCCAGGAAAAACGCAGATCGATCTCGTTCTGCAGCACGTGCAGAAGACCGACTGGAACCGGCCTTACTGCTCCTGATGCGCGGGTGCGACGAACAGCATTCCAATCGACGCAACGATAGCCAGAGACGCGCCGAATAAGAAGGCAGTATGGGATCCAAGGCGGTCCCATATCGCGCCGAAGATTATCGATGCGGGCAGCGCACCCAATCCGATTGCGAGATTGAACCATCCGAATGCTGCGCCACGCCGTTCGCGAGGAATCAGGTCAGCGACAAATGCGCGCTCGGTGCCTTCAGTAAAAGCGTAGAACAGCGCATAAGCTCCAAACAGCGCCCACGCATGCCACTCCGCATTGGCGCGCGCGAATCCAAAGTACACGAGCGCATACGTTGCCCAGCCGGCAATGATCAGTGGTCTGCGCCCGAAGCGGTCCGACATGGCACCACCCCATGTTCCAAGCGCTGCCTTGACGAAATTCAGGAACGCCCATAGCACCGGCGCGAGCGCAACTGCTACGCCGAGCTGGTTGGCGCGCAGAAGGAGAAATGCATCGGTCGAGTTGCCGAGCGTAAAGACAAACACGATGACGATGTAATACCAGAAGCGTGCAGGGAGCTTCGTCGATGTGTCGAGCGCAGGTTTTTTCTCCGCATGGCCGGAGGCGGTCGTCCGTTCGACCTCC
>DATEDH010000075.1:0-25819 GCA_035281765.1 Gemmatimonadaceae bacterium
CATGTCGAGAGATCATACCTGGCTCCGCTTTTCTCACTGCGTTGAACGGTGGCGACGAGACTCCCGGTCTCGTTCGATACGGAACGTGGAGATCACCTTGCGATACCACGATCAATCCGGATGAGAGCGTGATTCTCGCCGGCGCGACAAACACTCTCACCGCTTGCATCGTTCACTTCAATTTCCTGAACGACCCGACGGTCTATCAGCAGGTCAAGGCGTTCGTCGAGTAACGCGCTGCTGCGGTCGACAACAGCATTTGACAGGGAGCACAGTGAGCACAGTGAGGTTTGGAGGTTTATTCACTCCTGGTGACAGTGGCTTGGCGTGGGTCCAGCATCCATAGCCACTCGGACCAACCCTCAAAACCTCAGTGTGCTCACTGCGCTCCCTGTTAAGACAGAGCAATCTTCCGGCTACCGCCCGAATGACAATCCGACTGAGTAATAAGTCCGAGAGTCCGCGGGCTGAGCGCCATCGAACTGATTGAACGTCGTTATCGATCCGCCGGAAACGCGCCCGATCTCACCCACGATTTTCATGATCTTCGCATTGAGCCAGACGCTGGCGAACATGTTCGTGCGCGTAAGATCCTGTCCCAGCGCGATCGGACCGCCAGTTCCACCATTCGTTGCCTGTCGCGGCGCGACAGTGACGGTGATGTTCGCATCGGAATCGTACGTGTCCTGCCCGTAACCAACTCCGGCGCCGAGAATAAGGAAATTTTTTCCCGCAGTGACGCGCCATGATTTGGCACGCACACTCACGTCTTCGAGAAAGAGACGGTCATCGCCCGACATTCCAGTGATGTTCGTAGTCGGCAGCTCGCGAACGAGATAGCTCACGGCAACCGCGGGACGCACGCTCGACTCCTTCAGGATTCCGAGCTTCCCGCCGACGCCGAACTTGAACCCGCCTGATGGCTCCGTGATTTCCACCGATGTGTTCTTATACTCGGGCAGATACGTAGCGCTCACGAGAAGATCGAGCGCGCCAAATCCACTCGTTGCAATCCCGCCGAACAATCCGACACCGAGATCAGCGGTAAGAAATCCGACGGTCCTGGAGTCGATCGTATACGTGTCCTGTCTTGCGCCGCGCGTATTCGGAACAACGAGGTCGACTTCAGGAATCGACCCGCTCAATCCGTTCGCGCGAATTCCGAATGAGAAATGCCCGATGCCGCCCAAAGTCCCGGCAATTCCCTGAGTGGGATTTCCACCTGCGAGAATTGTCCCCAGCTGCGGAGCGAGATATCGAAAGAGATCGATGGCTTTCTGACACGCATCCTGCGCAACCATCGTGTTGTCGGGTGTGCCTCCCGAAGTCATAGTGCCCGGCGGGCACTGCGGATCGATTTCCTGCGCGGAAATCGGCGCGGCCACAAGAAGTGCAAAAAGAATTTTCTTCATCGTCATGAAGTGTTAAAACGCTGACCTGCTTTCCGGTAGCCGTTGGCGGCGAACTGCTCTATTCAGAGGACTTACAGTCCGCTAAAGAGCAAAATTTTCCGGGTGCTTTCCCTTGATGCCGCGGTAGAGATCCTTGAGGGCGCCAATGTCCTTGTCGCGATAACCCGTAGTTCTAAAAGGCGGGAAAAGCCGAATGACACGACGGCCGAAGTCGAATGCCACTGGAACGATCGGAACGTGAGCGCCGTCGGCAACATGATAAAATCCGGTCTTCCAGTCGGGCACGAACTTGCGCGTCCCTTCAGGAGCGATGATCAGCACCAGCTGCTCGCGCTTGTGGAACGCATCGATCTGCTCAGCCACTCTGTCTCTTCGCACAGATCTCTCGACAGGAATTCCGCCAAGCCACCGCATGAATGGCCCGAGCGGAAGCCTGAAGATCGTATGCTTTCCAAGGAATGACGCCCGAAAGCCTAGTGCGAAGTACGCCCAGAGACCGACGATAAAATCCCAGTTGGATGTGTGCGGCGCGATGATCATTACAAATCGCGGCTCATCGGGGAACGTGCCTTCGAATTTCCATCCCATAACGGTCATCATGGTTCGGCCAATCCAGCGCGAGAGCGCATTTCCGCGGCGGGGGACGCTGGGACCAGGGGATGGAACGAACATGAGGACAAAATACAGACAAAATCGACGCGAGCGACGAGACGCGAGTCGCGAGTGATCATTCTCGCGACTCGCAGCTCGCGTCTCGCGTCGACTTTTCTACTTTCTGCTCAGCCTTTCCTGTCGCGCTTCTTCAATAATGCGCACGCCGCATTGTACGCCCGCGATGCGTCCGTTCCGGTCTTGATCCGATCCCACGTCATATACTGGATATTCGCCGGATTCGGTGGCGACCCTTCACGAACAACTGCACCGTTTGCCGAATAGAACGACTCCGACAATCGCTTGATGCGCACCGGAGTGCAGCGAAGCAGCGCCGACTGAGTCATCGCCATGTACGGTCGCTTGCTCTCGATCGCGTGAAGCTTGGAATAATCCCAGCGCGTGCGCGTGAGATACGACCCGTCAGCGTTGCGCTGCGCATTCGATGAATCGAGCGCAACGATTACCGCTCCGCTTCGATAGATCACCGGCCACGACCCTTGAGCGCGAACAGCCGGTGCAGACACAGCAAAGACGGCTGCGCCAATTAGTAAAGCTCTTTTCATGTCTTGTTCCTGGTTATGCCAGCGGCAGAGTGAAGTTGAACTGTGCCCCGCTCCCGGGCGGACTTTCGACCCAGATGCGGCCGCCATGTGCTTCGACGATTCCCTTTGCAATCGACAGTCCAAGACCAGTGCCCAGCTTGGCAGTCGATTTAGCCTGCCAGTATCTATCGAACACATGCTTTAAATGTTCCGGTGGAATTCCCGGACCGCTGTCCACTACCGTGAAACGGACCTCGCCATTGTCGAGCGACGTCAGAATTCGTATCTCGCCGCCCTTCGGCGTGAACTTGATCGCGTTTCCAATCAGATTGCCGAACACCTGCAGAATGCGCTCGCGATCCGACGCGACTTTCGGAACACCTTCCGGAACGTCGCAGCTCACCTTGAGCTGCGAAGCGCCCGCAAGCGGCGTTGCAGCTTCGACTGCCTCGGTGACAAGCGACGTCACCTCGACAGCAACCGGGTCCACAGCGAGACCGCCCGCCTGGATCTTCGCGATATCGAGCAGGTCCTTGATGAGCCGGTTCGCGCGGTTTGCCGACCGCTGAATTACTTCGAGCTGTCGCCGAGCCTGGACGCGGCGATCATTTGCAGGCGCGATCTCGAGAAGGAACGACGCTGCCATGTTGATCGTGTGAACAGGATTTCTCAAATCGTGCGACACGATCGCGACAAGATCATCGCGCGCGCGCCTGGCATCCTGCTCGGCGCGGAACAATCTCGCGTTTTCCAGCGCGACAGCTGCAAGCTGCGCGAGCTGCGTGAGAATTGCCTTGTCGGCCTCGTCGAATTCCTGATTGTCTTTCTTGTCCCACAGCTGAATTGCACCGAGCTTCTTTCCTGTGCGGCCGATCATGTCGGCCGTCACCGTGTTCGGAACATGAAAGCCCGTCTTGCCAAGATCGACCGCATCGGGATTCTCGGCGAGCATTGCAAGGATCTCGGGAGTGATGCCCGGCATCTCATCGCGCGTTGCATCCGCCCATGAGGTGAGCTCTGGATTGTCGTCAGGAGCTGACGCGCGCCACATCGCGGTCTGCGCCTCGAGAGCACCCGTGGATACACTCGTATCTGCATCGAGGCGGGTCTCTGCATAACGCGCAGTCAGAATCCGGCGCGCATTCTCGGTGGTTGCCTGAAGCATGGCGTCGACCGCCAGGGTCGCATTTATCTCGATCGCTGCCTGTGCAACCGCCTGGAGCTGGCTTGCATATCGCCTGAGATCGCCTTCAGCTCTGCTCGCTTCGATTTCCGCCTGATGAATCCTCAAAACTCCTCGAAGACTGAGGGCGAGACGCTCGGGAGTGAGCGAACTCTTGGGTATGTAATCCGCCGCGCCTGCTTTCATGAGCTCGACCGCCGTCTGCTCATCGCCAAAGCCGGTGAGCATAACGAACGGAACGAGTATTCCGCGCTCTCGCGCGGCGCGCACGACATCGAGCCCGTCGCTGCCAGGCATTCGATAGTCGAGCAGCGTACAGTCGAAATGCTCTTTGGCGAGCTTTGCAAGCGCGCTCGTCGCATCGTCCGCCTCGGTCACACTCGCCTCGAGACCTGACGCCTTGAGCGCACGCTTCACCGCCATGCGATCTACATCGTCATCATCGACTACGAGAATCTTCAGTCCATGATTGACCATGCTGTCAGGGCATCTCCACCAGTGTCCAGTACTTGTTGAGCGTCGTCATTCTCTCGCAGAAATTGCTGAAGGTCACTGGCTTCAACAAATATCCGGCAACGTTGAGATTGTATGCGTCGATCTTGTCCTGATCATCGTTCGAAGTGGTAAGCACCACAACCGGCGCGGCAGCGATCTCCGGATCAGCGCGAAGAGCCTGAAGAAACTCGATGCCGTTCATCTTCGGCATGTTGAGATCGAGCAGGATAAGGCGCCGCTCGCGCGGCACTGTTCCATCCCGAAGCATTTCCAGAGCTTCCAGTCCATTTCCAGCAACGTACAGCGGATTCGAAACGTTGTTGCGCTCGAACGCCCTGCGGACGTTCATCACGTCCACCTCGTCGTCCTCGACAAGGAGAATATTCAGCATTCGATCCGACATCCGCTCACGCTCCGGTGATCTCTACTTTTGGCCACAGAAATTTGAACCTTGCTCCCTTTCCAATGTCCGACTCGACCCACACTCTTCCGCCTTTGGCATCCACAATTTTCTGCACGACTGACAGGCCGATTCCGGTGCCCTCGACTTTATCGCGGGCCTCGAGTGTCTGGAATATGCCAAATATTCGCTCATGATACTGCGGCGCGATGCCCTGGCCGTTGTCCCGGACCGTGAACTCATAAAATGGCCCGGCATCTTCCCATGAGACAGAGACCCGCGGCGAATCCGCGCCGGCATGCTTGATGGCGTTTCCAATGAGGTTCATGAATACCTGCTGGAGCGGCACTTTCTCTGCCGTTACCGGGGGCATGTCGGGCGGGATGTCGATCGCGATGGATTCCGGAGGCGCGATCAGCTCGACGACATCGCGCACCAGCGCCCCCGTATCGATTGGCTCGGGCTTGGCCTTCACGCGTCCCGCGCGGGAATACTGGAGAATTCCGTCGATCAGCGCTTCCATACGATGAACACGACCGCGAAGGAGACCCATCTGCTCGCGGTTTTCGCCTGAAAGCGTATCGCCAAGATCTTCCTCGATCCACTGCGAGAGATTGGCAATTCCGCGAAGCGGTGCCTTGAGGTCGTGTGACGCAACGTATGCGAACTGATCGAGCTCCTGATTGCTGCGGGCGAGCGCCTTTATCAGCTGCTCGCGCTCCGCCTCCTGCTTCTTGCGTTCTGTGATATCGCGCATCACTCCCGTGAACGTTGGACTTCCATCAACGTCACTGCGCGTAATCGTGAGCTCGGCCTGAAATTCGGTACCATCTTTTCTTTTTGCAGGCAGCTCGAGCCGCTGTCCCAGAACGTGTGCCTCGCCCGTCGCGTTGTAACGGGCCAGTCCTCCGTGGTGAGCGTCCCGGAAACGCTCCGGTATAATGATGTCCGCGAGGCATTCCCCAACCGCTTCTTCGCGCGTGTACCCGAAGGCGCGCTCTGCCGCCGGATTGAACTCGACGATATAGCCGTCAGAATCCATCGTGATGATGGTATCGAGCGTCGATCGCAGGACGGCCGCCTTTCGCTCCTCACTTTCCTTGATTGCGCGCTGGGTCTGCAGACGCTGCGTGATGTCAGCGAACGCGACTACTGCACCGCGATGCTTTCCGTCGATACTGATGGGCGAAGACGAGTACTCGACCGAGACCGGAGTTCCATCCCGGCGCCAGAAAACTTCATCGTCCGCCGTGGCAGTTTTTCCGGATATGCTGGCTGTATAAATCGGACACTGTGCCTGCGGATACGGCGTCTTGTCGCGGCGCTGATAATGCACCATCTCATGCATCTGCTTTCCCACCAGCTCGCTGACTTTGTAGCCAAGCATCCGGGCGCCTGCAAGGTTGATGAAAGTGCAGTTGCCTTCGGTATCCATACCGTAGAAACCGGTGTCCGTCGAATCGAGCAGTGCGGACATCTGCTTGTTGAGCTTCTCCTGCTCGGCGCGCTGTGCCGTTAGAGTCTGCGCCTGCTTCTTGAGCTGTCGCGTCTGATTTTCGATCATCTCGCGCTGCTCTTCGCGCTCGATGACGTCGCGTCTTATCGAACGATTGATGAGAAGTGAGAGGAGAAATGCGATTCCCCCTCCGGCCCCGATGATCAGGAACGCAACCCATTCATCGGTACGCTGCTGAGCTGCACGAACCGCGAGCACGCGGTTTTCCTCGGCCTGCATTCGCCCGGTGATCGACCGCGCGCTGTCCATGACGTTCCTGCCCGCGCCGTAGCTGACGAGGTCCAGGACCATTTGAAAGCCGCGCTGTTCACGGAAGCGGATGATCTGCGCATTCTGAGAGAGATGATCGTCCTTGTAACTCTCCAGCGTATCGAGGCTGCGCTGCTGCCTGGGATGATCGTGCATGAGACGACGCAGCGTCTCGAGTGACGCAGGGACAGACGAGCGCGCGCGCTCATAAGGCTCGAGGAAAGCGCTGTCCCCGGTGAGAGCGTATCCCCGCGCAGCAGTTTCGACGTCCGTGAGACCGGCTAATAGTTTCTGCTGTTCCAGCAGCACACGGCTCGCGTGCTGTACTTCTTCAAATGAATGTGCCGCGCGCAGAAGGGCCCAGAAGGACGCGGCAGCGACGACGAGCACGAGCATCGCCGTGACGAGGCCTGCGGTAATCTTGGAGCGTAAACGATGTCCGGGAGACTCAGCCATGCCGGGTGAAATTTACCCGCTGGCGAGAATCGTCATAATCACGGGCGGGACAATCCCTGCCCGCGGGTCAATTGCGGGGAAACTCAGCCCGTTTGAAAACGGCTCGCGGGTACTTCCAGCAGTCAGGCGTGTTGGTTCCCCTGACGCACCCGTTATACCGCCACAGCGCCTGCGGCAGCGATTTCGAATGCGACAGATTGTCTGCAAGTACAGCCACTCCGTGGCAGATGTTCGACTCGACATCGAACAAGTCAGCTGATCCGCAGCCCCACTTTCCTGCATGGAATGGCATCACCTGCATCAGTCCCCTCGCGCCAACCTGGCTGGTAGCCTTCGGATCGAGCCACGGATTCTCCGTGAGAAGGACCCCGACCAGAAGCTGACTGCCGATATTTCTTCGGCGGCCTTCCTTTACGATCGCTGCGGCGACGCGATGAATCAGGTCGGTGTCCGAGCTTTTCCGGCCAAGCAGCCCTGCGACGAACGCCTCGTCACTGCCCTCGGGAAATCCGGCAATCGCTGGAGGTTTGGTTGCGAGCTCCGCGGCGGTAGGCCGGTCCCTCAATATCAGATCGACGATCTCGTCAATCGACGGCGTGGTCGCCATCACGACAACGGGGCGCGCACGCACTTCGAGCCGGTGAAAATCGACCGGTGTCGCCATCGTTGCTGCACGCACGGCAGCCCGCTCCCGCATTCCAACAAACGCGGAAAGCGCAGCAACGGTGATGCAGACAGCTATCAACAACTTTGCCCGGCTCATCTTCCTATACTAATCGATGACCCGCAGTTCTCACTGCTTCGCAAAGCTTTGCGGAAGCTGCCACAGCTGCATCTGATTGAGTGGACCAACCGGAATTGCGAGCCTGTTGCGCTTTGTATCGTATCCGATATCAGCGGGCTGAAGCACGTTGTTCGCAATTCTTCGATTCTCTCCATTGCCAAGCAGTCGAACGCTCGAGTCGTTCCAGCTTGCAACCATGAATCGGCCGCCGCCCAGGGGCTCGACACCGTCGAACTTCCCGTTCCCCTTGCCGAGTAATCGTCGTTCTCCGTTCGGCGCGATCGTGTACATCTGACTGTGGAATGGATCGAACGTGACAACGACCAGCCGGTTCGCCTGCTTGTCCCATGTGATTCCGTTGGGGCGCATCAGTCCTGCACCCTGCGCAATCACCGACACATTCCCATTCGATACGCGGAAGATTTTATCGGCCCCTTTGTAGACGACTCCTTTCGATGTCATGAGTATTCCGGTGTCGGTGATGTACATCGCACCGTCCCCGCCCATCGTAACATCGTTCAAGAGGAGCGCACCGAACGGCTTGAGATCGAGTGTCCCTATGTACACGCCGGTTTTGCGATTGATGGCGCGCATTACGTCGATGTCGCACACCCACAGTGTGTCGCCGCTGATTGTCATTCCCTTCGGAGCATCCAGAATGACGCCCGCCTTTCCATTCTCCGCGAAAACTTTTCCGATCGATAAGTCGCCCGCCTTCACTTCGACGATGTAACCGTTCGCGTCCTTCACCGATCCGAACCCGACCATGTTTGAAATGAAGAACACGTCCTGCTCGGGATCGTAACGGACGGCTTCGGGTTGATGCAGGTCACCAAGCCAGGCAATCTGCGTTGCGAGTGGTGCTTCCGCATTCGAGTCGCCTTTTGGTTGAACCTGGCCCTTGGTGCCGTCGGTCGGACGAGCGCACGCACCCAGTGCGCAGATGAGCATGGGGATGTGTAACATTCGTGTGCGCAAGCCATTCATGATGACGACTCCGTCCCGATGGATTTACTCCGCTTCAGCCCGCAATTTCAGTGTGATTTCAATGCGAGCTATGTGCCGCCGCGACACCATAACCCAATACAAACGGAATAAGGTCATGTATCGAACATTCGCGGCGGCCCTTCTGCTTCTTTTCACTCCGCTTCACCGTGAGGCCGGCGCTCAGCAGGCGGAGATTCGGCGTTATCGCCAGGCTCACGAGCATGCGATCCTCGATGAGTTCACCGGGATGCTCGCGCTGCGGAACGTCGCGTCGGACACTGCGGCGATTGCGCGAAATACTGCGTTCATCACTGCGGCGATGCAGAAGCGTGGATTGTCACCGCGCCTGCTTCGCGCGAGAGATGCATCCGCGCCACCGCTCATTTACGGAGAATGGACGGTCCCGGGCGCCAGGAGGACGATCGTGTTTTACGCGCACTACGATGGCCAGCCGACGGATCCAGCGAAGTGGACAGGCACGGATCCATGGAAGCCGGTGTTTCGCAGCGGTCCGCTGGATCGCGGCGGGGCGATCATCCCGCGACCATCCTCAGATCAACCCATCGATCCAGAGTGGCGGATTTACGCGCGCTCCGCTTCAGATGACAAAGCCGGAGTGATGGCGTTTCTCGCGGCAATCGACGCGCTCAAGTCAGCGCGAATTGCCCCTCGTGTAAACGTCAAACTGGTTTTCGATGGTGAAGAAGAAGCCGGATCGCCCCATCTCGATGAGATCATTCGCGCGAATGCTGCGCTTCTCAAAGCTGATGCGTGGATAATCTGCGACGGTCCCGTTCACCAATCAGGACGCAAGCAGGTTGTGTACGGCGTGCGCGGCGACATGAACGTCGACCTCACAGTGTATGGCGCAAACCGCCCGCTTCACAGCGGTCACTATGGAAACTGGGCGCCGAATCCGGCATTTCATCTTGCGCGCCTTCTTGCCTCGATGAAGGACGAATCAGGACACGTGATCATCCGTGGATGGTATGATGATCTCACGCCGCTATCCGATATCGAGAAAAAAGCCATCCGTGATCTTCCACCGTTCGACGACTCGCTGCGCTCGCAGCTCGGATTCGTAAAAGCTGAGGGCAACGGATCGTCACTCGCGGAGCTCATCAATCAGCCGTCGCTCAACATCAACGGAATCGTCAGCGCCGAGGTGGGGACAGCTGCACGGAACGTCATTCCCACGACTGCTGCCGCAACTCTCGATATACGCCTCGTCAAGTCGATCGATTATCGCAAACAGCTTCAGCGATTGATCGATCACATCAAGGCGCAGGGTTTCGAAGTTGTTGACCACGTGCCGACTCCGGAGGAACGGTTGCGATACGAGCGGATCGCGATGGTCAGGCAGCGAGGAGGCGCATACAACGCCGAGCGAACGTCGATGGATCTGCCAATCTCACGTTCAGTGCTGGCTGCGATCGAACAATTCTTTCCGGGAAGAACGCTGGCAATTCCAACACTTGGCGGGAGCCTTCCGCTTTCTGTGATCAGCGACGCGCTCGGCGTGCCGACAATAACCGTTCCGATTGCGAACTATGACAACAATCAGCACGCTGAAGATGAAAGCATCAGGATTCAGAATCTGTGGGATGGAATTGAGATGATGGCTGCCCTGATGGTTAAAACCGGAACCTGAACGAGGATGTCATATAATGAGTGACCACAACGTTTCGCTCAGCACCATTCGCCAGATCCACATCAACGTGAAGGATCTCGCGCGTGCAACCGCGTTCTATCGTGACACTCTCGGGATCAGGCTGTTATTCGAATTTCCCGGGATGGCCTTTTTTGATGCAGGCGGGGTGCGCCTCTATCTCGGCGTCGCGGACAACCCGGAAATCGACCATCCCGCCTCGATACTGTATTACCTCGTCACCGATATCGTGGGCACGCACGAGTCGCTTGTCGCGAAAGGTGTCGATGTAGTCGCAGAGCCGCGTTTTCTTGCGCCAATGCCTGATCACGATTTGTGGCTTGCGGATTACAGGGATTCGGAAGGCAACATCTTCGCGCTGATGAGTGAAGTCCCTCGCGCGTAAGCCGCGTGTTTGCATTGTAATGGTTTGGTAAGAACGGGCTAATTCGACACCAATCGACAAACCATTCGTAGTGTCTCCATGTCCAACGAGCAGAAGGACACAAAAGGAAAGCAGCGAAGCTCGGACAAGGAGAGAGGTTATGCAGGCACCATGGCATGAAGGCGACGTAGCAGCGACAACGTGCAGCGTTTGCGGAAAGCAGGCCCATTCGCGCTACGAGACACGCGACATCAAACTGAGCCGCTCAGCCGTAACGTATTCGAACGTGCTCGTGGGGGTTTGCAGCGAATGCAATTCGATTTCGCTGCCGAGGCAGTCGATCGCTCAGATGATGGAGCTGAGCAGCTGGAAATAGGTTTTTCGAGATAGGAGGAAAAGTCTGGCGCTGTGGGGGCGGCCAGACCTGGCCCACGATGCGAGATGTTTTTCGTATTGTGGGCCGTTTCTTTTTTATTACCAGGGGCGTTCAGGGCCCGGCAAACCCTTGCTTGATGACTTACGACTCAATAGTCGATGACGGTGCCTGCAACTGAATTCCGCCCGGAGCTCTCTCCCATGACTCAGATGGTGAGTGACTCGGCCCTGATCGCCGCGGCGGTCAGCGGCACCGAGTCGGCATTCAGGGAGCTGTTCAGGAGGCACACTCCGCACCTGCTGCAGTTCGTCAGCCGGATTCTCGGCTCGTCGCAGGCGGATGCAGAGGACGTCGTGCAGGACACCTGGCTTCGCGCGTATCCCGCGCTCGTCACGTTCCGCAACGAGTCGAGCTTCTCAACCTGGCTTTGCTCAGTCGGAACGAGAGCGGCGCTCGATTATCTGCGAAAAGGCAGGAGACACATAGCCGATTCACTGTTCGACGACGATGCGCCGGCGGTGCCGGTATCGAACGATGAGCGGATGGACATCGAGCACGCGATCGCGCGCCTCGCTCCGGGATATCGAATGGTGCTGCTGCTTCACGACGTCGAGGGATTCACTCACGAAGAAATCGCGCTTCAGCTCGGCATCGCGCCGGGCACATCGAAAGCGCAGCTGTTCAAGGCGCGCCGCGCGATGCGGACGCTCCTCACTGGCAGGGAGACAAACGATGTACAATGACGACAACTTCGAATTGACGCACGACGAGAAGACGATGCTTGCATCGCTTCCGCGGGAAATGGCGCCGAGCGATATGCTCGAGTCACGCGTAATGCGCGCGCTCCGCACTGAAGGTTATCTGGGATCCGCGCGGCGGGACGACAAGCGCGGTATTCCTGTCATGCTCAAAATCGCCGCTGCAGTAATGCTGTTTGCAGGCGGTGTAGCGACGGGTCGATATGTCCTGTCAACGACTGCGGCGCCGACAGCGTCGACAACAGCCCCCGCTTCCGGCAACCAGATCACGGCGCCCGCTGACACTCGGAGCGCACCGCGACCGGTTCCCTCAAACGAAACCGTTGTAGCTGAAAGGGAGATGTGGCTGTGAAAAAGTATCTGATGATTTCTGCGTGGATTGCGGTAGTTGTCTGCGCAATTGTCCCGCACAGGGTGTCGGGACAGGCAACCGCTGGCACCAGTCGCGGAAGACTCACCGCGTGGATGACCGCGACCAATTACCTCGGCATCGACAACTTCGAGTGCGACTGTACGTTGAGCTTCGACTCCCGCTCGAGCGCGCGTCATTTCACTTTCCGTTCGGAGCCAGTGGTGCTTGGTGTGAGGCGTAACGGTCCGTCGGATGGACGGCTCCAGCGCGGCGACGTGATTACACATGTCGATGGCAAATCGATAACGACGTCTGAAGGCGGCAGCAGGTTCGCTGCTATTTCGCCCGGCGACGACGTCGATTTGACCATCAGGCGCAACGGTCGCTCGATGAAAGTTTCGCTGCGCGCGTCGGAGGGAGTTTCGACCGCATATACTCTGTCGCCCAGAGCGCCTGGCAGTTTTACGTCGGCCTGGGAAACGCCGCCTGCCCCCCGCGCGCCGCAGGCGGCAGCACCGCCTGTCGTTGTCTGGACTCCCGCACCTGAGCCGCCTCAGGGAGCAATGCCGGCTCAACCTGCATTGCCGCCTGAGCCAACCACCCCATCCCCAGCGGTGGTGCCTGCAAGACCAGCAGTTCCTTCAACCCCGCGTGTTATCGCGTACTCGACGGTGTGGCCCGAGATGCCTGTCATGCCCGTCGTCCCGTCGATGCCCCGCGGATGGTTCGGGTTCTCGATCAAGTGCAACGGGTGTGGATGGACGGCAACGTCTCCCTCATCAGACCCTGTCTGGGAATCCGATGAGGTTCCACAGATCGCGCGCATTGAAACGGGAAGTCCTGCAGATCGCGCGGGTTTTCGCAACGGCGACAGGATTACCCATATCGATGGGTACTCCATACTTTCGAGCGAAGGCGCGCGCAGGTTTGGACGGGTTCGTCCGGGTGAGACGATAAGGCTCAGAGTCACACGCGGTACGAAAACTCTCGAGAAGTCACTCACTGTTGGTACCCGGCCCGAAGTGCGCGCAGCTCAGGCCGCGCGGTCGACGGGTGTCGTCGCTCGCACACTTGCACCGAGCGCAAGAAGACAGCTCCGGTACTCCGGCACGATGGACAACGTGACAGTCGAAGTCTGGAGCCCGGGTGGTCCGACCGTCGATAAGGTCGGCGACACGATGGTCATTACCGTGGGCACGTCGGTTGTGAGAATCAAAGTGGATCCAAAGAAATAAACCATAACGAACAAACGGCCTGGCCCGAAGAACAGGCCAGGCCGCTCCATACGAAAAGCGCCAGCTATCTCAGAACGCTATCCAGTAGCTTGCCTTGACGAGGAAGATGTTGTCAGGATGCGCGTCGAACAGCGCTGACCTGTCACGTGCAAAGCTGAAATTGCCGATCGGATCGGTATCCGACCTGTTCTGCTGCCATACGAAATAGAGAGTGGAGCCAGGGCGGTACTCCCACCGCACGACTGCGTTGCCGCGAAGCGCCCTGAAGTTGAAATCGGGATCTCCGATTGTGATCGACGATGCAGGCCCCGCTGATCCATCAGGATCGATCGTGTACATGCGCTGGCCATCCACCACCGACTCCGTCAGCTCATCGCCCGTGAACGTGTGCTGCGTGCGATGACGCGGTGCAACGAACTCGTTGAAGTTCACGTAATCGCCGCTTGCAATGAGCGGCTGCGCAAACAGCTCGAAGGTAAGAGTCGGCGTGAAGGTAATGTTCGCGCGCGTGCTCATTGCGAGCTGCTTCTGCAACAGCCGGCCGAAAATGTAGCGACGACCGTAGAATGCAGTCGCGGTGGGATCAGCGTACGACGTTACGAACTGCCCGACGGTTCCCGCGCGCAGGTACGACGGGCCTGCTGACAGTTGAACACTCGACGTCGGCTTCCATACGACGTTGGTGCTGAGGTTGAGCTGATCGGGCCCGTAGTCGTAATCGTTGAAAGTCGGCTGGAATGTGAATGAGACTTTCTTGCGGGCGTCGGTTCCAATGAAGATCTGATGATAACGGTATCCGCGCTTCTTGATCACGGGACCGCCGCGAAGAATGCCGTCGTCATACACACTGGGCGTCCGGATCACGAATGCATTCGCCTGCCAGAAGTTCCTGAGCGTTCCAAAGATCCCCGCAGCGAATTCGCGATCGGTCAGGTCGCCGTCGTAGTTGTACTGCTGTTGTGCGCTGAGTACCGCGAAATAATTTCGGTAGATGGGTCCTGGCTTGGTGATCGAGCGCGCGAAGTTCGCATTCATCCACACGTAATCAGACCGCGTGTTGAACGAGATGTCATTCACCTCGAAACCCGGGCTTCGATAATTCACCATCGACTCCCAGAGCCACACGCCGCCGTCCTTCGCGATGCGCGCATATCCGCCATAGCCCGTCAGGCGCGTTGCATCGGGATCGAGCTCGTCGGAGAACAGGCCGTTCCCACTGCCGTCGCGATCGGGGCGCTGGAAATACCGGGCGCTTGATCGCTGAATTCGCTCAATCGCCTGCGACGATCCGCGCACGTCGCTGAACGCGGTCTGTCCCATGAATGAGTAGGTGCGATCCTTCCATGAGGTAAACCAGTCGAAGCCGAGGCTTCTCGCAGCGCTCGGAAGGCGAGCGTCAGCGAGTGAATCGTCGGTGAAGCGATCGACCGAAGTCACAATGCCGCCGAACGACTGTGCCCCACCCTGAAATTCCTTTCGTGCGCGGCCGACGAAGTAATTCGAAAGCGGCTCGACCTCAGCCGTCGACCGAACTTGTTCGCCGGTGACTGAATTGATCGTGACAACGTCGGCTCTCTCACGACGCGTCACGGCGTTCATGATACCGAGGAGGTAATTGCTCTTGGTCCGTCCGGTAATCTTCGCGGCGCCAAGAATCGTCGCGTTCTCGGGCTGATCGACATATGTGCCCGCGGGAGAGAGCTGTGGAGCGCGACCAATGCGGCGCGTGTAAAACAACTGGAGATTGCTGACATTGCTGCAGAAGAAGCAGCTGAAGCTTCCAAATCCGAATGCATTCTGGCCTTCGATGAAGAACGGCCGCTTCTCTGAAAAGAACGTCTCGAATGCCGACAGATTCACGACGGCAGGGTCGACCTCCACCTGGCCGAAATCCGGGTTGAAGGTGGCGTTGAGAGTGAGGTTGGAAGTCAGCCGGTACTTGAGATCGCCGCCGATTCGATAATCGGTATCGCTGTTTTTCGTGAACGGATTATTTGGATCGGGCGGCCGCACGTCGCGACGGCGTCCGACTGTATATGGAAGGAGCTCCATTCCACGCGGGCGCTCGCTGATCTTGATTCCTTCCAGGTGTCCGTACCGCTGGGGACCGCCAACGTCGTTATTCGGCCACCACGCGAAGTGCTGTCGCTCGTTGAGCCGGTGGATGAAGCGGATGACCTGAATACCCCATACCTGGTCGGTATCGCGCGAGAAGTTGAGCTGATTGAACGGAATGCGAAGCTCGGCCGTCCAGCCGAGTGAGTCGATGTTGGCCTTGCCTTCCCATACGGGATCCCAGGTTGGATCGCCCGTACCATCTCGCTTGGAGCCTGAGGGATTGAGCCAGAAAATGTATCGTGAGCTATGATCGTGGTAGCTGTCGAACGTCACCTGAAGGATGTCGCTGTCAGTCTCTGCCAGCGCGTCGCGGCGAAGAAGCCGCGTGACAACTCCCTTTGCGCCAAGCGAGTCGAACATGCGGGCGCCGATATAGATCGCGGCATCATCGTACGCGAATCGCACCTCTGTGCGCTGAGTTCCGGGCTTGCCCTCGTCAGGCTGTGACTGCCTGAACTCGGTGATTGCCGGTGCTGTGCGCCAGACCTGTTCATCGAGCTTTCCATCTAACGAGATGCTCGACGAAAGCCGCACTGCCTGCGCAATCGGTGCTGGCTGGGGATGAACACCACGTGCCTGCGCCCGCGTTTTTGCGGGGGCGGCAACTAACGACGCGACGACGACGAGCGTCAGCGCCTGCGAGAATCGGTTGGATGAGCGCATCTCAAGGATTGTCTGGTTCAAGAGGCGTTGCGCAACCTCAGTTTTTTTCGTTGCCTGGGCCGGCCCGTTTTTGCCTTTATTTGGACGGGGTCAACAACAAAAAGGTTTGGTGGTTTTCTATCAAGTCATTCATAACGCCGCAGATGGGCGTGCGCTGTCGGGATTTGTGCAGCATCGTGTCAGAGTTTCGACGGGAGACGTAAGCATCTTGTAAGGTGGGGAGTTTTTTCGGAGAAAAACCACGGAGCTAGACACGGAGTAACGGAGTAACGGAGTACGCACGGAGAACCACTTTTGTTCTTTTTTTACTGCCAGCAGGTAGCGGGTAGCAGGTAGCTCAAGCAGATAGCAGGACGCAGACAGCAGGTAGCGGCAGTTCGCTCGCAGCATCTGTAAAACGTTGGACACGGAGCCACGACGCAACGGAGTCCGCACGGAGTTTTTTTAGGAACTACGGAACTGCCGCTACCTGCTGTCTGCGTCCTGCTATCTGCTTGAGCTACCTGCTACCGGCTACCTGCTAACAGCCGACAAAAAACAGGAAAAAGGTTTTCCTCCGTGCGGACTCTGCTTACTCCGTAACTCCGTGTCTAGCTCCGTGTTTTTTCTCCGTAAAAACTCCAATTATCCAAACGAAGCAACGACGGCGAGCGCACGATCAACATCACGGCGATTCGTTGCAATTCCCATTGAAGCGCGGACGGCGCCGACGGGAATGTCAGGTCCAAGACACTCAGAGAACTTGTCGATCGAAAATCCACTGCCGAGTGCATCGAGGCATGACGCAGTGCGCTGGGCGAGGAACCCAAACGCACGCTCCGACGCACCAGGATTGCAGAAGCAGCCGCCACGAAGTGATACGCCCTCATTCCGCGCGCGCTCAACCACTCGACCGAACGGAACAGTATTCCCGTCGGCACCGATCACGTTGAACGCTATCGTCGCACCCCGCGTCGCTCCGGGGCGTGGGCCATAGACGCGAACGAGCCGTGCACCTGATCTCGAGCATAATCGAGTGAGACCTTCCAGGAATGTCATCGCATGAGTCGTGACATGCCGATTGATGCGATCGATTCCGATCTCGTCGATCAAGTCGAGTCCGTCAGCTACTGCCGCGATGTCGAGAAAAGCGGGCGTTCCATCCTCGAAGCCTTCCCCGTTGCGAACCAGGAGCATGTGGCGGTCATTCTGCACCGACGCGTACTGCACCGTGCCTCCCGCAAACCACGGACGGGTCAGCATCGCGAGACTTTCCTTTCTAGCGATCAGCGCACCGACACCGGTTGGGTATCCGCTGACCTTATACATGGAAAGCGCGACGAAATCGGCGGGATACTCGCGCAAGCTCCATCGATTTGTCGGCAGAAATGCAGCGGCATCGAGCAGGACGCGATAACCAAGCTTCTGAGCCTGCTTGATGAGAGCGAGCGAATGCTTCACTCCCGAGAAGTTCGATTGCGCGGGAAATGCGAAGAGATCATGATCGCTTCGGCGCTTTTGAGCGAGTGTCCCTCGCGCATCGACAAGATGGAGCTCATGGTTCAGCTCGACATATGAGGTGGCCGAATGCGCGGCGCGCGCAAACTCCCGAATTCCATTCACGGAATTGTGGTTGTCGGCCGAAAGAACGAGCGCCGAGTCCCTCGTAAATGGAAAACTCTCAGCGACCAGCTTTATCGCCGCGCTCGTGTTAGCCGTAAACACGACGACATACTCATCGTGCGGTGCATCCACGAAATCGAGCAGACGGGATTTCGCCCGGTGTATTACCGCCGTTGTGAATAGAGATGGACCATTCTCGGAGTGAGGATTCCCGAACAAGCTCGAGCGCAATCGGTCAGCATGCTTCGTTACCTGCCGCTCGGCGTAGAGTCCGCTCCCGGTAAAATCGAGATATGCGTGATCGTCGGCATCGAGGCGCGCGTATTCGCGACCGCGCAGCTCCTCGAAGTACAACTCTTCACTGTCAATCGAGGCAGAGATCGAGTGCGCCGCGGTCATCAGCAGCCTCGCCCTCGCGCGCGCTTCACCGCGGCTTTCCATGATGCTTGCCCATCGTGATCGCGATTCCTGACAATCAACGAATCGACGTTCCTCGGCACGCCTCCGAAGTACCTGCTCAACGCGGCAATGCTGTCCATCGCTGCCCGTTCTTCAGGCGGTGCATTCCGAGGGAATCGAGGATTCATCACTTCGTCCATCCACTCGTCGTATCCGCCGCGCAGGAAGAAAACGTCCTTCACGCCGCGCGACCTCAACAGCACCCAGGCCTGCGCGGCATGCGCACCGCCGCCCGAGTAGAGCACGATCGTTTCGCCATCTTTCACCGGCGCGACCGCAACTTCATCGAGTGACTGCCTTACCGCGCCGGGCACATGCGATTCCTCGAATGATGCCGAATCGCGAATATCGATGATGCGAAGTCCCGCTTTTCTGTCGCGTATCCAGCCCGCAAGCTCGACAGCAGTGACGTGATCCGATTCATTGCTTACTTCGCGCGCGAGCTGCGCGACATCGAGCGCTGGACCGGATTTCCTCGGAGATCCAGCAACGACTGCAAGTGCGCCAAGTGCAAGCGCGGCCGTGGCCAATACCCGGATCGCGCGATCGTCGTTCACGCTGCGCTGTTCCTCTGCTCGATGCGATTCGCAACCTTGAATCCAGCCATCGCAATCAGGACAACAGCGAACACGACGAGACCTTCGCTAACTCCAAATATCTGCGGCAAGGTCAACACGCCCCGCGGCGTGAGATCGTAGAATTGGCGGAGCGATGCGAACAAAATTCCGCTGCCGAGCACTCCTGCGAACATTCCCGCAACAACGGCAAATCCATCGATGCGCCCGGTAGCTGCAGCGACACACGACGTCCCCGGGCATAGTCCGGCGATCGCGAACCCGATGCCAAAGACGACCCCACCGACGATCTGCGGAATGAGAAACGTCTCGGGAACATAGATGTTCGCAGTGTCGATCACGCCGATCCACCCCAGCCAGAACACGCCGAGCATCGCGGTGACGATCGCGGTGAACATCACCTTGAAAACTGTGAGGTCGGTGAGATAGAACTGACCCGCAAGCTTGCGCGCGCTTCCCATCCCCGCTCGCTCGAGGAACCAGCCGAACGCAGCTCCGATCAGCAATGCCGCAGCGCCTGATGCGTAGCCTCCGTCTGAAAAAGGGGTGATCATGTCCAGGCCTTTCTCAGAAATGGCGCTGCAAGATACGCGGCGGCGAATGCCGCGCCGATGAACAGCCAGCTTCCTGCGCTGAGGAGCGCTCCGCCGGTGAGCGCCTGCCCGCTCGTGCATCCGCGCGCGAGAACGGCACCGAGTCCCATCGCTCCGCCTCCCGCGAACGCGAGCGTGAGGCGCGATCGATTCGATATTCGAGGTCCTTTCTCGACACCTCGCCGCAAACGACCGGCAAGGTACGCGGAAATAAATCCGCCGACCACAACACCGATGAGCTCGATAACCAGCCAGTCGATCGCAGGTTTTCCTGACGCGCTCAGATAACGGGCGAAATAATCGTTGGCCTGCGTAGCATCGGGCGCAGCTACTGCTGCAGTCGCTGCCGCAGCACTTGCGAATGCACCCGATGCTCCGAGACCTCGTCCTGCAAATACAAATGCAGACAGCAGGACGAGTCCAAGTCCGAATCCGGACAGATACGGATTCGAGTAAGCTCTCACGCTCACTGTCCTGTCGGCTTCGTCTCTACGGGATAATCCTTGCGCGCCGACCAGTCCTCGAACGATCCGTCATACAGGAGAACCTTGTGGCCGAGCGATCGCGCCGCGAACAACATCGCCGTTGCCTGCTGGCCAATGTGACAATAGCCAATGACAGTATCACCCGGCTTCACTCCGGCCTTTGTAAAGATCGCTTCGAGCTCCGACGGTGATCTCACGAGAAGATCGTTGTTCGTGATCTCGGTGAATGGAACGCTCTTCGCTCCCGCGATATGTCCCGCCCGCTGCGGGCCGTTCATTCCACGCGGAGTTCTCACTCCATCGTAGAACACGCCGTCGCGACCATCGACAATCGAGATGCCAGGCTTTCCAATGCTCGCCTTCACGAAGTCCGCATCGACAACAATCGGCCGCACCTTGAGAGCTGCAAGCTTTCCTGTCTTCGCGGCGGGCACTGCTGCAGTTACCGGCCGCTTCTCGAGCTTCCATTGCGGCATACCGCCGTCAAGAAGCGAGCTCCTGTCGCCGAGACCTGCGTAGTCGAGCGTGAACACGACGCGCGTAGTCGGGCTCACCCAGTCGTTGCCGTAATACACGACAATTCGCGAATCATCGGAGATCCCAATCGCCGCAAGCTTTTCACGAAGTTTTTCGGCCGATGGCACTTGAAGCATCAATCCACCCGGCTTGTCATGCGCCGACTCGGAGATGTCATCCATCTCGATGAAGCGCGCTCCCGGAATGTGCTCGCGATCGTATTCGGATTTCTCACCGACGTGAAGAAGCACGAGATTGGGATCGTTCAGGTGACTTGCAAGCCACGCTGTCGGGACGAGTATCTTCGAGCGGACGTCCTGAGAATGCGCACGCGCAGGAACGAGAAGAGAAACCACAACAGCGCTCAACACAAACGCTGTTCGCCAATGTTTTGTCATCATGAAAAGCCCCGTGGATTAGTCCTGCGGTATCCTACGGAGATGCACGCTGGATAGGATTATGAAAGCGTGCCGGAATTGTGCGAGAGTTGTGAAAGGGCCTATGCCTTCGACAGCCGATACCCGACTTTCCACACGGTGACGATATGACGGGGCTCTGCAGGATTACTCTCGAGCTTTCGCCTCAGCTCGGCGATATGTGTATCGACAGTGCGCGTCATGATGAATGCCCCGTATCCCCACACTTCCTTGAGGAGCTCAGTTCTGCCCGCGACGGCACCGTCCCTTCTCACCAGTGCCAGCAGAAGCTCATACGCCTTGGGCGTAAGTGTGCACGGCTTGCCGTTGCGAAGAACTGTTCGCGACGCTGTATCAATATCGACTTCACCGAACGACACTCTCGATGCGGGTGCGTCGGGAAGCGCACGCGCGTTGCGCCGGAGAAGCGCGGCAATCCTCTCGAGCAGCTCGACAATACTGAACGGCTTCGTGACATACTGGTCGGCGTCGAGCTTGAATCCCCGTACCTTGTCCGCCTCTTCTCCGCGAGCCGACAGAATTATCACGGGGACGTTTGCAGCAAATTGCCGGACACGGCGCAGCACCTGATACCCGTCCATCTCGGGAAGCATCAGGTCGAGCAGTATGAGATCCGGCTGCCAGCTGAGCGCTATTTCGACAGCAATTTTTCCGTTATCAGCGACTTTAACATCGTAGCCTTCGAGTCGAAGATTGTACTCGACGCCTTCCGCGAGATCGGCGTTGTCTTCGACGAGAAGAATTCGGGCGCTCATCACCCGGCACTTACGATGGCGACTGGCTCTCGAGTGTGACCGGCTGCCGGCGCTCGTCCTGCGGCGGGAAGGGACACGACGAATTTTGCGCCAACGCTCTCGGCATCTTCCACCCAGGCGTCACCGCCGTTCTGACGTACGACGTCCCGGACGATAGTCAATCCAATACCGCTGCCGGCAGCAGCAGTCGGTGTCGACGCACGCGCAAATGCTTTCCAGATGTTCTCGCGCTCATGCCGCGGCACTCCCTTACCTTCATCCGAGACTGAAATGATCGCTCTCTCATTCCTGAGAGCCACATGGACGCGGACCGTCTGCGACACAGGCCCATACTTCACCGCGTTATCCAGAAGATTCACGACCACGTGCCTGGCCGCCTCCGGTCGAATCTTCACGAGTGAATGGTCGTCGACCGACAAATCGATCGCCGCTTTTCTCGAGGCAGCGAGCGGCCGGAACTCATCGACGATTCGCTCCACTTCATCGGCGATGTCGATCGCTTCCGACGGGGATGAATCGCTACGTCCCAGGCGCGAGAACCTCAGCACGTTCTCGACAAGGTTGCCGAGTCGTGCGGTTTCGCGATCGATATGGCGCAGCGACCATTCCCGCTGCTCAGGCGATGATGCGCGACCGGTGCGAATGGTCTCGAGATACAGCTTGATCTGCGCGAGCGGCGTCCTCAGCTCATGAGAGATGCTCGATACAAAATCCGCGCGCATTCCCGCAAACTCAGTCTCTCGACGAATCTGCACGACGGCAATCACGGACATCATCGCTGCGAGCGCGAGTAGCCCAAGCACAAACGGAAGTCGTGAGCGAGGCAGTCCGCCGATGATGAGATTGCCCGCCTGGTCAGGTCGCACCATCACGCGCAGCATCATTCCTCCGTATTCGCGAGGAAGCGGAAGCTCAGTGAAGGCGGGCGAGTTCACGCCCGGCGCCGACTCATAAAACGTGCGCCCGGATGCGTCGCTGACGCGAAGGGCAACGACGTCTCGATTGCGCGCGCCGTTTGTGAATGTCGACGGGAGCAGGCCTTTACCGTCGAGAACTTCGCCAAGGAGGGCCATCAGCTTCTCCGGCGTGTATTCCACGCCGTACACGATCGTATCGCCCCACGCTGTCGGCATCAGCGTATACGCCATTGGCGTAAGCTTGCCGTCATGCCGCGCGAGCAGATAGCCGTAACCATGCTCATCGCGGACAGCTTTCCTCGTGAGATAAGTCAGCGTGTCTGCGATCCAGCTTTTCGATGGATCGACGCCCTGCGCCTGTCCCATCATGTCGCGGTGGTTAATCGGAGTTACGCGCCAACCTTCCGAAGGTACTGGATAAAGATTCCGCGCGACGTCTACTTCGCGTGTTCCAAGCTTGAATGCGAAGAAGAGTTGCGGCAGCGGCCCAAGCCTCGTGCGATGACAATTGCACCGGAGTTCGGTGGGCAGATAATGCACGAGCTCGTGCGCCGGAGGCACATGCGGACTGCTGTGCATGTTCTCGCCGTGATTTACCGCACCGATTACTTCGACGGCTGCTATTGAGAGCTGCTGCTTGAGGTGCTCGCTGTAACTCCACGCCGCGAAACTCGAGAATTCCCGAATTGCGCGCTCAACGACTTTCTTCTGCCCGCGCACTGTCCGCTGCGCATCGAACGCAGCGAATGCCGTAAGACCAATGCTCAACATCAGCACCAGGAGCGGCCAGCGGAGTCTCAATGCAGACGGGCGATCAGCCATAAGTCATGAAACTTCTGGCCAATTGCCCGGTGGTACAACATTCTGGATGTAATAGATGTGTGAAATCAGCAGCTGCCTGGTGAGAACTACGGAACTGCGCTGCCTGCTATCTGCGGCCTGCTGCCAGCGACAGCTACCTGCTACCTGCTACCTGCTACCTGCTAACAGCAAAACAAAAAACAAAAACGTAGTTCTCCGTGAGGACTCCGTTGCCCCGTCACTCCGTGTCTGGCTCCGTGGTTTTTTCAAGCTCCCGGGATTTAGTTTCGCGCGAGCGCCGCAAGCTCCTTACGAACTGAATCAACCTGCGGCAGCGCAAAGGGCTCGGCAGTCGCTCGCATCTTCAGATAGTGATTGTAGGCACGGATCGCACGCTTCCGGTCACCGGCCTTCACCGCGAGCCGCCCCTGCTCCCTCAGCTGCAGCGCGAGGTACGGCATCGCCTCGGCGTTCCAGACCGTATACCGGCCCGCCATCGCCAGCGCATGGTTGAAGTCGCCAAGCTTTTCGTAAACCCGAGCGCCAGCCAGCATGAACTGCGCGAGACGGGCAGTGGACTGTACAAACGCGATGTCAGTCTGCAGCACGAGTGAATCAAGTCTGTCGACCGAGCGCCTCAGCGAAGGAGAGCGAGTTGCTTCTGCATGAAGCATCTCGAGAAACGCAATCTCGATCTCCGCGCTTACCGGATCGTTCTTTTCATTGCGCACCAACGACCGGATTCTCTGAATCGATCGCCCTGTCTGACTCGTGTCTCCATGCGCGAGGCGCCATGGCTCCATCACGCGGATCACCGCGCGTTGAATATCTCTCGCCGCTGAATCTGCCGGCTCAGGACGCGCCTCGAGCTGAGACAGCGCACTTAGCGCTTCCCTTGCTGCCTCGGGCGGAATCTGTCCCATCGTTGCATCACGCACTGTGACAATCGCAGTATTCACTGCCTGCGCACTGTCTCGTCCTGCGTTCAGATACTTGAGCGCTTCCAACGGGCGTCCGAGATCGAGAAACACGTCGTGCGCAAAGCGAGAGCGGTCACGTCGTGCGGCCTCGGTCGGACCGGCGCTCACGAACTTTTCCATCGCAAGCTGCGCGTGCTGCGCTCCGGTTCCATCGAACAGCGTATGACGAATTATTCCAACTAGAACGATGTCGCCGTTACGGCCTGAAAGGCCGTCGAAGACTTTTGCAGCCGCCGGCATGTCCCCGCGATGCGCTGCCATGTACCACTCATGCTGCACCCGCCATTGCGATGCAGTATCAGACGCCGCTCTCAGACGATATGCACGATTGAGAAACCCCGTGTCACCCATCGACGGCGCGAGCGGCATCGCATGCGTGTACCCCGGCGAATACAGCGAATCGAGCTCCATCGCCTTCTTGAACCCGGCGAGCGAGCGCTCCTCCCAATCAGGGATGCCCATCGCGGAGCCATAGTGGAACAGCTGATCAGCGACGAGATACCACGCCTCGGCGTTGTCGGACGCTATCGACAGGTACTGTTCACGCGCCTTATAGACATCGAGGTTCGACGAGCGCGCAGGATATTTAGGGCCGGCGAGTGCAACGAGTAATGATTGATCGCGCGGACTCAGCCGTGCCTTCTCGCGCCACGCAACCTGAATTCCCCGTTCGCCGAGTCTTCCCTCACCAACCCATGCAGCGGCGAGCCGCAAGCCGAGCCCCGCGAGCGCGAACGTTGAATCTTCCTTCAATGCGCGATCGAAGTCGAGCACTGCGTTGCTCGCATCCTGGCGCCTCAACCGCGCCACTCCATCGAGATAAGCGCGCAACGCTGGCAGCGACGTACTCGAAAGGTTCGCCATGCGCGTTGCAGCTTCGCCGGAAGTCTGCGTCATCAGCTGTGTCGATATCTGATTTACCAGTGACGACAGGCTGTCCGGGGGACCCTCTACGCTTAGCCGCGTGATTTGATTCCCTTTTGACACATCGACGAGTGAGACATTCAGTACGATGCGATTCGGCGTCCCGACGACATCGCCGAGCAGCGCCTTGCCGGCTTTGAGCTGTCGCGCCAGATCGATGGATGCTTCGCGCGAAAGCTCGTTGGTCTCACTCCCCCCTGCTCTTCGCCATGCATCGAGCATCATCCGCGGATCGAGCGCCCGAAGATCTTCGCCCGAGAGTTTTGCAGCGATGAGATCGACCATTCCTTCGCGGAGATAATGATGCGATGGATCGGCTGAAGCGACGCGGAATGGAAGAACCGCCAGTGCCCTGTCATCGAGCGCTGACGCTCCGCCATTGAAAATCTTTCGGCCGAATATTCCCGCAATGATGAGAACAACGACAGCCGCTGCCGCAACGAGCGTCGAGTTGCTCACCTTCTTCGTGCGCGCAGGTTTTGCGACCTCGGCATTGTCGATCATGACCGTTCCATCGACATATGCGTGCGGACCAGTGTCCACTCGCTCACCTGAAACCGAG
>DATEDH010000076.1:0-2785 GCA_035281765.1 Gemmatimonadaceae bacterium
TCTGGGATCCAGTCGAGCTCATCAGCCGAATTGGCTCTCCGGCAGTCATAGTGTTCGGTGCGCTCGTTGTGCTTGCTGCGCAGCTCACGACCAACATGGCCGCGAACGTCGTCTCGCCTGCGAATGATTTTTCCAATCTGAGTCCCCGGAGAATTACGTATGTAACGGGGGGATTGATTACCGCGGTGATCGGAATTCTGATGATGCCGTGGAAGCTCTACTCGGATGCAGCCGCCTACATCTTCACCTGGCTCATTGGATACTCTAGCCTGATGGGCGCGCTTGGCGGGATTCTCATCGCGGATTACTGGATTGTGAAGCGCCAGCAGCTCGATCTCAGGGATCTCTTTTCACTGCAGGGACGCTATACCTATTCGAACGGTGTGAACTGGAAAGCGATTGCGGCGCTCATTCTTGCCGTACTTCCAGTCGTTCCCGGATTTATTCGCGCTGCAACGACGCCAGGCGGGGTTGTCGCCAACGCTGGACCGCTGGATAGACTCTACACGTACGCGTGGTTCGTGACGTTTGCGCTGAGCTTTGTCTTCTATCTTATTCTGATGAGGAGCACCGCGCGGGAAAGCGTAGAATCTCCTGCATTCAGTCATCCAATTACCGAGAGCTAGAAATCGATGTCGAAAGTCGTGAAGTGCGGTTTGATTCAGGCCACGCATGCGTGCAGCACCGATGAATCACTCGAGACAATCAGGGAAGCGAATATCGAGAAGCACATTCCGCTGATCGAGAAAGCCGCGAGCGAAGGCGTGCAGATCATCTGCATGCAGGAGATTTTCACGGGCCCTTATTTCTGCGCCGAGCAGACTACGCGCTGGTACGATTCGACTGAGCAGATTCCCGATGGGCCAACGACGAAGCTTATGCAGCAGCTTGCAAAGAAGCACAGCATGGTCATCGTCGTCCCGATCTATGAGGAGGAATCGCCCGGTGTCTACTACAACACTGCGGCAGTGATCGACGCGGACGGTACGTACCTCGGTAAGTACAGAAAGAACCACATTCCGCATGTCGCGCCGGGCTTCTGGGAAAAGTTCTACTTCAAGCCAGGCAATCTTGGATACCCGGTGTTCGACACCGCATATGCAAAGGTCGGTGTGTACATCTGCTATGATCGCCACTTCCCCGAAGGTGCTCGCGCTCTCGGATTGAACGGAGCGGAGATTGTTTTCAATCCATCGGCGACTGTCGCCGGCTTGTCGGAATATCTGTGGAAGCTCGAGCAGCCTGCGCATGCCGTGGCAAATGCGTATTTCGTCGGCGCGATCAATCGCGTTGGTCACGAGCAGCCGTGGGATATCGGCGAGTTTTACGGTCAGAGTTATTTCTGCGATCCCCGCGGTCAGTTTCTCGCGAATGCATCGCGCGACAAAACCGAGCTCATCACTGCCGAGCTGGACTTCGACAAGATTCGCGAAGTGCGAAATACCTGGCAGTTCTTCCGTGATCGAAGACCGGAGACCTACGACGAGCTCGTAGAACTGTGAAATCGCTTCTCTTCCTTTCTGCGCTCGCTGTGAGTGTTGCACCAGCGAGCACGAGCACGGCAGCACGGAACGTCGAGATCCTTGGCGTCGATTACGCGTTCAAGGTGCCGGCGACACTTCCCGCTGGTGCGACCACATTCACATTCAACAACGCAGGCAAGCACCCGCACGAGTTCAACATCTTCCTCCTCAAGCGTGGTGCAAGGATCGAGCAGGTTGTGAGTGCGCGTAAGGAAGGTAAATCGCAGCTGATCTACATCGATGGCTCAGTAGGAGTGCTGTTTGCCGATGACAAATCGAAAGCACCCGCTCGACTGAGCGCGAATCTTCTTCCGGATCGCGATTACGGGGTGTTGTGCATCTTCCGCGACAGCGCCAAAGCTCCGCAGCACTTCGAGATGGGGATGTACTCGGTGATTCACGTCACGGGATCAGCTGCCCCGGTTCCGCGAACACCGGTCGACTCGATAGTCGCTGTTGATTACGCGTTTACGAAATATCCGCGCGAGGTTTCTCCCGGTATTCATACGATCTCTTTCAGGAATGCGGGAAAACACCGGCATGAGATCAACATTGCGCTGCTCAGGAAAGGCGTGACGCTCGATAGCGTTGTAGCTGTGGACAAAGTCGATGGAGACGTGTTTCCTCTGTTCGAGAAGAACGGGGGCATCGGCGTCCTGTATTCGGACGCCGGCAAAGCGCCTCTTGGCAATCTCGTGATCGACTTTCTCCCCGGTCGCGCGTATGTGCTTGAGTGCGGCTTTCAGGACGACGACAAGTCACCGCCGCATTACAAGCTCGGCATGTACGGCTCGATCAAAGTCCGGACACAGAAGCGCTGATGACGAAGCTCAAGGTCGCCAGCTTTGGAATTTCTCTCGACGGATTCGGCGCTGGACCGAATCAAAGTCTGGAGAATCCTCTGGGTGTGAGAGGACCGGAGATCATGAGCTGGTTTTTCCCCACGCTCGAGTTTCGGAAAATGCAGAAGCTGGAAGGCGGTGAAACCGGAATCGACAACCAGATGGCCGAGAGAGCAATGCGGGGAATGGGCGCGTGGATACTCGGCCGAAACATGTTCAGTCACAGTCGCGGCCCATGGCCTGACGACAACTGGGAGGGATGGTGGGGTAAGAATCCCCCGTATCATGTGAAGACATTCGTGCTGACACATCACGCGCATGATCCAATAATGATGGAGGGAGGAACCGAGTTCATCTTCGTCACCGACGGGATCGAATCTGCACTGGAGCAGGCTCGCGCTGCTGCAAATGGAAAGGATA
>DATEDH010000077.1:0-2702 GCA_035281765.1 Gemmatimonadaceae bacterium
GGGGGCGGATCGGATTCAACACATCCGAAGGACGCAAGCTCTACACTGAACAAGTCGAATACAGATTCGACAAGCATCATGCGGAGCGGCTCTGGCGTTTGTCGATGAGTGATTGTGCCGATCCCCCGACCCGAGACCAGGTGCGACCTCGCGTCTATCCTTCTCCGGGCGATGACGCCCAAGTCGAATCATTGCTTCGCGAAAAGCTCGCGAACCCGAGACGGCCGTTCGTTGCGCTTGCGCCGGGAAGCGTATGGGGAACCAAGCGGTGGCCGTTCTATCCGGAGCTTGCGGTCAAGCTTGTCGATCGGTTCAACATCGTCGCCGTTGGCGCCAATGCTGATGCGGAAGCAGGCGATTTGATCGTAGCGCAGCTTCCCGAAGGATGTGGAGTGAACGCTGCCGGTAAGGTCGGAATACTTGGATCCGCTGCAATCATCGGCCGAGCGGAAGTATTGGTGACCAATGATTCCGCGCCGCAGCACCTTGGCTCGGCGATGGATACTCCGACGATCGGAATATTCGGTCCTACAAGCCCAGCGTTCGGATTTGGTCCGCTTGCACTTGGCTCGCACATAGCCGGCGTCGACGGACTGGACTGCAGGCCATGCGATCATCACGGTCCGCACATCTGCCCGCTTGGACATTGGCGCTGTATGCGCGAAGTTTCCTCTGAATACGTTTTCGGCCTCATTACGCAATCACTTCAGGAGCGAGCTCAGGCGTGACTGTACGAGAGCAGTTCATTGTGGGCATCGATCTTGGCGGAACGAACATCGCGGCAGGCGCGATGCCGACAGACGGCACTCGCGAAATCGCCATGCGCATGATCCCGACGCTTTCTGAAAACGGTGCGGAAGCTGTTGTCGATCGGATCGCCGCTCTTGTCGAAGACGTAATCAGAGAGACTCAGAACGAGACCGGCGCTGAGCGCAGCGATTTTCTCGGAGTGGGCATAGGCTCCCCGGGCCCGCTCGACAGGGCCCGGGGAGTCGTCATCGTCACTCCGAACCTTGGCTGGCGCGACTTTCCGCTTCGGGATGAAGTCTCCAGGCGCGTGAATCTTCCCGCCACGCTCGACAATGACGCGAACTGCGCGACCCTCGGTGAATGGTGGTGCGGCGCTGCAAAGGGCGGACGCAATGTTGTCGGATTGACCATCGGCACAGGCATCGGCGGTGGTCTCATTCTCGACGGCAAGCTTTATCACGGAGCCGCAGATTCCGCCGGTGAGATCGGTCACACGACAATCGATTCAACCGGAAGGCGGTGCAAGTGCGGCAACTATGGATGTCTCGAGGCCTACACATCGGGGCCGGCAATCGCCGAGCGCGCGCGTGAAACGCTGGAAGGCGATGACGATTCTCTCCTTGTTGGCATGGTCGACGGTGATCTGAAAAAAATCACGGCTCAGACTGTGTTCGAGGGAGCAAAGCGCGGCGACCGCATCGCGTCGGAAGTCGTGCGGGACACCGCGCATTTCCTGGGCGTCGGCGTATCTAATCTTCTCAATATTTTCAATCCCGACATCTTCGTGATTGCCGGTGGAGTCACTCAGGCAGGCGATCTGTTGTTCGATCCGCTGCGCGCGGAAGTAAAGCGACGCGCCTTCAAACCTGCGGTCGAGGCGTGCCGGATTGTTGCCGGCGCTTTGCCGTTGTCCGCGGGTGTTGTTGGCGCTGTAGCGACATTCAGGGCACAGACTCTAGGGGATCTTTAGAATCTCAGTCCTTGCGTGTCCATCAAGATCTCTGGGATAAGGAATCCCGAGGAGCCATGCTGCTGTCGGCGCAAAATCGACTGTGGCTGCTTTCGATGGATCCTTGCGTGCAGTGATGCCTGGTCCCATCCAGATCAACGGAACGTGTCGGTCGTACCAGTATGTCTGACCGTGCCCGCTTCCTTTCGGTGCCGCGTAAATCCCGGGAATCAAGCGGTACTCGACTAATTCGCGGCTGAATCTCCCCGCTAAGCGGCCGGGATACATCGAGCGGCGCTGAAGAATGGCAAAGCTGTCGCGCGGGTGACTGTAGAGCTCATCGTTAGTCCACGCGTCGGCAACGATCGGCAGCTTCTTCAACGAAGCGACGAGCTCGCGTGCAGCAGCCTTTGGATCGGGCGATGAATCAGCACGCGCGCGCAGCGAATCGAGTGTCTTGTTTTCCTGAGCAGTGAGACGGTGTCCGTACTCTCCCCGCGCAACGAGATCCTCCGGATTGTCGAGAACTCCATGATCTGCAGACAGGGCGACCGTCCACCGATTTTTTCCAACTGTGCGGTCGAGGAAGTCGAAGAATTCACCGAGCTCACGATCGAGACGGAGAAGATTATCCAGCTGTTCGCGACTCAATGGTCCGAATCGATGTCCGATTCGGTCTGTCACGGAGAGTGAAACGTTCAGGAAGTCAGGCGCATCGTCTTTCCCGAGCTCTAGAGACGTGACCATGGTTTCGGCCATGTCGAGGGTCAACGCATCGACTGCAGGCGTGTTTTCCCACCACAGCCAGAATGGCGCGGTGCCGCCTTCGGCGCCGTAGGTGTGCGGGAAAAATGTGTGTACGCCATCTGCCTCAGATTCGACAGTGTCTCGATCCGCTCTCGAAAGAGCCGACGCAGGTGCGCTCAGCCCCCACACGGAATCTGCGCGATGTTTCGGAATCATCTGGGCGTTGAATCGCGAGACCCAGTCGGGATCGCTTGTC
>DATEDH010000078.1:0-5241 GCA_035281765.1 Gemmatimonadaceae bacterium
TCGTGTGACGCCAAGGCAATTATCGCAGCCGTCGCATCGTGCCCGCGCCGCGGGATCACCGAAGTATCGAAGCACAAAACCGCGCCTGCATACCTTGGTGTATGCATAGCGCTGCACCGCTTCGAGCTTAGATAGATCTGCATTGCGCCGGCGATCGATGTAGCTCCAGTCGATCTTGAATCGAGAGAGAGGTGCCGACGGACTCGTGAGGCGCATTCCGCCGCCGAGCCTCTCCCATACGAGGAATTGCCGATCCTGAAGCGCATCGAGTAAAGACGTAGCACCTGCTCTGCGACCCAGTCCCGGTGGGAGACCGTCGAGATCGATTGTTGCGCCGGTGTGCAGATCCTCGCCCGCAATTTTCCACAGAGCTCTAAGAAGGCCAAGCTCGGGATTGTCATGACCGGTAACCTCGCGGCGGATTCTCTCTGGCGTTGCGAGCAGCCGCACTGTCACCATGGAAGTCGACGCTTCGGATCCCACTATCGCTTTTGCGTGGGAGAGAATGCGCAGCGCACTCTCGATCTCCCGCGGACTGATCTTTCCACCGATCAGCGGAACGATGTCATCGACTCTGTCGGGAAGTGTCTCCGATTTCTTGGCTGCTTTTGCGAGTGATGCGTAAACCTGTTCAACGACTTTTCGTTCGGGGTACGAGCCCTTGATAAAGAACTCGTGCGTGAAGCGGTCAGGAAACGAGTGAAGAAGAAAAACTTCAGAGTGCAATCCATCACGACCTGCACGTCCCGCCTCCTGATAGTACGCCTCCAGGGTACCGGGCATCGAGTGGTGAATCACAACACGCACATTCGGCTTGTCGATGCCCATTCCAAACGCATTCGTCGCGACGATCGCGCGGATTTTCTCCGTCATGAACGCATCCTGCACCTCGCGACGCCGCTTGTCGTCGAGGCCGGCATGATATGCCGCTGATGAAATTCCCTCCTGCTCGAGGATAAAGCTCAACCGGTCGACTGACTTGCGCGTCGATGCGTAAACCACCGCGAGACCTTCATCGTGACGCCGTAAGGTCTCGACGAGCAGCTTGTCCTTCTCGGTCTCGTTGCGAGCCGGGAGAACGTGATATGTGAGGTTCGTACGATCGAAGCCCGTGATGATCGTGCGCGGATTATCGAGTGCGAGCTGGCGGCAGATGTCCTCGCGAACCTCAGGAGTCGCGGTTGCGGTGAGGGCGACGGTTGGCGGCGAGCCAAGTTTCGTTCTCGCCGATGCCACGCGCAGGTAACTCGGCCTGAAGTCATGCCCCCACTGGCTGATGCAGTGCGCCTCGTCGATTGCGAGAAGACTGACGCCGATGTTCGCGAGCTTTGTTGCAACGTTGCCGAAATCGAATCTCTCAGGCGCAAGATATAGAAGCCTGATCTCGCCTCGCGCCGCGCGCGCGAGTCTGTCGGCAACCTGCGACGAAGTCAGCGTGCTGTTGATGAATGCTGCAGGAAGATTGCGGGCTTCGAGAGCATCGACCTGATCCTTCATCAGTGAGATCAGCGGCGACACAACGACCGTAAGACCGGGCAGTACGAGCGCAGGAATCTGATAACAGACTGATTTGCCGCCTCCGGTCGGCAGGACGACGAGCGTATCCTGACCGGAAAGGACGGATTCTATCGCCATCTCCTGTCCGGCTCGAAAACCGTCATACCCGAACGCTTTTTTCAGCGCTGCGCGGGCATCATCTAAAGTAGGTCGTTCCCCGGAAACTTTCGGCATTTCTACGGGTACAATCTATCGGGTAAAACGACAGCGTTGCAGAGGAAGAGATGCGGGAAAGAAATGACATCGGAATCGAGCTTGGCCGGGTGGAGCGAGGGGTTCAGCTCGTTTGCGAGGCGATTGGAGATCGCAGGTATCGAGTGACCGGTGGAGACTCGACTCACTGGGTGGATCTTGTATCCCCTGATCATCCGAGATGTGATTGCGGCGACCATCTGTGGCGTGAAGTCGTATGCAAGCACATCATCGCTGCGCGGCTGCGCGAAGGCGATGAAGCCGTGCTGTACCAGGTCGGTGCGCTCGTGCGCTCGCTTAAGCAAAAGACGCATGGCAAACCGGTTGCCGAGTCGAGCGCCGCATAATTTCTAGGAAGTTCCTCCGCTCTTGTCGCCGCCATCGATGTAGCGACGCTCGAGGTGCTGTATTCCGCGCAGGACAATCAAAAGCAGCAGCGTCGTCCCGCCGGCGATCACGTACTTGCCGAACCCGCATGCGAGGCCGAGTCCTGCAGCTGCCCAGATTGATGCGGCAGTTGTGAGCCCCTGCGGCCGGTCGCTGTTGGACTTTAAGCGCACGATCCCTGAGCCGAGGAATCCAATTCCTACAGCAACAGCCTGAATGAGGCTGAGCGGCTCGATGCGAACGTTGGGTGAGACGTCCATGAAGGCATCGGAAACGCTCAGGCCCACTACCACAAAGAGCGCGGAAGCAAGACCGACAAGCACGTGTGTGCGAAGCCCGGCGGACTTGCGCGCCGTCTCACGTTCCCATCCTACGAGTCCGGTAAAAAGCGCTGCGGCAAGCAGCCGCAGCATCAGCTCAAGTTCGTAGCGCATCGAATCGTTCTCCCTTTCGTGTTACTCCGTATTTGTCGACCGCTACAACGATCTTCTCGATCACCTGCTCCACCGTGATTGTCGGCATGCTGTGCCATTTCGGTTTTCGATTTGCGGGATCGGGGCCGCTTGCCGGATCCGTGTAATTATCCACCCATAGATCCTGAAATGCGCGCCACGGTCCAACGCGCCACGGATTGGTGTGTCCGAACAGGCCAATCACAGGAACGTTCATCGCGCGTGCGATGTGTACCGGACCTGTATCGGGAGCGATGACGAGATTACTGCCGCTCACGATCGATGCAAGCTTGCGTACCGAGTCAGTCATCGCCCACCTGACGTTGGCTCTCGAACGCTCGACAATGTCACGCGCAATCTGCATCTCGCGCTCTCCCGGTCCACCAGTCAACACAACTTCGAAGCCAAAATCCTTTTCGAGCGCATCGGCCACCTTCGCCCATCGTTCTGCAATCCAGTCTTTCTTGTGGGTCGCAGATGCAGGAATGACTGTCGCGACAGGGCGGCCGGAAAGCGATGCGAAATATTCGTCGCGCTGCCGCATCTCCTCAGCGGAGAATTGAATGTTCCAGCGAGGCTCATCCACCGGAATACCGAGATAGCTCGCAAACTCGAGGAACATGTCGACGTTGTGACCGCGCGGTGCAGCCGGAACATGTTCGTTTGCCGCGAACCAGACTCCTTCGAACGCGCGGTCCTTCCCGAAGCCGATGCGTCGCGGTGCGCGAGTGAATAACGTCGGCCACGCACTCTTCGTATAAATGTTGAGGTTGAGCGTGACGTCGACGGGACCGGAGCGACGCACGTCGCTCCACAGCTTTCGCAGGCCGCGGAATCCTTCGCGGCGATGAAACACGACGATTTCGTCGATCGCTGAGTGATTCTCGAGGATTGCTGCGGGGACTGGCTCCGCAATCCAAGTGATTCGCGCTTTCGGCTGCGCCGATCGAATCGCATTGACGAGCGGTAAGCCGTTCACGACATCGCCAAGTCCGGTGAGCAGGACGATGCAGTAATGAGGACTGGGCTTATTCTCGCTCGACTTCATCCGAAAAGAATACGCTCTGACTGCTCGAGCATGCGATCCTTCGAGAACAAGTTGTCAATGCGCCACGATGCGTCCGCTGTCACTGCATGAATCCGTTCGGGACTCTCCCTGAGCATGATCAGTAATTCAGATATTGTTTTTGCGAGGGAGCCCACATCACCGGGCGGAAAAATCCAACCCGCAATACGACGATCGTCGCTTGCCCCGATCGCACTACGCACTCCGCTGATGTCGGATGCGATTACTGGCACTCCGGCTGCCATTGCCTCGAGCATTACGTTCGCCATTCCTTCGTTGTTGCTGCTCAGGACGAACAAATCCGAGCCACCGATGACTTCGGAGGCGTAATCTCTGGCTCCGAGAAAGTGCACCCTGCTCTCGATGCCGAGCTGTGATGTCTTTGCTTCGAGCGCTTCCCGATGCGGACCATCGCCGACAATCGCGATCGTTGCGTCCGGAGCGTCGAGTCGAGCAAAAGCTTCGAGCAGCAGCTCGAAATTCTTGCGCCTGGAAAGAATTCCTGCAGCCGAGATTACGAGCGTCTCACCATCGATTCCAAGTTCTTCTCGCAGGTGAGCGCGCATGCGGTCACGCTGCGGCGCATTCGACGCCACCGCATTCAAAACAACATGCACACGATCGCGGGGAAACTCAGGGACTGACTCCAGCCAGACATCGCGTATCTCCGGCGCATTGGTGATGACGTTGTCCACCCAATGACGCAGCGCATATGCATGAGGCCCCGACCGAGGTGCCCGCCGCACGATTCCCTGCCTCAAGACGACGTTCTTGACTCCTGCCATTCGCGCAGAGAATGCCGCCCATGGAACAGCGTTCCATGATGTCATCAACAGCGCGTCAGGCGCGTGCTTCTTCAACCAGAGTGCGAATGAGAGTCCGCTCACGAAATCGATCTGTCCGCGCGGGCGAAAGTGCGTGACATCGATTCCCATCTCTTGCAGGCGCTCACTCACGATGCCTTTGGCGCAGGAGACGATCACGTGGTGATCGCGGTCAGCCAGGCCGCGGGCGAGAGTTGCAAGTGATTTCTCGTTGCCGCCCCAGACTCGCGCTGTGTTCTGGATCACGAGCTTCATCGCGCTGACAGAAACTCTTCCCAGTCAGACAGCATCTTCTCGCGCGAAAACCAGGTGAGCGCGCGCTCCCTCGCCTCGCGCGCGAGAGAATCCCGCAATGCTCCGTCAGTACGAAGCCTCTCGAGCGCGGATACAAGCGACTCAACATCGAATCCAGCGATTAATCCGGCAGCCCTCCCTGACACGTCAGGTGCAAGCGCATCCTGCGCACCGCTGACGTCCGTGCTGACGACAGGAAGCCCCCGGCTCATCGCTTCGAGCATCGCATTGGACATTCCCTCAGAATTCGAGGTTACGGCATACACATCGAGCGCGTCGAGTACGTCGTTCACGTCGGCTCGCTCGCCGAGCAAATGAACGCGGTCACCAACATTCAGGTCTTTAATGAGCTGTTCCAGTGTCTCGCGCGACGTCCCTTCGCCGGCTATCACACAGTGCGCGCCTGGCATTTCCGAGATCGCGTGAACGAGGCGGTCGAGACGCTTTTGGATTGAAAGGCGAGCCACTG
>DATEDH010000079.1:0-6127 GCA_035281765.1 Gemmatimonadaceae bacterium
TATCGCACGCGACCCTCGAAGCGGCGGAGTATCCACGCTTCGGTTCCATCGCTGGATTCATTGTCGATGATGACGACTTCGATATCCGGCCACGACTGGCAAAGCGCGCTCTCGATTGCAAGCTCGAGATCGGGCCAGTTGTTATGAGTGACGATGACGACCGTTACGAGTGTCACGCCCGGCGTCGATAAAGTGCAAAGACGTGCGATGTCGTGTCTGCGACGGCGATGCTTTCGAGACGCGAATCATGCGAAAGCAATCGCCGTATCTGCTCGCCGCCGCGAAGAACGTATCGTCCCCACCACGCGCTTTCGAATACCGTCGACTGTCTCACATCGGAGAAGAGAAGAAATCCGTCCGGCTCGATTGCATCGATCACGTTCGACGCGATGCGCCGCACATCGCCCGGCCGGTACAACGACGTCAGCACACCCATCGCGACAACGAGCTGATATTTGCCGGTGAGCGGCTCGTTGCGCATGTCCCACTGACGAAACGTGACTCCGGGATATCCAGCAAGCCGCTCGCGTGCGCGGGCAAGCGCAACCTGAGAAAAGTCGAGCGCTTCCAGCTTCGTACACAGTGGAGCGAGCCGAAGCGTGAATATTCCTTCCGCGCATCCGAGCTCGACTGCGGTGGAGAACTGTTCGATACCGGACGCTTCGAGAACTGAAAGAGTCGTTGCGAATCTTTCCTGTTCCGATACTCTCGTCGATTCCCATGGATCGGGCTGAGACTCGAAGATCTCATCGAACGATGATGGTGACCGCCATTGGTCGGCTGCCATCTGCTGAAGGGCAACCGAGAGGTAATAGGCGGATTTGAGTCCGGGGACCCGTTTCAGTGTGTTGCGAAGCACTATTGAAGTTCAAACTACGCGTCGCCTGACGCCAGTCGCCCGGCGCCCGAGAAAGATCACGGGCGTCGGGCGACGGACGACGGGTGACGCGTTGTTACTCAGCCCGCATCGTGGGCGACTACACTCTGCAGATACTTGAATGGCCCGATAAACAGAGCCAGTGCATAACGTACCGGCGAAACGAGCCGTGGCCGCTCCTTTACCGTTCCGCGCCACGTTCGCTCCTTTCCGCGCATCGCTTCCCATAGATACCGAAGGGTACGACGACGGTGGCCGGCTTCCTCCACCAGCAGCATCGTGAAGAATGCTGTGCTCGCTGTGAGGTCGCCGAGGTAGCGGCGGCGCAGCGTCTCCATGGTTGGAGGGAAGGGGTGACGAACCAGCGCGCGCGGAGTGTAGGCAACGCGAAAACCACGATCGACAAGCGAGAAAAAGGCGTACTGCTCATCGCCGCCGTGGATTGGGGTTCCGCGCCCGGTGCGCTCGTGGAATCCAGGCCACACTTCGAAGGCGGTGCGGCGAATTGCCATGTTGCATCCAGGGCCGATCCCGCCGAATCCACAGATCTCGAACCAGTACGGCGTATTCTTGTCGACAACGAGCGCCTCGGGCCGATTGTACGCTTCGCCGCGAACCTTCGAGAAAAGAATCTCCGAGTCGGTCTCGACCTTGAGCGGAATGGTCTTTCCGCTCACGCCCATCACCTGCGGATCGCGAAACTCGGCGGCAATTCCGGTAAGCCACGCCGGCTCAGGAACGGAATCGTCATCGAGGTACGCGATGATATCTGCGCTCGATACGAGAGCTCCACGATTGCGGGCCCGGCAAAGGCCGCGCTTGAGCTCGCGCACGTAGCGGGCCTTCCACTTTCGCGCGATTCGCTCCGTTTCAGGATTTCCCTCGGTATTGTCGACGACAATTACGTCAAAGCGGGGATAATCCTGCGCCGCGACCGCTGCGAGGCAGCGATCGAGCTCGTCAGGGCGGTCGGATGTCGGAATTACAACTGAACAACTGAGGTCAGGTTCAGCCACGATCGAGATTTTGCGTAGGGATGGTGATTTGTACCCGGCAACTTAGCCGAAAGATGCATCTCGCGGGAACTATGCCAGCGGAAAAGGTCGTAACCGGGTTTAAATTGGTCAGACGATGATCGACTTTCATTCCCATCTCATGCCCGGCGTCGACGACGGCGCGGCGGATATCGACGAATCGAGATCAGGCCTCGCGGTCATGCGCGAGCAGGGCATCACGACGATCATCACCACCCCGCACCTGAGCGCTTCGCTCACGGACAAGCCGCGCGAGCTCGATGCATATCTGACGCAGCTCGACAAGGCGTTCGATGCGTTGGCGACCCTTGCCGCAACCGAGTTCCCCGATCTCCGCGTCGAGCGCGGGGTCGAGCTCATGCTCGATACGCCACAGCCTGCGATGGGCGATGCGCGGCTGCATCTCGCGGGAACGAACTTCGTGCTGATGGAATTTCCGTACATGACGATTCCGCCAAACAGCGCGATGGCTGTGCGACAATTACGGGGACGTGGAGTCATCCCGATCGTCGCGCACCCCGAGCGTTACTCGAACATGTCGTCCAATGCGGATCTCATCGAGTCATGGAAGGATGCCGGCGCATACATCCAGGTGAATGCGGGATCGTTCGTCGGCCAGTACGGTGGCACCGCAAAGCGACTCGCATGGTCAATCCTGGAACGCGGGCTCGCTGATTACCTGTGCAGCGATTACCACTCTCGTGGACGGTGCTCGGTGCGCGCGTGTGCTACCGCTTTACTGGAGAAGGGAGGCGCGGCGCAATTGCGTGCACTGACTCTTACCAATCCTCAGCGCATGATGCGGAACGAGGCGCCGATACCTGTCGAGCCGCTGGAAGAAGTGCAGCTCGGATTCTGGAAGAAAGTTTTTCGCGGTTGAGGGTAACTGCTTTGGCGCGCGGATTTGGCGGATGGAGCGGACTCTAACGGATACTGCGCGGGCACCGTTCGGGCCCGCGCAGTATCCGTTAGAATCCGCTCCATCCGCCAAATCCGCGCGCCAAAGCAGTTCCTTACAACATTTCTCCCTTAGCCAGCGCTCGCTCTCCAAGAACCATCTTCCGCACGACGTCCCTCATCTTGTACCGCGCACGCCATCCCAACTCGGCCGCGGCCCGGGATGGATCACCAAGCCCTCGCGATATATCAGTCGGTCTCATCAAGGAAGAATCAATCTCGAGATAATCGCCGGCGATCAACCCGAATTCCTCAAACGCAGCCGAAACAAAATCAGCCAGCTTGTTCGCCTCCCCAGTCGCAATCACGTAATCACGGGGCGACTGCTGCTGAAGCATCATCCACATTGCTTCAACGTATTCGGGTGCCCAGCCCCAGTCGCGCTCGATGTCGAGATTGCCGAGGCGCAGCTTCTCGCGCGAGCCGGCGGCGATGCGGGACGCAGTCGCGACGATCTTGCGAGTGACGAAGCGCTCCGGACGCAGCGGGGATTCGTGATTGTAGAGAATCCCCGAGCACGCAAACAATCCGTACGCTTCACGGTAGTTGGCTAATTCCCAGAACGCTGCTGCTTTCGCAACCGCATACGGACTGCGCGGACGAAATGGCGTGTCTTCAGTTGCAGCGCGTCCTTGAGTATCGCCAAAGCATTCGCCCGAGCTCGCGTTGTATAAACGGATGGGCTTGTCCACGAAGCGGATTGCCTCGAGGATGTTCAACGTGCCGACGCTTATCGAATCGAGAGTCTCGACCGGCTGTTGAAAGGACAATCCAACGGAGCTCTGCCCGGCAAGATTGTAGATCTCATCGGGATTGGTCTTGATGATCGCCTGGAGAACCGATCGAAAATCCGTAACGGCCATCGATTCCAGCCGTACTTTCCCATCGATACCGAGAGTCCTGAAGTTTCTGAACGACGACATCTGCGCGTCGCGCGACGTGCCGTAGACTTCGTAACCTTTGGAGAGAAGCAGTCGCGCGAGGTAGGCGCCATCCTGGCCCGATACGCCACAGATGAGTGCGCGCTTCGAATTTCCTGAGTCGGCGGCGGTTGTCATTCGGTGGTAATTTGACCTGTGCCGATAACGCAGGGAATAGCCGCGACGCTGATCGCCGCTTTCATCTTCTTCGCATGGATCGCGATCGGCTCCATGTTCCTCGGCAAACGCGCCCCCGACGACGAGCTCTCCGCGCCGGGGGCGATTCTCATCGGCAGCGGCATCACATCGTTCGCATTCGCAATCGTCACTGCACTCGGCCTCGTTGGAACGGGCACGATGATCGTGATGATTGGATGCCTTTTGATCTCGATCGTTCGATACAGGGCAGCCGCGCGGATCATCGGTGGGGTGCTGGCGACATATAAGAGAGCATCACGAAGCCGCGTGGTGACCGTCGCGGGAGTGGTCATTGCCGTCACAATGTGGCTCACCGCAATCGCGCCGCCAAGAACGGCGGATGCAATGCGATATCACCTCGCACACATCAGGCAGATCGTGCAGGACGGCAGATGGACATCGATTCCCGATTATCACTACGGATTGCCGTTCGCGTGGT
The DNA here is from genome assembly GCA_035281765.1 of Gemmatimonadaceae bacterium. Taxonomy (GTDB): domain Bacteria; phylum Gemmatimonadota; class Gemmatimonadetes; order Gemmatimonadales; family Gemmatimonadaceae; genus UBA4720. The sequence continues at coordinate 4,426 of DATEDH010000079.1, forward strand.
CGCTCAACTATCTCCCCTTCGAGCTCACAGGTCTCCCGCAGGGCTCACAGATACTCGGCCTCCTGCTCTTTGCGGTCTTCATCTCGTGCGCTGCGCGCGGGATGCGCAAAGCCGGGGTGAGCGATGTTGCAACGATTGCAGCGATGGGTCTCATGCTGCATCCCGCGTCGATCCGCGCTTTCACGGAGCCGAGTGCGGATGCGTATGCGATGTTCGTGGTGCTGTGCATCGGGTTGTTGTTCCTGTGCCACTGGAGCTTCAGCTCGCGCGACATCGCGCTGCTCGGATTCGTGTCGTGGATTGGAATGGGGAGCAGGTATCAGCTCGTCGCGGTCGGGATTGCTGCAACGCTGTGCATGATCGCGTCATATCGAGGCAAGCCGCACCGATTCGGCGCAGCATGGGCATTCGCGGGCGGAGTTGTGGCAGCGCTGCTGCTCGCGTCGCCGTTCTACGTGATGAACCTGCGCGCGTTTGGAAATCCCGTGTGGCCGCTGATGATCGATCCTCCGACAGCGACTACGAGCTTCGCCGACCTCACTGCGTACTACTACTCGCACTCGTTGATGGGATCGTTCGAGCCGTCGTTTGTCGCCGGGTCGATTGCGAAGCTGTTCACGACGTGGTTCCTGTTTCCGCTTCCAATCCTGATTGTGCTTGCGATCATCGCGCCGCTCATTGTGAAACACACAGGAGCCCGATTACTCGGCGCATTCGGCGTGATCTTTCTCATCGAGTGGTTCGTTATGCAGCCGCTCTTGTACGCGAGATTTTCTTTGATGATGCTTCCCGTCGCCGTGCTGTGCGCGGGGCTTCTATTCGAGAGAGTGATCGCAAATCACGATGGGCTTGCGGTCGCGCTCCACGCGCTGGCTGTCGCCGCTGTGCTCGGACTTACTGCTGTCGTGCCGTACGCGAATCGCGATGCAATCGAATACGCCATCGACCCGAGCAGGGCATATCATCGCTACACGTGGTTCTACGATGCGTACGACTGGATCAATCACAACACGCCGCGTGATGCGAAGCTGCTCGTAATAGTGCAGTCCTCGCAGAGCTATTACCTGGAGCGCAGGCATAGGAGGGCGGATCCGTGGCTGAGCGGAGTCGTCGATTGGAGAAAGGTGAGCACGGCTGGAGCTCTCGACTCGGTGCTCGCTCGCGGAGGATATCGTTATGTGCTGTACGATAATTACGACTGGCAGCCCTTTGTCGGCGGCGCGAACATGATCAGTGCGGTAAGTGATGCGTCGCGCGCGGGAATATTGAATAAAGTCGCGAGCTTCAAGGATACTCTTTATACGAGCCGCTTCAGGAGGAGGTTCGAGACCACGACAGTCGATCTCTTCGAGGCCTCTACTTCTTCAGATCGTCGATGATCGCTTTTGCGACGAGTGCGTAACCGGCGGCGTTATAGTGATATCGCCGCGCGTTCCATAGCGATGCCGGATCCTTCTCGGCGGCAAATACAGCCGCGACATCGATCATCGTGATATCCAGTCGATATGCGATTCTCCTGATGCGCTGCTGAACGACCACCGGATCGTGTCGCTCGCCGACGACCGGCGCGGTGTTTTTGTTGAAGCGTCGCCTCTCGGGAAGATAGACCAGGCGCAGCTCGCCTCCCCACGCCTTTACATCGTCGCGTGCGCGGCTCAAGACGGATTCGAATATCTCTGCTTCCTGCTTTTCATCGCCCTGA
>DATEDH010000080.1:0-8686 GCA_035281765.1 Gemmatimonadaceae bacterium
CAGCTCTCCGGGTAGCAGCGCCGCGAAAGGCGGCGCATGAGAGAGAACGCGGGCGCGCCGGTTTTCAATAATTTGTCGGGCGGGTGTGAGGGGGTGCTTTCGGCCGGATTATCGGCGAGAGTGGGCAGCTATGTCTCTATAGGTAGCGACGTCCGGCGGAAGGGCACCCCATCACTCATCGTGCGCCACAGACCAGAAGCTACAAAGCTTCGATTTCAGCAGCGGCCCGATCAAGAATTTCCTTGATTCGACGGATCTGATCAGCGCTGCGACCCGCGCGCTTTGCACCGTAGATCGCGGACGCGACGTTCTTCAATCCCCGATTAACGTCCATCATCGGCTCCCCGAAAATGCTTTGCGCAAACTCCTCGATCTTCGAGAAAATGTCATCCACCACCGGCTTGTTCTCGGCGAGGTGCGCCCGGCCTTCATCCGTTATCTCGTAGATCTTCTTTCCACTCTCTTCAGGTTTGGCTCTCGCGTATCCGAGATCCTCGAGAAGAGTAAGAGTCGGATAAACAGTTCCCGGCGACGGCGAATACGCGCCACCGAATCTGTCCTCGATCTCCTTGATGATCTCGTATCCGTGCCGGGGCTTCTCGTCGAGAAGCTGAAGAATCAGATACTTGAGATGTCCCTGATCGAACATGCGGCCGCCGCCAAACGGTCCGCCTCGCGAGCGTCCTCGCCCGCCCCAGAACTGTGAAGGATCAAATCCGAACTGCTCAGGCCGGGCAGCGAACGCCCATCCCTGCCAGCCTCGTCCACCGCAATGTCTGCCGTGCATAGCGCCACTCCAAAGCCAGTATCGTGATGTTATCTGTCGTCGATACTACTGGCGATATATCGGACGGCGCCAAAGATATATCGCACGTTATAACTTTTGCAAGTGGCCAAAGTTCGCGTGATCAGTCCGGCGAAAGCTTCTCTCTTATCCAGACAGCCAGCTTCTTCCGCGATAATTGCTCCTCTTCCAGCGCGATCATCGCGAGAACCACCTCCTCCTCCGAAGCCGAAACGGTCCTGCCATTCATCTCGAGAAACGTCGCCATCGCCAGGAAAGCCACCTGCGCATTCCCATCCCTGTACGGACGATCCGTCACGATCGCATACCCATACTCGGCCGCTAACCGCGCGAGATCCGGGCGCTCTTCATCGGCTTCCCATTTGGTGATCGGCCTCTGCAGCGCTGCCTCGAGCGCAGCCTCATCACGCATCCCGCGAACCCCGCCGTGCTCGCGCAGCTGGTCGAGATGAATCGCATCGATCACAATCCGGCTCAGCCACTTGGGAGTAGCCATTTATTTCGAGAGCTCCCTCAACGCGTTGCGATACTTCCGCGCCGACTTGGCAGCGAGGGCCAGCGACTCCGCCACCGCCGGATTATACGGACTGAGCAGGATCCCCTTGTCAGTCTCGATCGCCAGAATCCGGTCGCCTGCTCGGAGATGAAACCGGTCAGCCATATCCTTGGGTAACGTCGCCGCAACCGACCCGCCGGCCTTCCGCAGGTTTACGTCCCGTATCATCCGCCCCTCTGTGGTAGCATAATTGTACAATAAGATAGCATAAAAGTGCTACACATCAACGGATTTAATCCTCTGTGCACTCTATTTGGCCTTAACCCTCATGCCGCCAAGCTTTGCCGATAGCAGATAGCTGGTAGCAGGTAGCTGCAGTGTGGTGGCATAGTTAACGCGTGTTCTATTTCTCCCGGGAGAATTCGCAGGGAGCAGCGGTGCAGGCAGGCACGAATGAGGCGCTGGCGTTGAGGCTTGTCCAAAGTGGATTAGCCATCGCGATAGCCTTTGCGCTGACAGCATGTGAAAGCGACTCGACGGTAGCCGCAGGCCAGGATTCCAATGAGGATCAGGCCCTCGCTCTATCCGTTATGGGAGCACGAGGTGACACGCTCACTGCCGCCGTCGAAAACGAGGTCGTAGTCGACACCAGCCTCCCTCCGGATCTCCGTCCCGTTGCTCCACCACCGCCACCCGCTCCGCCGGCATTATCTCCTGCCGTCGTTCAGGCTCAGGTTGCGTCTCCCGTCCTAAAACTGTCCACCCGCGCGCAGCCACCGGCACCGAAATCGGCAACACCTCGGATTGCGGCTGAGCCCCCCCGTGAACGCATCGTTCAACCGGTTCTAGCTCGCGCTCAGGAAGAACCGAAAGAAGAATCTCCCCGACGCACTGGCCTCATCGCCCGCGGCTCCACTTTGTCCGTGATTACAAGCCGCTCGGTCTGCAATGATGCCGCATCCGTAGGAAATACGGTCCGTGGCCAGCTCGCATCATCCATTCGCGGCACGAATGGCCTGGTCATTCCGGGAGGCGCGCAGGTTGTCGCCGAGATTACTTCGGTCGACAAATGGGGCGCGGGGATCGGGTTGCAGGTTACGTCAGTCCACGTCGACGGCCGGAGCTATCCAGTGCGATCGCGCACCGAATACGTCCTGCCACAGGGCACCAGCCGCGGAGCGTGTATCCGCGAGGGCACCCGGCTTACAGTTGAGACAAAAGCCCCGATAACTCTGAGCGCTCGCTAGGGATTTCGGGTCGCGATGTGATCTTCTCCGCCATATCGCATATTCACCTGCGACGCCTTCCCTGACGCATCGATCGTAAAGATTGCGCGGCCATCCCCAAGCGGCATGTAAAACTCCGTTGCCGAAAGAGGAATCAGCCCGGCAGTGTATCGGTCTTTCAATTGAGCAACGAGCATATCCTCGATCCGCACACTGAATGGAGTTCCATCCTTCATCGTGTACTCTCCAACAAGCGGCTCCATCTGCTCCTTTGTGAGAGTCACAACAGTGCCGCGCACCGGCATGTCGAACGATGTGCCGAGCGTGATTGCTGATAGATCGCGCACGACGCTCGACATGCGACCGCGGTCCATATTCGAGAAGACGATGATCGTCACGCTGTCATCGGGAAACTTTATGAAATCGGAGATGTAACCGGGCAGTGCCCCGGTGTGACGATAGCGGTTGTGGCCGAGACCTTTGTCGACAATCCACCCAAACCCGTATCCGAATTCTCCCGGCGCCAACACCTCGGCGATCTCTGCCTTCGAAACCAGATTCGTACCGCCGTCCATGATGATGCTCCACCTGTACAAGTCGTCGAGCGTCGAATACATCCATCCATCGCCAACTGGTTGTGTGAGCGGGAGGTTAGCAACGCGCACGAGGTGACCGTCGGTAAGGGCAACACCACTGAGCATCTTATCCCACGGGAGTCCGTTGTGCGTGTAGCCGTTTGCGAGATTGACAGGTTTTGTCTTTCCGCCGATTACCCCTGAATGCGTCATGCGCGCAGGTACGAGGAGAGTCCTGGTGACGTAATCCTCGAACGACATTCCCGCTGCGCGCTGAATCACTTCGCTCAGGACGTTATACGCGGTATTTGAGTAATGAAATTTTTCACCGGGCTTGAAGTCGAGCGGCTGCGTGCGTGCACTATCGAGTATCAGACGGCTTGCATCAGGCCGCGTCATGAATGCCATGTACTTCTCCGATCCGATCTCTAGTTTCTCTTCGTAGTCCGGAATACCTGATGTGTGATGGATCAGGTGCGAGATCGTTATCGGCTTCCATGCATCGGGGCACTTGTCGAGATACTTACAGATCGGATCGTCGAGCTTGAGCTTTCCTTCATTGCGCAGCTTCAGCGCAGCCATTGCGGTGAACATCTTCGAGATCGACGCCACCTCGTGCTGCGTGTCAGCTGTATACGGAATTCGTTTCTCGACATCGGCGAAGCCGTAGCCTTTGCGGAAGAGAATATTTCCTCCCTTTGCAATCAGCACGGCACCGGAGAAGTTCCCCATCTCCGCTCTTGTTGAGAGATACCGGTCGGCCGTTGCGGCTATGTCGGGAGATTGAGATTGCAGTTGCGACGCGATCGCAACGGACGCGACTATCGCGCGCAGTATGGAAATGTGGGGCATCGATTTGCCAGAGGTGATTGACTGCGTGGTAGACGCACCCCGATTCACAGCCGTTGCCTGGGTTACAAAATCCGAACACCCGGCGCGCCACAAACTTTACCGGGCGGGTGCGTGGTGTGCCTGTCGCCGGATTATCGGCGATAGTGGGCGTCTATGTCTCTATAGGTTGCGACGTCTGGCGACAGGCATACCACGCACCCGCCACACGAGAGTTTTAGCGGCCGAGCACGCGCCAGCCACACGAGGAGGAAACTCGAGTCAGTCGAGCACCACCAGACCTTCGCACTCGACTGCATTAATACGCTTGAGTATCTGCTTCCACCGCGGATCGCTGTGCAGAAAGCTCAACATCGGAAAGCATGGAAGCCCGGTTGTGAACACCATCGCTCCGCGCCTTTCGATTGCACGATCGATGTAATAGAAAGTCGAGTCCTTGTTCCGAAGGGCCGCGAACAACGTAGCGCGCCGCGAACCATCGTTGTCTGCGTTTGGTTTCCTGAGCTCGGTGAACAGGCTGTCGCGCAGGCGATCCGCATTTGCCCTGTCTCCAAGCTTGTTGTACGCCAGCATCCTGAAGATTGAAACGTATGGCGGATAAGGATCACCCTTGATCGCCGTTACTGAGTCGAACTGCTTCTTATCATAGTGCAGGATCGCCTTGTTGATCTTATTGAATGGAAAAGCGCTGTCGAGCTCGAACGATCTGGTGAGCTCGATCTGTGATTCCTTCTTGTACCCCAGGTTGAACAGTACCGAAGTCAGGTCCTGACGAATGACCGCCGAGGCCGGTTCCAGCTGACCGGCTTTCTGCAGCTCTGCCAGTGCCTCTTTCCCGCGCCCGGTCAGCCAGTAAACATCGCCCAGCCACTGATGCGCAGTCGCATTGTTCGGCTCGATCTCGATCGCACGCTTGAAATACCCGATCGCCTCGTCCCACTTGAAGTTGTACTGGACCATGTTGCCAAGTCCGAGGTAGGCATCGGCGAGCGTCGGGTCGAGCTCGACGGCGCGACGTCCGAACTTCAACCCGATCGGAGTAATTGAGTCCGACGGCGCATCGGTGTATTGCGGCAGCACTGATGCGGCCATCGCATAGCCGGCATACGCGCGCGCAAAGTTTGGATCCTTCTTTGTCGCCTCTTCAAAGCGATCGAGCGCCTGATAGAGATAGTGCCCGCGGCGCTGAAGGAGAAATCGCCCCCGCAGGTACAGATCGTATGCTTCGAGATTGCTTGTGCCCTGCGCGTTGATCGCTTTTGCTGATGCAAGGTGCTCTGGCTCGCCAAGCTTGATCCTGAGTGCGGCGACAATCGCGGTTGTAATGGAGTCCTGCACTGCGAAAACATCCTGGACTTTCTGCTCGTATGTATCGCTCCATATGAGCTTGCCCGTCGATGCATCCGTTAGCTGCGCGGTGAGTCGCAGCCGGTCGCCTGCGCGTCGTACTGTTCCGTCGATGACGCCATGAACTTCCAGCGCTTTGCCGACATCACGCGGATCTGCTCCGCGATATTTTGCGACGCTGTTACGTGACGCGAGTGTCAGCCCCGGAACGCGCGCGAGCTCTGTCGTGATCTCGTCCGACATTCCTTCCGCAAAGTATGCGTTCGCGGTATCTCCACCGATGTTCTCGAATGGAAGCACGGCAAGAGAGTGAATGCTGGATGATCCGCGATCCCGGGTGAAGTAAGCTCCAAGTGCAGAAACGATAGCGATTCCTGCAACCGCTGCTATGACGAGCTGTCGTCCTGATCGGCTCGTGTCTCGCGACTCGCGTTTCGCGTCGCCCTTGGCAGTAGTTGTCGTTGTCTCGAGCGCACGCAGTATCTCTCGTGCTGACTGGGGCCGTGATGCGGGTTCCTTCTCGAGACATTTCATCACTAGCGCCGTAAGATCGGGCGGACAATCAGGTCGCCGGTCCAGAAGTGGAGACGGCCTCTCGGTGAGATGCGCAGCGTATAGTTGCTGCGGCTGCCGATGCGCGAATGGGGCGCTGCCCGTCAACAGCTCGTATGCAACGCATCCAAAGGAATAGATATCCGCGCGATGATCGATCGATGGGTCGGCAGATATCTGCTCCGGTGCCATGTATGCCGGCGTGCCGATGGACGTCCCTGTCTGCGTGAGAGTTCCGCCCGGCGCTGGTGTGCGCGCGGCAGACAGAGCTTTCGCAATTCCAAAATCAGTTACAACCGCTGCTTCATCTGCGAGCAGAACGTTGTCCGGCTTGATGTCACGGTGAACGATTCCGTGATCGTGCGCATATGCGAGTGCACGTGCGACATCCTTGAGAATCGCAACCGCTTCGACAATCGGAACGCCCGGGTTTCGCTCGAGCCGCGCGCGCAGCGACAGGCCGTCGACGAACGGCATGGTGTAGTACGGAAGTCCTGCCGCGATTCCCGTCGTGAGAACTGGAACGATGTTCGGATGCTGCAGCTGCGCCGCCAGCTTGATCTCTCTATTAAATCGCTCGGCGCTCACTCCCGCTGCAAGCTCTGGTGCGAGGACCTTTACGGCGACTTTGCGGCCGAGTGCGGTTTCTTCGCCGACAAAGAGGCGGCTCATGCCTCCGCCGCCGAGCTCCCGCTCTATTGAGTAGGCTGACCCAAGGGCTGAGCGGACGTCGTCGATGAGGGCCATGGTGCCCGATAAAATACGCTCTTTCCGGTATCAGGCATCGATATTTTGCTCTTTCTAGTGCGAGGGCCGCTGTCCGGGTCGTCTGGCAGCCGGTACCAAGGTTCCGTTGTTGTACCTAACGCGGAGTTACACTACACTCCTGATCCAAGGAGGAATCGTGTCGACTGTTGTGTTGAGCTCCAGAAATCAGATCCTTATACCGCGTGGTGTCAGAAAGGAACTCGGAATCGAAGCTGGTCAGAGGATGCTAGTTGTCGTCCTCGATGGTCGGATGGAGGTCGTTCCGATTCGCTCTGTAGAGAGCATGCGCGGGTTCTTGAATGGAATGGACACTCTCGTTGAGAGAGAACCCGATCGCGTTCTTGACATTTGCGGGGCGAGCAGCAGCGCCTGAAACAGTCACGCACTCGAGCGCATAAACTCTTCAACCGCTGGCGGGCCGGATCCGTCTCCTTCATCGTGCTTGAAGTAGACGTAGGCGTCGGACCATGCCTGTGACGCTACGCACTTCGCCCACGAGACGAGGGCATCGTTGGAATAGTCGAGCTTGTGCAGTCGCAGGTATCCCCACGTTGCAGTGCATACGACGGGACACGAGAGCTCCGCAGATTCCGATACGCACATCGCGATGTCGCGATCGCGCAGAATCTTAAATACGTCTTCGTCGAACCAGCTCTCGTGCCTGAACTCGAACGTGTAGCGACGATTTTCCGGGAGATACGTGAGAAAATTCTGAAGGCGCGGGACGTCCTTCTTGAGATTGGGCGGAAGCTGAAAAAGAATCGGCCCCATCCTGTCGCCCAGCATCGCGGTGTTCTTGAGAAGAAACTGCACCATCGACTCCGATTCGGGCTTGAGCCGCGTGTAGTGCGTGATCTTCTGCGACGCTTTTATCGCGAACGAGAAGTTCTCGGGAACCTGGGATGCCCACTCGAGCAGCACACTTTCTTTCGGTAGACGATAAAAAGTGTTGTTGATCTCGAGCGTCGGGAATTTCGTAGCGTAGAAAGCAAGCATCCCGTCGGCCTTGAGGTCGGCGGGATAGAACGTGCCTTTCCATTCCTTGAACGAATAGCCCGAAGTACCAGCTAACAGCTTCATGTCTTTCTCTGTGCCCTCTGGCTTGTCCCTCTGCGATCTCCCAGCTATGAAACGAGTTGTTTCCCTTGTGGCGCATCCTTCATCAAAACGGATACATCTTCCGGAAGCTCCACCTTGGAAGTTTTCGCAAGGGATGCCTTAAGCGCCGCCATCAGGTCGATGATCTTGTCACCGCCCGCAGCGGCCGGCTCGGCAGTCGTGATATCCTGACCCTCGATCTTCTTCTGGATCATCTCCATCACGCGCTCGCGCACTGTGTCCTTGTACTTCGACGGCTCGAACTCCTCGTTCGACGTCTGCTCGATGAGCAGCATCGCAAGCTTGAGCTCCTTGTCGGAGACGTCGCCATCGGGAATCGGCACCTCAGTCGTCGGGCGCAGCTCATCAGCGTAATGGAGCTGCTCCATCACGAGGCAGCCATTCTGTGGACGAAGAAGCACGAGATGCTGCTGGCCGCGAACTGCATATTGGCCAAGCGCCGCCTTGCCGCTGTCCTGGAGTGCGCGCGCGAGCAGGCGATAAGCGCGGTCGCCTCCCTTATCCGGTCCCAAATAGTAGCACTTTGAGACATATTCGCGGTTCACCTTCGAGAGCGGAACGAACTCGATGATGTCGATCGCGCCCGTCGCCTTTTCTTCGAGCGCCTTGAGCTCATCCGGAGTCAGCACAACGTACTGATCCTTCGCGAACTCGTACCCCTTCACCGTCTCGGCGCGCTCTACAACCTCGCCGCCATCCTTGGGGCAGATATACTGCTGCTTGAGGCGCCCGTTGCACTTCTTGTGCAGCATGTTGAATGAGACGCTGGACTTGGATTCCGACGACGAATACACATTGATCGGAACGGAGACGAGTCCAAAGGAAATCGTGGCAGTCGAGATTGAGCGTGCTGGCATGGCGTAGGTCAGTACGAGGAGGGCCGACTATGTCTCCTTTTACTTAAAAACGCTACACCCGAATTCGCAACGATTTTTCAGTGGAAATCTCA
>DATEDH010000081.1:0-3758 GCA_035281765.1 Gemmatimonadaceae bacterium
GATGCCGCTACCGCGGCTGAGTTTCTCGATCACCAGATGAGTGTGCGACGCGTTGCGATGCGGAACTTCGGCCTTCGCAACATTCGCGTTGGCGATCCTGTTGCGCTGCTTCAGGAGCGGTTCGTTCCTGTGTACTTCATGCATCGATTTGCGATCAGCACGCTGGCAAAAACGATTGGTGGAATGGAGTACAGCAACGCGATTCGCGGTGACAATCTCGTTGCTACCCATCCGATTCCAGCTTCTCAGCAGCGACGCGCGCTGTCCGCTCTTGTTGAGGCCATGAGTCCTGCCGAGCTGGCGATCCCCGATACCATCATCACACTGCTTGGCCCGCGTCCATTCTCGTACGGTCCTTATGTCGAGCTTTTCGGATCACGAACGCGCCCGGCATTCGATGAGCTCGGTGCAGCGAGAACGCTGGCGCAGATGATAGCGGACGCTGTGCTTCAGCGGGAGCGAACTGCTCGCCTTATCATGTTCGCGAATCACAGCGAGAATCCTCTGACGCTCGGTGAGACCATCGATGCGCTGACTCACAACTGGAAGTCGGCGTCGTCGAGCGAGTCGAAGAAGACTTCTGCGCTGCGCCGGGTTGCACAGCGTGCGGTGGCGGATCGCCTCCTGCTGCTCGCTGCCGACAAGGAGGCTGCACCTGAGGTTCGTTCGCTCGTTGAGCTCAAGATGTCGCAGCTGGTTGCTCGCTCGCGATCGCTTGCCTCAGGCGGTTCCGAGCTGGAGCGAGCGCACTGGACCGCGATCGCCGCTGACTTCAAGCGCTGGCTGGAGCGCCAGGAGCTTCCGACTCCCACACCGGCATTGAGGGCGCCACCGGGTGATCCCTTTGGGATGGACTGGTAGCATTCAAGCGCTACTGTGAATGACGTCTAACGAGGGCTCACCGCGTTGCCTCAACTGCGGCGCGGAGCTCTCCGGACCTTACTGCTCGCAATGCGGGCAGGAAGACAACGAGCTCAGGGTTTCACTGAAGCGGTTGTTCAGGGATTTCCTCGCCGAGCAGGTCGGTCTCGAGACGAAGGTTCCAACAACACTTTGGAAGCTCGTCTCGAGACCGGGTCTTCTCACAAAGGAGTATCTCGCAGGCAAACGAGTGCGCTCATTGCTTCCGCTCCGATTGTATCTCTCGGCGAGCGTCGTCTACTTCCTGCTTCTTTCACTTCCGGGATTGGGCGTCGATCTCAGCAAGCAGGTAAAGATCACAGGAGTCGATTCGGCGGCGATCGATTCTGCTTCAAGGGAGAAGGCCGCCAATTCCAACATGACGATCACCGTGCCGGGTGCAAAGATATCCGGCAACCCCAACGGATCCACCGCCGAGCGATTTGTCCGCAAAAGGTCTGACCGGTTCAAGGCGATGTCGCCGCAGGAGTCTGTCAATTATTTCAGGGCAGCGTTCCTGAAATACATGCCAAACGCCGTTTTTTTCCTGCTTCCGGTATTTGCGTTCATACTTTATCTGCTTTACCGGACAACCGGTCGCTTCTTTGCGGAGCACCTGATCTTCGCGCTGCATGTGCACGCCTTTTCTTTCGTCGCGCTCATTCTGGCTCTCATTCTCCCGGATGCGCTCGACATCATAGTGCCGGTTTGGATTCTCGTATATCTCTTCATTGCGTTGAGAAAAGTTTACGGTGAATCGCGCCGGCGAACGGCTGTGAAATTTGCCGCCTTGATGTTCACCTACATGATCTCGCTGCAGATCACGCTGCTTGCGATGCTCGGCATCATCTTCGCGGTGGGGTGACGCGAGTTCCGTTACTGGCGCCTTGGTTCTGGCAGCGCGGCAACTCGCCGCTTGAATTCGGTATAGCTCGGAATGTTCTGCATCAATCCTGCAGCGCGGTCCGCGCCTGATCTCTCGATCAGCGCACGCGAATGCTCGATGCGTGATTCTTCCAGCGGGTGCGTCGAGAACCATCCTTCCACAATTCCCGGCTCACGCTGACGCTGCTCCATCAATACTTCGAAAAGCGAGGGAATACCTTCAGGGTCGATATTCACCCTTAGGACATTTTCGACCGCCTCGGAGTCGGCCTCGAGCTCATCTCCACGGCTGTACCGTGCGATGACCGCAGTTCCTCCAATATTGATTGCCGCCTGACCCAGCTGACTGTCGCAGAGATTAGTGAGCGTGCATGCGAGCGTAGCGACAACGCCCAGCTTCTGCTGATTCTGCATCTGCTTGACCGAGTGACGCTGGATTATGTGACCGATCTCATGACCAAGCACGCCTGCAAGCTGGTCTGCGCGGTCCGTTGCCTCGATGAGCCCGCGATTCACATAGACATACCCGCCCGGCAAAGCGAATGCATTCACCTGGCGCGAATTCACAACGGCGAAGTGCCAGTCGAGATCGGAGCGGCTCGTTCGACGCGCGATCGTGTCGCCGAACTCGTTGATGTAGCTCACGATGTATGGATCGGTCACAATCGGAAGCTGGTCTTCGACCTGATGCGCGGTTTCAGAGCCAATCGCGACTTCCTGATCCTGTGATACCTCGCAGGCGGCAGTCGCAACCAGGACGCCGAATGCAATCAATCCGATTCTCATACCGTTCGAGCGGGCAAGACATGTTCCAGTCGTGACCGTGTAAATTCTACGCATGGCAGACGAGCGACACATCGCGACAACGCGAACCGCGCGCTATTACATCCTGGGTGAGCCAGGCCCGCAAATCGATGATGTCTGGTTTGTCTGTCATGGGTACGGGCAGCTTGCAGCGGATTTTATCAGGGAGTTCGAGTGCATCAGAGACTCGAGGCGATTGATAGTCGCGCCGGAAGCGTTGTCACGCTACTACGTATCGACCGCTCCCGAGTATCACGGCCCCGAGTCCAAAGTCGGAGCCACCTGGATGACCCGCGAAGACAGGGAAGTGGAGATTTCCGACTACGTGAATTACCTCGACGATCTCTACGCCGAGATAATGGGAGAGATAGGTCACCGGAACGTCGCTGTCACCGTGCTGGGATTTTCACAGGGCGGTGCCACTGCCAATCGGTGGCTCACGCGGGGGAGCGCGCATGCAGATCGCCTGCTCATGTGGGGATGCCTGCTCGCGACGGATTCCGATCTCAACGAGGCGGCGGCTTTCTTCAGAGACGTCGAGCTCGTGCTTGTCTACGGTACGCGCGATCAGTATGCCGACACCGGGATGATCGCCGATTATCAAAAGCTTCTCGCGTCACATTCCATTCCGTATCGCGCGGTGCATTTCGACGGCGGACATCGAATGGATCGCGGGGCTTTGCGGTCGCTCGCTAATGCGCCGAGGCAGGTGGAGTCATAGCGCCAAGTCGGCGCAGCTCGGGCCACGCCCACGCAACGCCGGCAACAACTACGATCGTTCCGATTCCACCGCCTACCACCGCGACTATTGGGCCTACCGCGGCAGCAAGCGCGCCGGATTCGAACCCGCCGAGCTCATTAGACATATCGATGAAAACACTGTTCACTGCGGAAACTCGCCCGCGCATCTCATCGGGTGTCCACAGTTGAACGAGAGTGCCGCGGATGATCATGCTGATGCCGTCGAGCCCGCCAAGCAGCAGGAGCATCGCCATCGATAGATAGAATGATCGTGACAGGCCAAAGACAACGGTCGCGATGCCAAAGCCTGCGACTGCGAGTATGAGACTCCATCCGGTTCGCTGCATCGGCGGGCGATGAGCTATAGTGAGCATCACGACGAGTGCCCCGACAGATGGCGCAGCGCGCAGCCAGCCAAGACCTTCCGG
>DATEDH010000082.1:0-38375 GCA_035281765.1 Gemmatimonadaceae bacterium
ATGCCTGCACCCAGCAGCGCGAAGACGGCAGCCATCAGGGCAATGAACGCCATCGCCTGCACATGAGTGCCGGCCATGTTGTGTGTGCGCACAATCGCGGGCGCGAGGAAAACCAGGCCCCATGCCAGACCCCACAACATACCGAACCCGACGGTCGATCCACGCTTCCATTCGGGGAACATCATCCCAAAATAAGGAACAATTATGCAGCTCGCCCGGAGTTCAACTTGGCATTTATGAAGATGCGTACCGCCAGTCTCAGAGCGACATCAATATCAGCGCTGGCGGATAACTATCTCGAAGTCCGGATGCACGGGGAGACTGGCTGCATCACGAGCGAGCTTTTGCGCAGCCTGAGAGGACAGAGGCGCCAGCTCAGCGAACACTTTGAAAGCTGGCGAAACTCGCTCTACGTACGGTGAGCCCGCAAGATTTGCGACACCGGCTGGAAGTGCTGATCCGAAATAATCGTCCTCGTCAACATCGACAGTCGTAGCAGCACCAAGCTGCCAGGGAGCATCACCCGCATACATGAGATCCCTTGGCTCACCAACGTGCCCAGGGCGCGATGCAACGTGATGCGGTGCTTCCCGCGATACGATTCCGAGCGTATGAAGCAGGTCATGCAGCATTCCGAATTCCCAGTACCGCGGAAATTCATTTGGAGCAGTGACGAACACTGAGCTCGAACACGGAGATGAGCTTTGTGGCAAGCCACGCATGTACATCGCCGCGAGCTGCCCAATCAGCACGGGTGGCCACGATGCGCCACCACACGCGTATGTGCTGGTGCCGTCGTAGTAGACAGCGTAAATTTTGTCAGCCGCAAGCTGTCCTGTATTCCGCATGAATCGCTCGATCGTATCTCTTACGAATGGACCTGCTGCGGCAATTTGTTGATCTGTCTTGTCGAGCTTGAGGAAGGTCACATCCGCAGCGCCGCGATAAGTGTCGACACGCAGTCGATACCCGCTCTTTTGAGCGATCCAGCTCTGAAACGACATCACACTGTACGCGAGACCAAGCGTCGTATCGAACGAGCGATCAGGCGCATCACTCGGTACGGCATACACAAAATGAATCTGCGGACCAGGTGAATCGTCAGCGCGATCGATAGCAGACCGTGCCGCAGGCATCACGATGAACTGCGAAGAGTTTACGGATCCAAGTGCAGGCGCCTCGAATCGCAATGTTCGAGGTCCCACTGGACCAGTGACCTGAAGATCCCCGAAGCGTGCAACGCCTTCGTTTGAATTGACTGTTGTGGTTCCAGTCAATGCACCGCCACCTGCTGCAATGGAAACCGTAATCGCGGCAGCGGGCGAGCCCGCAGGGTTTCCATAACGATCCTGAAGCTCGATTACGGGCAATGACTCGAGCACGCTTCCGATTTTCGCTCCTCCGGGCTGCGTCTGCACGCGAAATGTTGCGGCGGGGCCCGCTTTTGTGGTGGCAACAAATTCAACAGGCGTGAGCTGAAGCATTGATGCCCGGAGACGGTTGTTGCCAGGTACTGTGGACAGGATCCACGCCACCTGCGCGTCACCATGTGAGTCGGTGGTAACCTGCGGTGACTTTACAGTACCGGCGCCCTCCACGACTTCAAAGCGTACGACAACGTTCCCGACACCCTGATTTCCCGCATCGGTTACGCGAACGGCAACATTGACACTGTCGGCAACTACGCCTGTCAGCGATAACGGAGTCGTTGGAGCAATCGCCGCAGGGACAGGAACTTTAGGTGGGGGTTGCTCTGGTGCGCCCGGAGAATCGCCACACGCATTCACTCCGCTCGCGAGAACCAGCGCAAGAACGGACGACCGCAGTGAGAGGGCTCTGTTCATTGATCATCTCCAAGGCGGGTCCGGGCAGCTCAACTGATTACACGGACGTCCCTCATGAATTTGCGGCGCTCACTCATGACCTCGATCCGCGCCGACTACCGCCTACTATTAAATGGACAACTGATACAGGATTCCTATTGAATATCGATTCACACTCGCCGGTTCGACGCTAGAATAAACACCTCTTGTAAGACACCTGTTTCGGTTTATGTTCGGCATCTTGCCCATAAGCCATCTCGTCTGTCGCTAAGGAACAAGTATGCAGCTCGCCGAGACTTTCATTCGCCGCCCAGTACTGTCGAGCATGGTTTCGCTCGGCATCGTGCTGGTCGGCGTAATCGGATACACAAACCTTCCCGTTCGCGAATTCCCCGATGCTGATCCACCAGTAGTTTCCGTCACGGCGATTCTTCCCGGCGCGAATCCACAGGTCGTTGAATCGTCGGTCACCGATATTCTCGAAGAGGAGCTCTCGAGCGTCGAAGGACTTCGCTCGATCACGAGCTCGAGCCAGGAACAGGTTTCGACAATTACCCTCGAGTTCACACTCGACCGCGAGATCGAAGCTGCAGCGCAGGATGTGCGCGATAAAGTCTCACGCGTGCGCGGTCGCTTGCCCGAGGATGTCGAAGAGCCGGTCATTGCAAAACAGGAAGCCGATGCGTTTCCAATCATGTTCCTGGCTCTTACGTCAAAGACGTTCGATCTCATGGAGCTGTCAGATTACGCAGACCGCCAGATCAAGCCAAGGCTTCAGACAATCGGGGGAGTATCGAGCGCGCCCATTTACGGTGAGCGGCGATTTTCAATTCGCGTCTGGCTCTCTCCGGCGGAGCTCGCTGCGCGGCGGCTCACACCGCAGGATGTAGAAAACGCAATCCGTTCACGCTCCGTTGAAGTTCCCGCCGGCCGCATCGAGTCTGACCGGCGCGAGTTCTCCGTTCGATATCTGGGCGAGATGCGGACACCGTCGGAATTCTCCGACCTCACGGTTTCCAATATCAATGGGCAACTGGTAAAGCTCGGCGACGTTGCACGGGTAGAGCCCGGACCTGAGAACGATCGATCGGTTTCACGTTACTCGCAGCAGCCGGCCATCTTCATCGGTGTTGTAAGGCAGTCAAAGGCAAACGTTCTCGAAGTTGCAGAAGGAGTTCAAAAAGAGCTTCCGGCCATTCGCGCATCACTCCCTCCCGGAGTGGAGCTGCACATGGCGTACGATGGATCGGTCTTCGTGCAGCGGTCCATCACTGAGGCAAAGGAAACGCTGCTGATCACAGCGGGACTCGTGATTCTCATCATCTTCCTTTTCCTTGCAACGATTCGCGCAACGATTATCCCTGCACTCGCGATACCGGTCTCGATTATTGGAACGTTCGCCATCCTCAACGCATTCGGCTATTCGATCAACACGTTGACACTGCTCGGACTCATCCTGGCAATCGGAATCGTGGTGGACGATGCGATCATCGTCATGGAAAACGCCTACCGGCACCAGGAGGAAGAACATCAGGATCCTGAAACAGCCGCAATCCATGGTACTCGCGAAATCACCACTGCAGTCATCGCGACAACGATCTCGCTTCTCGCAGTATTCTCTCCGCTGCTTTTCCTTACGGGCGCAACCGGACGACTATTCAACGAGTTCGGAGCTGCCGTCGGTGGATCTGTACTCATATCAGGCATCGTTGCACTGACGCTTACGCCAATGCTCTCAGCGAAAATCCTGAGAGTCGCAACACGAGAGTCGCGCTTCCATCACGTTGTCGGCTCGGTGCTCAATGCAATCACAGCACGGTACGAGCGACTTCTGAGCGTGGCGCTCGGACGGCCGTTTGCGGTAATCGGGGGCGGCGCACTGCTTACACTCAGCGCGGTATTCCTCTTCAAGAACCTGAAGCAGGAATTCGTGCCTCCTGATGATCGTGGATTTTTCTTCACTTTCGTCGTCGCACCCGAAGGCTCCTCAGTGCAGTACACCGACGGATACCTCAAGCAGCTCGAGGCAATTGTCGAAAAGACGAAGGATGTTCGTTCGACCTTCTCCTTCGTCGGCTTCAGCGGACCACCGAGCTCAGGATTCCTCGGCACTATTCTCGAGGATTGGGACAAGCGCGAGCGTACCGCGCAGGATGTAATCGGCGAGGTACAGCCGCAATTCTTCGGCGTCCCGGGAGTGTTCGCATTTGCAACGAACCCGCCGGCGTTCGGTGGATTCGGCTCGCCCGTTCAGTTCGTTGTGCAGAACCGCGACTTCGAAGCTCTTGTCAAGGGAATGGACACGCTCACTGCTGTCGCAAGGACAATCCCCGGGCTTCTGAACATCGACACCAATCTCCGCGTAACGAAGCCGGAGCTTGTCGTAAATCTCGATCGAGACCGCGCCGAAGATCTCGGAGTGCCGGCAAGCAACATTGCATCGACTCTTCAAACACTGCTCGGCGGACGCGACGTCAGCCGCTTCACGTCGGACAACAAGCTATACGACGTCATCCTGCGTCTCGATCCAGCTGAGCGTGCGACACCATCGGATATCTCCGGGATTCAGGTGCGCGGACGCAACAACACACTCGTTCCTCTCGATGCAGTCACGAGAGTTGAAGAGCAGGTAGGTCCACGGCAGCTGAATCACTTCGACCGCGTCAGATCCTTCACTCTCTCCGCGAGCATGGCACCCGGCTTCACACTCGGCGAAGCACTCGACTCGCTCAACGCGCGAGCTGCGCAGGTATTGCCGGCCGGTAGCAGCATCGAGCTTGCGGGCCAATCGCGTGAATTCAAGGAAAGCGGAGGCGCGCTCTACTTTGCGTTCGTGCTTGCGCTCGTGTTCGTCTTCATGGTGCTCGCGGCCCAGTACGAGTCACTGCTGCATCCATTCACGGTTCTTCTCGCGGTGCCGCTTGCCGTCACCGGCGCATTGCTCGCGCTGTGGATTACAAAGTCGACGCTCAACGTGTACAGCCAGATCGGAATGATCCTGCTGATCGGTCTCGTATCCAAGAACTCGATTCTTCTCGTTACATATGCAAATCAGCTGCGGCTCGAAGGTCAGAGCGCACTCGAGGCCATGCGCGAGGCAGGACGCATTCGCCTTCGCCCGATTCTCATGACGTCCGTTGCAACTATCTTCGGCGCTCTTCCCATCGCGCTCGGCCTCGGCGCAGGTGCAACGAGCCGCCGGCCACTCGGCTACTCGATCATCGGCGGAATGATTCTCTCCACGATGTTGACACTGTTCCTGGTGCCGGCCGTGTTCGTCGTGTTCGAGAAATTGCGAAAAGCCAAACCAGTACCAGTCGCTGCAAGCGTTCCGGTAAATGCTTCGAGGGAGGTCCGATCATGATGCGGAGATTCATTGTAACCTTGATCGCAATTCCATCGATTGCCGCCGCCCAGACTCCAAGCGACGGATTGCCGGTCATCACATTGGCCGAGGCCCGGCGGAGATCGATATCGATCGATCCCGATGCGGTCGCCGCGAGGAGCCGCGTAGACGTTGCAACGTCGGAGCGCCGCGCGGCGTTTACCAACCTGATTACGCCGAATCTTAGAGCGACCACTACCTATACTCATTTTTCGGAGCCGTTCTTCAACTTCGGCACCGGCGGTATCAGTCCTAACTCCGCGAGCGCCACATTTGACGCGAGCTACTCGGTGCTTGGCGCCGGGAAGTTTGGGACTCTCAAGAACGCGCGTGCCTCGCTCGCAAGTGCGGAGGCGCTGGAGACATCGTCGCGATTCCGTACGATGCTGGAGACCGACGCTGCGTACTTCGCTGTTCTTGCCGACAAGGAGCTGTCGCGGGTTGCAGCAGATCGAGTTCGTCGCGCGGAAGAGCAGCTCAACATCGCGCGGGTACGTGTTATTGCAGGCGAGTCAGTACAATCGGATTCATTGCGACTGCTGCTCGAGGCCAGTCGTGCACGGCTTGCAATACTGAGCATGGATTCATCGCTCACCGCATCGCGGCTGAGACTGGGAAGACGCATTGGCCTTTCCTGTCCTGCTGAAGCTGCGCCGGTCGATTCGATTCTTCCTCGCGATCTTCCAATGTCCGAAGAGCAGGCAATCGCTGAGATGCGTGCTCGTGGTCCTGATGTCGAGGCAGCGCGTGCGCAGGAAAAGAGCGCGAATGCAGCGGTGCTTACTGCACGCGAGCGCTATTTCCCGGAGATTAATATCGGCGCAACGCTTGGCCGTTATGACAGCGAGCTGTTTCCCGATGCACTGAAGCGCAATCAGTGGAATGCCAGCGTTTCGCTCCCGATCTGGAATGGTGGCACGCGTGAGCTTGCTGTTGCGAGAGCGCGCGCCGACCGCAACGTGGCGAGTGCGGCACGAGCTGACACTGAGCGTGCTGCGGGAGAGGTCATGGCGCAGGCGTATCGTGGATACATCACTGCGCGCGGCGGGATCGATCTCGCACTTGTGGGATTGGCTGCCGCGACTGAGAACTATCGAGTGCAGAATGCGCGCTACCGTGAAGGAGCCACAACGATAGTCGATCTGCTCGAGGCGCAGGTTGCGTTGAGCGAGGCGCAGGCGCAGCTCATTCGCGCGCGTTACGCGTCGCGCCTGTCGCTCGCGCAGATCGAGGCATTGCTTGGCCGCCGGATATTTGAGACACCGACACCTAATCTGAACTCACGATAAAATGACGAACCCAAGGCTCAATCCTCAGCCATGGTGGATAACGCAGCGCAAAGCTCTTCTCACTGCGCTGGCGATAGTTGCGATTCTCGTTATCGGCATATTCACACTGGGGCGCGATAAGAAACCCGCTGCTGCCGCGGGCGGCGCTGCGGCTGGCAAGGGAGGCGCAGGCGCGGGCGGTGCTGCCTCCATGCCTCCGATGCCTGTCGACGTGGACACAGCGAGAGTGCGCCCGATCGTCGATGTTGTTAGAGCGACCGGACGAATCGAAGCTGTGCAGGCTGTCGAGCTCAAGTCCGACGAGCAGGGCCGCATCACTGCCCTTCTCTTTCAGGAAGGCCAATACGTTGCACGTGGTGCCCCGCTCGTGAGAATCGACGATTCGATGTTGAGAGCTCAGGCCGAGCGTGCGGATGCTGATCGTGATCTGGCGCAGCAGCAGCTTGCGCGTGTTCGCAAGCTGAGAGAGCAGAATGCTGCACCACCAGCAGATCTCGAGCGCGCTGAGGCGGCAGCGCGCAGTGCTTCTGCAGCGTTGTCGTTATTGCAGTTGCAAATTGCGCGAAGCGTAGTTCGCGCGCCGTTCGCAGGTGTTGTTGGCCAGCGGTTTGTCAGCGTCGGTGATTATGTCACGACTCAGAGTCCGCTTTTGACATTGCAGACCGTAGATCCACAGCGCGCAGTGATCGAAGTTCCTGAACGTCATGCAGCAAGTCTGCGCCAGGGACAGACGGTCGAGTTTACAGTTGCGGCCGAGCCTCAGCGAAAGTTTGCGGCGCGTGTGGATTTCATCGATCCGGTTGTCGACAATACCAATCGCACGATTACTGTGAAGGGTCTCGCACCCAATCGCGATCGACTGTTGAAGCCGGGGATGTTTATAGAAGCGCGGCTTGCGACGGCAGTTAGAGAAAAGGCCATCGTCATTCCCGAGGATGCGATTCAGCCGCTCCGAACTGCTAACATCGCGTGGGTCGTCGACAACGGAAAGGCAAGTCGCCGCGTTGTGCAGCTCGGTGTGCGCTCAGCCGGTTTTGTGGAAGTGCTGAGTGGTGTCAAAGCCGGCGAGCTGGTTGTTGTCGGCGGGCTCGAGCGTATGGGCGAAGGCATGCCGCTTATGGGGAAGCCGCGCGGTATCTGACGGTAATTTGGCTATTTAACAGGGAGCGCGGTGAGCACAGTGAGGTCGGGAGGACAACACAATCAACGCCGTGTCCTGCTATCTAACGGATCCCAAAGTTTTTTGGGTGTTCCCTCGGGTCTCAATTGGTTGACCCGATGCTGATGCCCGAGCAGCGTCAGCATTGCGCTTCACTCAGACAACCAAAAAAACAATCACCGCCATCTGTCGGGTTACTCGGTTCTTTGTTGTCCTCCCGACCTCACTGTGCTCCCTGCGCTCCCTGTTAAATGGGCCAGGACGCAGAGTTATTTACGGGTACCAGTGCCCCACAGATTGTCATCCATGTCACGGAGAGTGAAGCTCACCACCTTTCCGTTGACGCGCTTGAACTCCATCACGTAATCCGGTTTGAGCACTTCATAGATCTTTCCTGACTCGTCGTATACGCCGGGCACGAACCAGTCAGGATTGACCTTGATCAGCGCGAACTTCTTCATGTAGGGATCGTCCGGCGTCCATCTTCCCTTGAGGGTGTTATCCTCGTGGGAAATGGTAAACGCCGAGACCTTTCCATCCTTCCCGGTCGAATCTGCTTCCACGAATTTGTATTCGCCGACATAATCCGCGGCTTCATTCGCAGGAAGTGTCATCACGAGAGACTGCTCGACAGTTACGTCGAGCGGAACGCGAACGCGCTCCCATCTCATCTCGAGTGTTGCACCGTCCATTCGTATCGCCGGCATCGACCATGTAAGAACGTCGGTGAACGGGACACTTTCGGTCTTTACGGGAATGCGTATCTGCTTGGCACTGGAGTCGGGCGGCTCCATGTGATAGCGGTGATTGTCCGGCTCGAGGATGAAAATCCACGGACCCTCCTGCTTCACCTTCATCCAGACCGAATACTTTCCCTTGGCGACTGGATATCCGTTGATCTTGATCGGCTTGTTAACGTCGAAGGTGGTCGCCCAGTTGGCGCCGGGTGTCCACGTCTCGTCCCAATGCACCGCCTTGGTTCCGAACAACGGATCGCGACCGCGTGCACGTGGCCGCGAGTACTCCATCGTTATCACCGTTCCATCGATGGTCTGCGACATCGATCCGATTTCGCTCGCACGAATCTGCGCGTTCAGTGAGAACGGCAACGCCAAAGTGAGAAGGAGCGCGCGCTTGATCATCATGCGAACTTCGCGTCGATCGCCGACCTTATCTCCTTCAACGACTTCCCTTCCTTGTGCAAGCGAATCGCCAGCTTCGCCTGCCCCTGGCATATCACGCAATCGCGCGCCATTCCCCTTCCTTCAAAGCACGACAACAGCGATCGAAGCACCGGAAGATCTGTGCATCCACAATTGCACCGGATTCCATCTGCGATCTCAGGGATCTCCCTGATTCCGTCGAATAGCGGAATTAAATTCGGCGTCTTTGCGAGCTGCTCTTTTGTCAGGACGTTCTTTCCAGTGATTCCCAGGCGCGGCTCGGGATGATCAGGTGCTGCGTTCAGGCGCAGCGGAAGAACGATCGACGTCATAGCGGCTGCCAGAGTCGAGGCAAACGCGCGGCGGGTTAACTGACTGCTCATATGCTTACAAGCTGTCCGCCCGCTCACGAAAAATCCAGAACTAGTTGCGGGGCTGCGTAACTACCAGCAGCGCGCTGCCCACCGCTCGCTCTCCGGTCTGATCTGAAGGCCGGTTCATCAGCTTGCCCTCCACTACCATAGTAGTGGACCCGCCTCCGTCGAAGTTCATCGCCTCGTACGCGCCCAGCCTGATCATGACCTGTGCAAGCTCGACCAGTGACATGCCACCATCAGACTCCCGCCTGCCATCGACGGTCATGAGATAAAGTGTCTTCCCATCCTTCGAGATTCCGACACCCGTGCGTGGATGACGCCGGGCAGAAAACGACGGGAACGTACCTTCAACGAAATCCGCGTACTCTGCCACACTCTTTCCATCGTTTACGACAACTGGCCATCCGCCCATCACAGTGCGAAGGCGTCCGTGATCCGGTGTGAAGCCGATAACCATTTTTATGGTGCCGCCCCGTTTTGCGATTCCGCGCAGCTCATCGCGTCGCAATCCCGTCGCGGCAAGCATGCCGCCGCCGTTCAGAGCATGACGGCCGCCTTCGATAATGTTCCCCTCAACCTTGAACCATGTTGTGTCGGCTTTCCTTGTAACGACAGACAACGGCAGAAGCGTTGGATGGCGGCCGGATGTGTCAGGCAGCGAGGAGTCACCCATTGCGCTTGTGTACACAACCATCACGCTCGTATCAGGCGGCAGGTAATTGATCCCGTCGATGTGCATCGATCGCGATCCCTGTCTCACGAAAGCGTTGAGCTTGAGTCGCTCGATGTATGCACGGTTCTTCCAGTCGAAAAGAATCTGGGAATGTGCTGCATTGAACTTGTCGTAAGGCGAATCAGAGACCGTCGTTCCTTTGGAGAGGTCTCCGTCGATTACGACATTGTTCTCACTCTCGCCCGTCCTGACGTTGAAGAAATCACCGTTGATTGCGCCGACAACGGTACCGCCGCCCTTATAGCGTGCCGCCATCGAGCTCACCGTTTCGCGTCCGATAAAGGAATCCTTCGCTTTCATGCCGCGAACTGAAATTCCTGGTGTAGTGAGATCGACTTCGAGAAGGTTGATTCGCCAAGGTCCGCTGTTCTGGACGAGCCGTTTGTAGACGACTCCGGGCACCACTGTTCGAACGGATGATGAATCCCACGCTCCCTCCTGGGATTCGGCAGCAAGCGGCACCAGCGCGGCGAACAGGATGACGATGCGAAGTAGTGTCATTTTTGTCGGCATATGCGACACAAAATTACTCGTGGCTGCCTCTCTTTGAGATAGACAGTGCCCGTTATTTTCCTGAATGCCTCATCGAATCGTCGAGCACGGCAGGAATTTCCTTGTTCGCTCGAGCCGCTACACTCCTCTCCTCTTCATAAACAAGCGCATCTACGACGGCATGGAGCTCGTCATCCGCTCCGTGCTCGGCAGCGTCGACGGCGTGCGCGCAGTGTACCTGTGTCACGGACTCGCCAACGGTGAATGCTATCCCGGACTTTCTGATTTCGATCTCGCCGTAGTCTTCGAAGACCGGGATCCGCCGAAATTTTACGATCGGTTCAGACGGCGATGGCTCTCGCTCAGAGGAGTCTTTCCGATCTCCGACGTTTCGCTGCTCACAACACGTGAATTCGATGAGTGGCAGAAGATCGGCGGTGGATGGGATCCGCTCGATGAGGTTCGCCATTGGAGATTGCTGTCGGGAACGGAGCTTCGGCACCGTGATGCCCGCCTCGACACGGATCACGCTGCAATGGATCGAATGCAATGGGCCCTCGGCCACTTCCAGAATCTGATGGGCATCGCAATCAAGGAAGAGCCGAAGTCTCCGTTGATGGCGATCATTGCGCGACGGCAGCTTCATAAGTGCTTCTGGAACTCTGTCATCGCGATGCATCCGAAATACATGGCGATCCGGGGACATCGCGCGAGAACACGGGCCTGGATTGGGGACCATCCGTCGGAACCTGCGGTCGATGCAATCCAGAAGATGTACGACAACCGGTTCACGTCCGGCGCGGTGACAGCGCTCAGATTCGATGTGACGGCGCTGGCCTGGCAGCTCCTCGACGAGCTTCTCGCGACAATGCCGCTCGCGAACACACCACTGCCTTCACCCGTCACTGTTGGAGAAATCCAGCCGCTGCCGAATGGCCAGGAAGTCGACGATCGCATGAATGCCTATCGCGACAGCATCCTGGAGATGATCGGACCTCAGGTGGAGAGCATGGTCGTCAGCTCAACCGGGACAACGCGTGGATATGCCCTATATATAGTATTGCGCGACGGCCTTACGTCTGCGGAGATCGCGGATGCACTACGGGATATCCGCGCAGTGCATCGTGTCTTTGACGATCCCTGGTTCAACGAGCACTTCCCTGCCGGCATTCCGATTGTCTGCTCACGAACTATGTTCCGCGCCCGGCTCGCGACAGGGCGGTCGAGTCTTCACTACTTCCATTTCCTGCGGCGCGTTCTATATGGCACTGATCTCTACGCCGAGGTTCTTAAGTCACAACCTGAGGCTAGCGACACGCATGAGGATGACTGGCGGCGGGAGCGGCTCATCTATTCACTGAGCCTTCACCAGATCTACCTCGCACGCCTTAAAGCAGCACTTCATGACTACGTGACGTTCTATTATCCGCGCCTCGCTCTGCAGAATGAATGCGACGCGGCGCCAGCAACGTCGGAGCAGGCAGCGATAGAGTATTCTGCGCATCATGGGGATGCACCCAATCAAATGCTCGAGGAATTCAAGGGAAGAGATCTCGACTTCCTTCTGCGTAAAATGCCGATTGCAGCATTCGACCAGGCGTGGCCAATGCTCAGCAAGGGGCTAGTGTGACGACGTTCATCGACTTCCGGTACAGTCGCGCACTGGCCGCTGCGCTCTTCGCTGGACAGGAGAAGGAGGAGACGCGGATTGAGCTGGATCTCACGCACGACAACTTCTTTGTCCTGAGTGTTGATGCTGAGCACGACGGATTGATTGCGACGGTTGACGACTCGCGTCACGCAATTGTTTCCATCGCAAATCAGGCGGGCATGCTGATCATTGCCGCCGAGGATGGTAGTCCGATGGCGACCGTACGGTTAAAGCACAACGCAAACAACCTCGTCGGCGTTCGCATCAGCTCCGGAATTGTCGGTGTTCGCCTCGATGATGCGATCGAAGAAGCGTCATGGAGCGGGCCGCATGGCACGTTCGCGCTCGACATTCATGCTCCCTCGACGAGAGTAATGGGTCAGGGTACCGGCCGCGTCGCGCGCTGGGGAGAGTTGTTCTATAACCGCAATCGGCCAGACGGACTGTGCGTGCAGCTAACCATGGACTGGCACCACCTGCGCGCGGGCATTCCTCTGTTTGGGACGATGACGGCTGAGCATCTGATCGAGGAAGGCAGGTTTCGTCTGCGGTTCAACTCGTATGCGTATGAGTCGAGTGATGCCGAGTCGACGGATTTTGTGAAGTTGTTTGGGAGCGATGAGGAGCCTGACATAGCGGTGCACCTGACGCCGGCTCTGTACAATCCTCGCGTGCCGGATATTCCGAATCTCGCGTTTGCGGTAATCGAGTCGACTTCGGTTCATCCGCATCTCGTCGAGCGCTGCAACGGGATGGATGAGATACTCGTCCCGACAACGTTCACCGCAAAAGTGTTCCGTGAGAGCGGTGTCACCAGACCCATTCACGTTGTGTCGCATGGCGTTGACACCACTTACTTCCGTCCTCCGTCGGTTCGTGCACCATTGCCCGGCGGAAAGGGCTTCAATTTTCTCGCTGTTGCAACGCATGTCGAGCGCAAGAACATTCGGCACCTGGTCAAGGCATTTCTCGAAGAGTTTCACGACGATGACGACGTTGCACTGTTTCTGCTCCTGCGACCGGAATATCACACGAGTCAGAACAACGTGGCTCTCGAGTTTACCGATTGGGAGCGCGAATATGCGAATGATCACAGTGCGCCGATCTATTTGTGGACGGGATACCTGACGCGCGATCACCTGCGGGACTTCTATGCGAACGCCGATTGCTATGTGATGCCAAGCAATGAGGGGTTTGGACTGACTGTGCTGGAGGCGATGGCATGCGAGACTCCGGTAATTGCACTCGACCATGGCGGCGTTACTGATTTCGTAAATGGTCACAACGGGACGCTTGTGGCAAAAGGCCGTGAGTATGTTGCGTCAGATATCGATACGCTTCCATATGTTGGCGACCGCTTCTATGAGCCTGATCAAAATGAGCTCAAGTGTGCGATGCGCGATGTCTTCACAAATCGGTCCAATGCACGCGACAAGGCGCGGCAGGCGCGCGCCGACTGTGAGAAGCGGCTCACATGGAGAGCTGTAACCCAACAGTTCTCGCGCAGGATCGAAGAAACCCATGCACGTTACCATCGCGATGGGCGACCAGCCGCTCGATCGACTCCGGTAGATCTGACACTTGTTCTATGCGTGATGGATGACGAGTCCGCTGCGCGGTCGCTCGACTATCTCGCAAAGCTCCGTACAGAATCAACTCGTGTGCTGTGCCTGTTTACGCGTTATGCCCGCATCGACGACGTTCTTCGCGCTCGCAAGCACGGGTTTGCCTATTATCGATGGAATGGAACGTTGGACAATGCTCTCGTGATCGCACGAAGCATCGTGGGTCGAACCTGGGCGGGATTGTTGGAGAATGGCGAAAGGTTATCGGGCGACCTGTCATCAATGACGGCGTTTCTGAACTCTCAACCGCCCGATGTCACCACTGTCACCGTTAATGGGAAGCCTCGCTTCTTTCACCTTCGCCCTGAAGACGAACAGGGAGGCAGTGTTTCATACAGCGGGTTGTCGATCAGCCGATAACAGTCGCACCAGTTCCCATCCCAGAATCACCAGCTGAACTCCGGTGGCAAGTATCTGCGCGATGATTGCGCCTCCCGCTCCAAGGCTGGGGATAAGGAAAAGGTTCACGCCGAAGCTCGTAAGAGTCGCGAGTGCCATCGTGCGCAGAACGTGCACTTCGCGGAACAACGCCTGAAGGACGAGCGACGCGAACAGCGCAAGAAAGCTCACCGGGAGCATGACCGAAAGGATGCGGAGAAGTGGCGCTGTCTCCGGAGCGAGCGGCCCGTACAATAATCGCGAGAGCGGGTCCGATAGAAAAAGTATCATCGCCGAAAGAGCGAGTGCCGAGCTAAGGGTTCCGGTAATGCCGATGCGAATGCGGCGCCTGTTATCGCTATTCAATCCATGCGCGACAAGCAGAGGCGCCAGCACCGCACATATCGCAGTTGGAACGGCAAGCGAAGCTGTCGCTACGCGCATGACGAGATTGTAGTGCGCGACCTGGTCATAATTGGAGAGGACGCCAAGCATGACCGCCCCGATCTGGTCCCGGAGCGCATTTATCGCGGCCATCATGACGAACGGAATCGCAAGACGGATCGACGCGCTGTCCCACGCGACTTTCAGCTTGAACAGTCGGGATCTCGTGAGCCACACGCTGACCGCAACCAGGGCAACCGCGCGAAATGCATTCACCGCCACGAGTGCCCATAACGACGGGCGAGTAATCATGACGACGAGGAAAGCGGCAACGAACGTTGTCTGTACAATCATCCCGACGGTTACGTTGTAAACAGCCTTTCGCAGCGCGAGAAACAACGAGCCGAACGAAAAATACAGGTCTTCAGTAAGCGCTATCGCAGTAGCCGCAAGCATCAGCTCCCATCGCGCTGACGTGAATGCAGAAGCTCCCATCACTGCGGCGACGTAGACAATCCCGCTTACTGTGCGAAGTCCCAACAGCGCGGCAAATCTCTCTGCTGCCGATGTATTGTCAGCAGCAATCTGCCTCGACACCACCGAGTTCATCCCGAAGTTCGCGATCGCTACGAACGACTCGGCAAATGCCATCGCAAAGACAAACGCACCGATATCCGCAGCCGAGAGCGTGCGCGCGAGAACCATTACAAGAACAAAACCGCTCAGCCGGTAGAACGACTGAGCGGCAAGCAGCATCACGGTGTCGCGGCGAGTGCTCATGCGCCTCGCGATGATTTACCGTTGCCGTTCCTGATGAACTCCATCAGCGCTGCTGAATTCTTCGCGGTGTCGCGGCCGAGCACGAGCTTGTATGCAGGTGCACGGCGAAGGAGGGTCATTCCGTTCCGCATCCGCGATGACACTGTCCCGAATTTGCCTGTCAGGTCCATGATCCCTCGCTCCAGCAGGAACTCCAGACCCTGATATACGCCCAGCCCTACGACGAGATATTTCATGACCGCTTTCATCGCCTGACGGCGGGAGAGTGGAACAACGCCCGACGCATCGCCCAGGTTGCGTTCCCCTACGAGAATCATCGATACCGGAACTGCGTCGCTCAGCTTATGACGAAAGAAGTCGATATCGACGAAGGTTTTCGGATCGAATTCCATGCGATTATATGTCCGCTGAAATTCCGCTGGGATTTCATTGCTTTTGCTCCCGCGTACTCCAAGGCGGAGAGGGAACGGGTGCATCGTCCCCGCGGGGTCGATGAGCGGAGTGTCCTCGCTCAGTAGTGTGAAGTCAGGCTGCTTGAGAAGCTCGAGCGTCATTGTGCTCTTGCCGCCGCCGGAAGGCAGAAGGAGGAGAATTCCCTTCCCCTCGTGATTCACTCCCATCGCGTGAATGCGATGCATTCGGTTTGCGTCGAGGTGCTGTCCAACCGTGGAAAGCAGAAACAGGTAGGCCATTTCGCGCAGCATGTCGAAGTCGCTGCTGTACATCGCACACGAGCCGTTTCCATTCTCCAGGATCGCAAGTCCGCGCCCGAAATAATCGACATACGTGCTGCCGTTATCCCGGAACGTGATGTTGCGTGGAGTGATGACCGCTGCCGGCACCGACGGAAGCCCTGACCACTCGGGCTCGGCCAGCTCGAGCTTCAGTGTCAGCTCCGCGGGTTTGGCGGGTTTATCGGTGCTCCTTACGAACCACGCGAAGTCTCTCGCGACTTCGCTGACTATTTCCGGCGACGTACTTTCGACGTCTACTTCGAAACCGTAAAAGCTGAAACGCATCCTGACTATTTTAGCGCCATCTCGATAGTCATGCGGTGAAGCCGTACTAATTCGTCCTGGGGGAGGTCAGGGCCGGAATACCCGCCGGCAAGAACAAACGCGATCGGTGTCTTTCGTGACTTTGCCCACTCGAAAACAATCTGCTCGCGACGGCGGAGGATTCCAGCATTGAGTCCCGAAAGCCCGCCGACCTGACATCGCTCGTCAGGGTCCATGCCCGCATTGTATAAGATGAGGTCGAACGAGCGCGT
This sequence comes from Gemmatimonadaceae bacterium, assembly GCA_035281765.1. Classification (GTDB taxonomy): domain Bacteria; phylum Gemmatimonadota; class Gemmatimonadetes; order Gemmatimonadales; family Gemmatimonadaceae; genus UBA4720. Next base: position 16,510 of record DATEDH010000082.1, read on the forward strand.
TACTCCATCGAGCCGCTCGCGAATTGTCGGCAGGTATTTCTCGGCGTCACGGACAAGGTCAAGCGAATTGCCATGGTTCATCCAGTATGCATCGACGGCGTTCACCGAAATGTCGACCTGTTGAATTCGATCGGTTTCTTCGATCATCGAGTGAGTCCCGCCACCGCAATGCGCGTCGAGGTCGATGATGAGAACAGCTTCCGCGCCTTCAGCGATGACGGTCGCTGCGGCGAGTACCAGGCCGTTGAATGTGCAGTATGCTGCACCGCACTCGCGCCGTGCATGATGAAGCCCGCTCGACAACGACCCTGAGACACGCTCTTTCAGCGCAGTGCGCGCAGCTTCAACCGTACCGCCGTTCGATGCCGCAACTGCGCGCCACATTCCCGGATCCCAGTCGAAACCCTGTGACTGTGCGATATCCTTAGGCTTACCGGAATGAACAGCCTCGACATACGCACGGTCGTGAACCGCTGCAATCTGGTCGACACTCAACGGTTCGGGAGCAGCGAGCTCCACTCCGGCAATCGGTTTCTTCGCCAGCGACTCTGCAATCCATCCCGCCTTTCGGGTCGTATCGAAAGACGTTCCGGAGGCAACATAGTCGGGCGAATAGAAAACTTTCATCTCTATTAAAAAGGACGACTCAGAACTCCCGGAGTTTGCCCCTTACGGAACGAAAACGGCTCCGTGCGGTTTAACCCTGCCCTTCACTCCGTTCGGCCAGGAGACGTTTGCAAAGCTCAGCTTGAAGCGATCGTCCCATTTCATTTTGCCGGAAGTCTTGTCGAAGTGCGCGATGCGCACCATCGGTTCGCCATCTCCCTGGTCCGTCACGACAACGCGATCACTGCCAGGGTCGCCGGAGATCCAATGCGGGAAGAAGGTTGAATCGGTTGCGAGAGATGAAATTTCCTTCGGGTGTGCAGGATCGGTGATATCGATGGTCGCATAGCGATGCCCGTACGCGATCGGCATCACCATGAAATTTCCCGCGCGCATCGGCACGGAGCATCCGATGTTCTTCGGCTGGTCCATCACCATCACGCGCTCGATCTTCGGTTTGCTGTCGAGACCGGTAATCCAGTAAAAGCCGCAATAATAAGTGTTCATCAGGACTGAGCGGCCGTCGCCCAGTGTTTCGACTTCAAATGGAAACATCCACGCAGAATCCGTCTCGGTTTTTGGGACTTCGAGTGTCGATAGAAGCTTCAGGTCAGGAATGCGCCATACCTGCACGACATTGGCGGGCCGCTCGCTGTCCATCGGACTGCTTGTCGTAACGACACGATCGATTGCCGGCAGTGTCGTGAGCGAATAGGTGCGAATCGCCGGATCTTTTGAGGTACTATCTGCCGAGGATGCGTATCGAACCAGCTGTCCCTTGTCATCGAACTCGGCAAGTTTTCCAGGTCGGCCCTTTGAGCCTGAATCACCATACTGAATCGTCGCGAGAGTGTGACCACCCGGAAGCTTCGCGAAGGAGTGCATCGCTGACGCACCCGGAACACTCGCAGTTCTTCCGATCAGCTTTGGATTGACGGGATCCTTGAAGTCGATGAGGTACGATCGATCCTTGGCATAGTCATTCGCGAACAGTGGACCCTGCGGAGGAAGCGCAAGGTCGGTGTGATGAGGCATGCCTCCCGCCGTATCGACAGTCAGGACATTGAGAACCTGCATGTACTTCGCGCTCGCCGGATCGACATCGATCACAACAAGCATGTTCTTGCCCGACTCGTGATGTGTTCCTGTTCCGGCCCAGACGTACAGATACCGTGCAGGCTTTGCGCTTTGCCGCGCACGGGAGTCTGCAGTGTTCAACAGGACCAAACCAACTACGGCGAACACTATTGCAGCAGTGCGCTTCATCATGAGAGTGGGGGCTGGAGTACGCATATTCTAACGCCAGCCCAGCCGTTTCGTAGCTCAGCCTCCCACGACGGTCAGGTTGACGTACTCGACCCAGAGCGGAACGATCCTGTTGAGCCGATCCTTCACGAGCTGAGCGCTCGATGAGTCGAGAACCTCATAGGGATCGCTCGCAAGCCGCGCCCGCATCTCGGCGTCGGCAAGCGTCGTATCAACCGATTGCGGGCCGTCGATTCTTCCCTGGAAGTCGAGCGTGGTAAGCAGTCGCGACAGAGTTTGCCGAACAAGGCGATAACGCTCGAGTGTAAGACCTGATGCCGGCACCGCGTGGTTGATCGTGTTCTCCTCGAATGTCGACTGGATTGCGTTGCCACGCTCCACGGCCGTTACAGCACGCTGAGTTCTCTCCTTGCCTTCCTTTACGAGCTGAATCTCCTTTGCGAGTCCCTTCTCGAATCCATCGAGATCGGCGCTCGTAAGTGTAACGACCTGCGCCGAGGCGGGCGGGCTGGCCTCGGCCGGAGTTGCCGTGTCTGCTGCTTTATTGGAATCTGATGAACAGGCAACGACAGCCAACGCAATCAAAAGACGCTTCATCGTCGGACTCCTCTAAACCGTGAAAGGCTGAACGGCCCAAGATCAAATCGAGAACGGCCGGCAGTCACAAGGTCGGCCTGAATCTCTCCCACAACCGACGCGAACTTGAATCCGTGACCGGAACATGCACTCGATATCAGGACACGTCGATAATCGGGGTGAAAATCAATTATGAAATCGCGATCCGGAGTATTGGTAAACAGGCACGTTGTCGCACCGCGAACGGGAGATGCGGATAACGAAGGCAGCACGGGGCGAATCGCATTCTTCAACACTTCGGCTTCGTCTTCGTGAATCGAGCGGTCCACATCGTCCGCATAATCGTAGATCGCACCAGAGTGCATCACGCTGGCTTTTACTCCGAGCGGGAGATTGGGAAAACCATATGTGATGAAGCCCGCCTTGTATTCATATGCCCAGATCGGAAATATCGACCGGTCATAATCTGCTTCCGCCTTGGGCTGCATCCAGAAGACGGCCTGTCTTTCGATTTCGAGAGGAAGCTCGAGATCCTCAAGAAGAACCCCGGCACGTGCTCCGACCGCAAGTACCAGGTGCTGCGCAGTGTAAGACGCGTGCGACGTTGTGACGCTCACGCCATCGTCGTCTGCTGTCCACGCAATGACAGGCTCCTCCAGCCTGATGTCTGCGCCATTCTGCACCGCGACTTTCAAGTGCGCGGCATTGCACTGTTCAGGATCCAGCCATCCTGCTCTTGGATCTACGACTGCAACCAGATCGCTCTCGAGATCGAACGCCGGAAAGCGCTGTTTGACTTGAGCCGGTGTGAGAATTTCGTGAGTAAGCCGATGCTCGCGCGCGCTCCGCAAGGTGCCGGTCACGAGCATTCCATTCTCGCGGCCGATCATGAGACCACCGTGAAGGTTCAACAGCTTCTCCTCCACGCGACCTTCGAGCTCAGCCCACAGTTCGTATGCGCGCTGCAGCAATGGCACGTACATCGGATGCTCGAAGTACATCTCGCGTATGATGCGGCTGTCACCATGCGATGAGCCGAACGGGTGGCCGGGCGCCCATCGATCGAGACCGAGTACCTGCTTTCCCTTGAGCGCAAGCTGCGCGACCGTTGCACTTCCCATCGCTCCAAGACCTGCGACAATCACGTCGTACGTCTTGTGACCGATTGTCATGCAGGCGGCGTCACGAAGAAGAACGCCAGTCCGAACAGAACGTAAATCGCGAGCAGCAGAACGCCCTCGAACCACGTCGTCTCGCCATCGTGCGCAATGGTGTTCACTGCGAACGCGACACCGGCGATTGCAATCAGCTCGAGCGGATCCTCGAACACGAGATTCATGGGCCGTCCCATGAAGTACGAGACTATTACGAGAATCGGCGCAACGAGCAGCGCTATTTGTATAGTCGACCCGACAGTGATGTTAAGCGCGAGATCCATTCTGTTCTTTCGCGCGAAATACACAGCCGACACGTACTCAGCCGCGTTGCCGACTACGGCGAGCACGGTTACACCGAGAAAGAACGTGCTGACGCCGAGGCTTGCCGACGTGGCCTCGAGTGCGCCTGATACAAGCTCTGCTTCGATCGCAGTTACGATCGTCGCGCCAACAAGAATGCCGACTGTTTTCCCGACTGGCCAGACGTCATGCTTGATTTCAGGCACGTGCGATTCGTCGCAGTCACTGAATACATCGCGATGCGTGATAAGTGAGTAAACGAGGTTCGCGATATAGACAATGATCAGGACGACAGCGACGCCAAGGCTCAGTCGCTCATCGAGCTGTGACGTGTGCACGGCGTCCGACATTCCGCGCTCGGTGTAATCGAACAGCGCAGGAGTTAGAAGCGCGATGACGGCGAGGATTAAAAGGCTCGAAAGCCGTCCCGCTCCGGCTTGATTGAATTTCTGGTTCGGACGCCCGAAGGTGCCGACAACGATTGCGGCGCCGAGTCCGAGGAGGCTGTTGCCGATGATTGCGCCGGTGATCTGACCTTTTACTACTGACGCATGTCCTTCGTACAGCACGAACAGCGCAAGTATGAGCTCGGCCATGTTGCCGAACGTGACATTCAGGAGACCCCCAATTGCACTGCCGAGCCGCTCGGCCAGGTGCTCAGTGCTTTTTCTGATCCATTCTGCCAGAGGGACAATTGCAAGGACCGATGTGGCAAATATCCACATCGGTCCTGCGTTTACTCCGTATGCCAGTATCAATGAAACCGGCACGAGCAGGAGCATCAGCCTGAAGATCATTCAGAATCTTTGGTGTTTCCGTTTACCTGGCCGCGCCCGTCAGCAAGTGCTTTGTCGAATACGAGGCGCATTTCCGGATCGACGGGTCCCATTGCATTCACTACACGCTCCGCCCAGTCGAAATATTTGCGGCGCCGTCCAAGCTTCCATTTTTTCGGCGGATCGGTTGCGATCTCGCGGACGTTGCTGATCTTGTCGGCGATCTTGATGAGCTTGGCGCCTGGTGAAAGGGTCGGCGCATGATCGACCTGCAGCGCCTTGCGCTCTTTTTTCTTGAGAGCCTTGTCGTCCGTGACTTCGGCAACGAGACTGGCAACATCACCGCCGAACAGCTCACGAATTTCATCGTTGGTCGTGTCGGTATCTTCGACGACATCGTGCAGCAGCGCTGCGACGATCACGTTGACGTCTTCGACCTTGCCGATGCTTGCAAGCATCGACGCCACTTCGATGCAGTGCCCGATGTACGGCCGCTTCGAGCTTCCCTTTCGCCGTTGATTCTGGTGCCTCTTTGCGGCGAACTCCGCAGCACTCAGGATCGTTACCTTGTCAGAAATCTTGCGCCTCCTGTTATCTCACAGTGAATTGGCGGCTCGCTGCGTCATCGCCCGCCATGCTTTTCGCATCTTTACCGCGAAGGCCGGTGAACACGATGCGATACGTTCCGATCGGCACACCTGCGGGAATATCGAAGAGAGTGGTGACTTCTTCTCCTTTCGGCAGCCGCCGCAGCTCGGTTGTGCATGCACCTCCGGCTGTCGGCCATTCGAACGCGACTACCCAGTAGCGATTTCCTTTTCGCTCGAGGCGGCGCGGGCAGAGATTGTATTCGAGCTGGCGCGATGAGACGTTCTTGATGACGGCTTCGCCGGTGTTGCCGCGACCATATATCTCACGATTTGTAGTAATCGTGTAGGTCGGCGACGATCCGCCATGCCGGCTGAACACGCTGCATGACGTGCCCGATATCGTGATGATCACTACGAGTGCTGCCAGACCTGTTCTGTTGGCCTTCATGCATCCTCCACTACTATAGATATGCTCCAACTTCGCCGTGTCGGGCAATAGAGATGCCATGTGTTTGTTGGCGGATTACGCCCGATGACGGTTTTTGAGAGAAATCCTCGCAATACATGGTGACCCTACTCGAGGCCCACCATGCGCCGTATTGCCATCGTTGTCGGACTGATACTTCTCGCGGCAAAAACCCTTCCCGCTCAGGCGAAGGGCGGAATCACGCAATGCGATAAGTCCTTCGGCACGCTCGCCGTAGTCGAGCCGCAGAATGAAATAGTTCAGGCCCTGCTCAAGTACAAGCTGAGCTCGCCGACGAGTCTCCTTCGGATGTTCGCGCAGCAGTCCAAGTGCTTCACAGTCGTGGAGCGTGGGGCGGCAATGCAGAACATCATGCAGGAGCGCGCGCTCGCTCAACAGGGCCAGCTCCAGCAGGGTTCGAATATGGGGGGCGGACAGATGAAGACCGCTGATTTCGTGCTCACTCCCGCTGTCCTCTTCTCCGAGGGAAACGCCGGCGGCGTCGGCGGCGTTGCTGCCGGATTGTTCAAGAGAGCATCGCCGGTTGCAGGCGTGATTGCGGGCGGACTCAAGTTCAAGGAAGCCCAGACCAGCATCCTCATTGCGGATACACGCAGTGGCGTTCAGGTCGCATCTGCTGAAGGCAAGGCGAAGAAGACAGACTTCTCGCTTGGCGCACTCGGTATTGGCGGTGGTGCCCTGGCAGGTGGTGGCGGCTATACCAACACCAACGAAGGCAAAGTTGTGGCCGCGAGCTTTCTCGACAACTTCAACAAAGTCATCGAAAGCATGAAGAACGACCCGGAGCTCGCGAAGGCGGGCGCCTCAGGAACCGAGACTGTCAAAGCCGGTGTGTCATTCCAGGATGGCGACGTTCTCGTTCCCAAGATCGCGAACGTCAAGCTGCTCGGATCGCCGGCCGAGGGCGCGAAGGTTCTCGCTACACTCGCAAAAACAGACGAGCTCGTCTTCCTTGGTGAAGAAAAGACGAGCTACGTCAAAGTGCAGGGGTCTTCATCCGAAGGATGGGTGAAGAAAACCCTGGTGGTGAAAAAATAGACTACGGGAAAATGCCGCGCTGAGTATACGAAGTTGCGACCTTACTGATCGCGGAAATGAATGCAGCCGTGCGCAGGTCGACATTGCGTTCCTTCTGAATTGCGCGCAGCTCGGCATATGCAGCGATCATTGTTTCCTCGAGACCTGAATTCACGAGCTCTTCTTCGCCAGCGGCTTCGATCGCGCGCTGGCGAAGATTGCCGCTCAACTTCTTGCCGGTCAGGCCCTCGACTGCGGCCATGATTCGCTCGTTGGTTCTTTCCTGAAATCTTTTCTCCATTCTGCCAAAGCGCATGTGAGAAAGATTTTTCACCCACTCGAAATACGAGACGGTCACTCCGCCTGCGTTTGTATAGAGATCGGGGATTAAGAGAATGCCGCGTGACAGCAGGCTTTCACTCGCATCCGCCGTTACCGGTCCGTTCGCTCCCTCGACAATGATTTTTGCCTTGATGCGATCGACGTTTGCCTCGGTGATGACATTTTCCAATGCTGCAGGGATGAGCACATCGCACTCACGCTCGAGTGCTTCACCGGTATTTGCAATGTCCGTCGATCCCGGGAACTTGAGAATCGAGCCCGTTCTGTTGCGATGCTCGAGCACCTTCTCCACATCGAGCCCCGAGTCAGAGTAGATCGCTCCCTCACGCTCGGCCAGTCCGATCAGAATTCCACCACCTTCCTGTACGAACTTTGCTGTCCAGTATCCGACGTTGCCGAGGCCCTGGACAATGACGCGTTTCCCGGCGAGGCCCGTTTTGAATCCGAGCGGCTTCATGACTTCTTCGTCGTTCACTGCCTCGCGAAGCGCAAAGAAAACTCCGCGGCCGGTTGCCTGGGTTCGCCCGCGCACGCCGCCTTGAGTTACCGGTTTCCCTGTAACACAGCCAAGCGCGTCGATCGAGCCCGGTGCAAGCATCGCGTATGTGTCGACAATCCACGCCATCTCCTGCGGCCCGGTACCATAATCGGGCGCGGGAACATCGAGTCCCGGCCCGATCAGGTTTTTTGCATAGAGCTCGTAGGTAAAGCGCCGCGTGATTCGCTCGAGCTCGCCGATGGAATATTTCGAGCGGTCGATTCGCACTGCGCCTTTCGCGCCGCCGAACGGCACATCGACGAGCGCGCACTTGTAGGTCATAAGTGCAGCGAGCGCCGACACTTCGTCCTCATCGACATTCGGCGCGTAGCGTATGCCTCCTTTTGACGGAAGACGATGCACGCTGTGCTGCGCGCGCCAGCCGTTGATTACCTCGATCGATCCATCGTCCCGCTTGAGCGGGAACTGCATGCGGTAAACAGAATTGCAGGCCTTGATCTGCGCGAGAATACCGACGGGAAGATCGAGGTGCGCTGCGGCCTTGTCGAAGTACTTGTTTACCTGCGCGAAAAACGGGATGTGCTGTGTCAAGCTGTCGATGTTGTAGTGTTTTCAGAATAAAGAGCGCCTGCGACCAGTGATGCAATAATCAGGCAGACGAGGTAGGCAAGGCCATAGCTGAGCCACAATCCCTTGGACATCATCCCCATCATGAGGTAACTCACGGAGATGATCGAGCCGAAAATCCAGAACAGGAGCGCGATGATGATTGAAGTCTTGGCTCCGGGACCGAATCGCGGGCGCATCGCTGCGTAAGTGTACGCCAGCACCAGTCCAATGACGAAATCCAGGATGACCATGCCGGCGATGGTGGTCATGTCCATGGTGCTCATCGCGTCGCCCGCGCCGGGCTTGAAGTTGTTCATTGCAGCTTTCATCTGATCGGCGAAGAGGACGCCATTGGTAATGAAATCCAGGATGTTCATCACCAGGCCCGCCGCGAGTCCGCCAACGATGACTTTCGAAGTGTTGATCGCCATGCCTTGCTCCGGTTTGAGAGGGTGAAACGAGAGCCTTCAGGGCAGCAACCGCGGGACAATAGTAGGGTCTGCCGGGGTGGGGGAAAAGACCAAAAGGCGGAGTCTTGCCAATTCATCTGTCCAGAGGCATGCTAGCGGCATGCTAGAAACTGCGACCGTCATCAGGCCTGCGGACGACGAGCTCGATCTCTTTGGCATTACGCACAGAGGAAAGGTTAGAACCGAGAACCAGGACCATTTTCTCGTCTCGACTGTGCATCCGCAGGTGGTGATTCACGGTACCAGTCTTCCCAGCCCGGAAAAACTTCCGTTGCGCGGTACGCGGTTCGCGACCGTTCTCGTATTGGCCGATGGCGTCGGCGGCGCGGCGGCAGGGAGCGAAGCCGCGCGGCTCGCAACTGAAGCAGTTACGCGATACGTCACGACAGTGATGCGGTCGTTTCATGCAGCAGGTCAGGCAACGGAAGAAGAGCTGGTCCGCTCGCTGAAGGAAACGGCACTCGAAGCTCATAAGGCAGTAAAGGAAGAAGCTGCCAATCATCCCGATCAGAAAGGAATGGCGACGACGCTTACAGCGTGTGTTGTTGTCTATCCGTGGGCTTACGTGATTCAGGTTGGTGACAGCCGCTGCTATTTCTATGGTGGCGGAAAGCTGTCGCTGCTTACGCGTGACCAGACAGTTGCGCAGTCACTCATCGACCAGGGATTGATGCCGGCGGAGCGATTGGAGGCTTCACCGTTCAAGCATGTGTTGTCGAGCGCGATCGGATCTGACGAAGCTGTTCCGGTTGTGACGCCATTTGATATCAGCGAGCGGGGCGCGCTGATACTGATGTGCAGTGATGGTCTCACCAAGCACGTCAATGACGGTGAGATAGAGTCGTATTGCAGAAACATGCAATCGTCGGAGCAGGTTGCGCGCGACCTGCTCGATCTTGCGCTCGATCGCGGCGGCCGCGACAACGTCACCATCATCGCAGCGCGCGCGCCTCTCAAGAAGCAATAGCTACACGATAATCTCGGACGAATACGTCACGGGATCCTGCCTGAAGAAATTACTGAGCACGGCGTAGACTTCAGGATGCTTTTCCTGCAACGCGCGCGGCCGCTCAAAAAACGTTTCAGTCGCGACGGCGAAGAACTCGATTGGATTCTGCGCGCCGTAGACGTCGATCAATCCATCGTACTCATACGGTATGCTGTTTCGCAGGCGATGGAATTCACGGGTCATGATTTCGGCCCACGAGCGATAATCTGCTCTCGTCTCGAGATCGGGGGTTCCGTCCGCGCTGCGGTTCTCGAAGTCGAGCTGATGCGCAAACTCGTGAAACACGACGTTGACGCCATCGGCAGGATCGCTTGCACCGTGCAGTGCTGCGTCCCATGCGATTACGAGCGCTCGAAGATTGTGCGCAGTGTGTCCAATGCGATCTTCGGGTCCTTCCTCCCACACTCCGCCGCCAACGTATCGTGATTCGTGCGCGGTGTAACCTGTCGGATACACGAGAACGGTTGTGAGATTGGGATAGTAATCAGTATCGCGATGGAGCAGGAGCATGCACGCTTGCGCCGCGATTGTTACGCGAATTTCATCGTCAATCTCGATTCCAACGCCTTCAAAATACTTCTCGTCAATGAAGACATTGACGTGCCCGAGCAGCTCGGCTCTGTCATCCGGCGAGAGGCGATTGAAGAGCGGAAAATTTCTCGAGATGATGCGGACCCACGTATCCGGTGCCGGCTGATCTCGTAACCGCTGGCGTTTTCTATTCGAAAAGAGTCCGAGGACCATAATTACTTGTCAATCTAATCTTTGGTCCGGGAGTTTACGGAGAAAAAACGGAGCTAGACACGGAGTAACGGAGTGAACGGAGTGTCTAGCTCCGCTTTTCTCCGTTGTCTCCGTTGTCATTGGTTAAATTGGGAAGAGAATGCCACCAGAACTTGGAATCATCGAAGGATTCTACGGCAAACCATGGAGCTGGGACGCGCGGCACGATACCGTCTCGAAGCTGGCCCCATTTGGTTACCGGTTTTATCTGTATGCGCCGAAGTTCGATCCTTTTCTGCGGCGTAAATGGCAGGAGCGGCACCCCGATAATCTTATCGAGCGCCTGACGAAGCTCTCACAGCATTGCAGGGCAACGGGAGTCCGCTTTGGAGTAGGGCTCACCCCGTATGAGCTGTTCAATAATTTCGACAGCGCGGCGAAAGCTGCACTCGATGACAAGCTTCGGTTCTTCGATGATGAGCTCGAGATCGACGATCTCGCGATTCTCTTCGATGACATGCGCGGCGACGTGCCGGATCTCGCAAAGAATCAGATCGCGATAGTTGAATGGGCAGCAGCTCGCACAAAAGCTTCACGTATCATCGTCTGCCCCAGCTATTACTCCGACGATCCGGTGCTCGACCGGGTTTTCGGCCGCAGACCGGATAACTATGTCGAAGATCTGGGGCGTGCACTCGATGAGAAAATCGAGATCTTCTGGACAGGCGAAGAGGTGATCTCACGACAGTTCTCAAAAGGTCATCTCGAGCGCGTCACGGCTCAGCTGGGCAGAAGGCCATTTCTATGGGACAATTATCCGGTCAACGACGGGCAGCGCATGTCACAGTATCTCCACCTGCGCGGATTCACCGGGCGCCAGGCGTCGAATGCCGATTACATCGCGGCACATGGAATAAATCCAGCGTTGCAGCCGACCCTGAACAGGATTCCTGCCATTACGCTTTCGGATAGCTACAGGCAAGGCGACTCATATCAATACGCTGAGTCATTTCGCCATGCGTGCACTGATGTGCTTGGCGATGACCTGGGCGAAAAAGTGCGCGAAGACCTGCTCACTCTTCAGGATATCGGTCTCGATCGACTCGGCGACAAGGAGAAAACACTGCGCGAGCGCTATGCGTCAGTCGATCATCCCGGCGCGCGCGAGATAATCGAATGGCTCGATGGCGCTTATCGCATCACGGATGAGATCGTGCAGACTGGCTAGTATCGTCAGGGTGCGCATCGCTCACCCTCGGCCGCGCTTTGAAGCTCTCTGCCATTCGCGAAATCGTATGAAAGCTTCTTACCGTCGCCGGCGCATCGAGCATCTCGGCAAGTGATGGAGGCGCGACCGCCTCATTCGATGGACGCCGTAACCAGTAGATCTCAGTACCCCGCAATTTCAGTTCGTCGACGTCGTTTCGCCTGATCTTCAGCTCTCGTTCGAGCTGGCGATCAGGCTCATTCGTCAAAAGAACGATGAACAGAAGATTGCCGGTTGCGGTCAGATCTTCATCAGTGAACGGCACATTGTCGATGATGTCCTGAAGCTGGTCGGCACTGCGAATGAAAACCCACAGATCGTCTACAGCGAGTGATTTTCGCAGATAGCGTGCGACCTGCGCCTCGAGCGGCCCAATGACCCCGACGGGCGCGGTCTCGAAAGTGATGTTTCCCGTTGTGAGAAAAGTCTCGACTTTGAGAAATCCCATCTGCGACAGGAGCGTCTTGAGCTTGTCCATCGAGACAGCCTTGCGGCCCGTCGGAAGCCCGGCGATAAATGCTGCGTATTTCTGCACGTCATGATGTGCGGCAAGCGACGTGCCCGATTTTATTGCCGGATTCTGTTCCTCGCCCAGCTCTCCAGCGAAGTGAGAGTAATGGGGATTTTCGTTCGGAGCATCGACGGATCGAAGCGCTGATCGCGTGTCTCGTTGATGATCATGAGGCGCATGATCCGGCCAACGCCCGGATGCGCGCGGCCGGCGACAGGTGACATCGCCTTGAGGACTCCGAGCGGCATGTGAGTGATTTTTGCCTTGCGTCCGCTCAGCCGCTCGAACAGCTGCACAACTTCGCGACTCGTGAGATTCTCTGGACCGCCGACGTCGATGGCTTCGCCGCGAAGGGCAGGAATCCTGATCGCCCCGACGATGACCTTCGCAACATCTTCGGCCGCGACGAAATTGCGCGGATTGCTTCCCTTGCCCGGAAGCACGACACGCTTGCCGTCGATGACATTCTTTCCAAGGAGCTGGTAGGCGTGAGTGTCCATGAATGACGTCGGGCGCACAATCGTATAAGTCAGCCCGCTGTCCTGTAGATATCTCTCTACTCGGGCCTTGGTTCTCCAGAAATCGATCGGGTGATCGCTCGAAGCATCGACGACCGAGGTATAAATGAAGTGATCGACACCTGCCTCCTTCGATGCATCGATCAGCGCGCGATGTCCCGCATCATCGATTGCCTCGCTCGACTCATGTCCTCGTCCAAGCAAGCCATGAGCAGCCGCGATGACAGTTTTTGCGCCGCGAACAGCGAACTCGAGGGACTCCGGATCATTGAGATTCGCGCGTACAGGACGCGCGCCCAGCGATTTCAGCTCGTCAGTGCGTGCGAGACTCCGCGACATCACGCGAACATCTTCTCCCGAAGCAAGAAGAGTCTTTGCGATTTTTCGCCCGAGTGTACCGGTTGCACCGACTACGAGAATCAACCCGCTACGCCTCGCAGGAGTTGGGGATTTCACCATCTGGCACTGCGCCAGCCTGTTCTAACATAACCACGCGGCTAGCTGCAGCGATCTCCAAATGGTCCCGCGGGGACATCGAATTGCGGCGCAGCGGCGACATCGAGTGAAAGATCGATCTCCGCTGAAAGGTCATTTGCCGTTGCATCACGCACTGTCAGCGGCTGAAGATTCCACCGGGTCTCGATCATTTTGAGAACCGACGAATGATCGTATACCCTGCTCGATACGCTTTTGCGTTTTACGAAAGGCGAGATGAGCACGGTAGGAATGCGGAAGCCGTTCAGCGCGTCAGTGTTGCCGAGGTCGTTTTCCGCCTGGGGTATCTGCACGACAGGCGGACGAACGTGATCGTAGAATCCTCCCCATTCATCGAATGTGATGATGAGAAGTGAATTCTTCCACCCGGGACCGGTGGTTACCGATTTATAGACGTTCGCAAGAAATGCTTCTGCATTCCTGATGTCTCCCGGCGGATGATAGCTGTCGGTCAGGTCATCGGTGAGAACGGGATCGACGAACGACACGTTCGGAAGATTTCCCGCCGCTGCATCTGCGTGAAACTCAGCGATGGGGCGGATGATCGACAGATATTTCGTCCCCCACAAATGCGAGCTCGTGAGCGACGATCCATAGTTCTTTCCCGTAAGACCTGCCGCAAACAACCTGTCCCAGATTGTTGGAAGCACACTCGGCGTCTGCGAATTCTCCAACCGGTCGGTCGTTGCCGCGAGTGACAGGATACGGTTGGGATAAGTTGGGCCCAGTATCGGGCAGAAATACCTGTCGAGCACGAGCCATTCGGGTGCTGCCTTTCCAAGAAATGGAAGGTCAGCACCTAAATAGTAGCTAAGTGCGTATAAATCATTTCCCGGAACCTTAAGCCAGCCATCCAGCGCGCCACCATTGTAATTGATGCGGCCCGCCTCGAACGAATGACCGGGATCTGCAAAATCGCAGCTGTCGAATGAAGCATGATGCCGCGTCGGTTGCATCACCCCGTCGATATCGGGGTACGTGAGACCGCTCGTTCTTCCATCAGCGCCAGGCAGCCAGCCGAGGAGATGGTCGAATGACCGGTTCTCCATCGTCACGACAATGATGTGATCGATCGAGCCGGGAACCGGCTGAGGTGGCGTCGTCGAGTCCCTGCAGCCCAGCGCAATCGACCCAGTTAGTGCAGCGGCGCGCGAGACAAAGTCGCGTCTGTTGATTTTCTGAATCACTATGCTTCGGAGATTGGCAGATGATTCATTCTCGCGCAACCGCGCACGGATGCATACTTTCACGCGCATGCGACGTCTGGCTGCAATTACAAGCATGGCATGCGCCGTGGCGACGGCTTCTGCGCAGACTCCGCCTGCACCTAGAACTATTCTCGCGATCGGCGCTCACGCCGGCGACATGGAGCTCACCACCGGTCAGCTTCTCATCAAGCAGAGGAAGGCTGGCGATCGCATCGTCATCCTTCACATGACTCTGGGCGAAGGCGGCAATCCGAAAATGGCGCCCTCTGCCTATGGAGCACAGAAGCGACGGGAGGCCCTGTCTGCCGATTCAGTAATTGGAGCGGAAACGATTTTCGCTCCATACAAGGACGGTGAGCTCCCGAACGATGAAGCGGTGCGACTGTATGTCGCCGATGTGATTCGCCAGGTGAAGCCAACGTATGTCTTCACTCACTGGCAGAAGAGCATTCACAAGGATCATTCGAGAACGAGCGCGATAGTGCAGGACGCAGTGCTGCTCGCATCGCTCGAAGGCGTCGCCACTGGCCATCCACCGCATCGGGGAATACGCGGCATCTGGTACGCCGAAAACTGGGAAGACCCTGAAGATTTCAAGCCGTATATCACGGTGGATGTATCTGCCGAGCGTGAGCAGTGGCGCGATGCAGTCACGCGATATGAGTTCGTGCGTGGCGGAATCTCGACGTTTCGATATCTCGAGTATTACGACGCTCTGGCAACGGTGCGCGGCGCAGTGGCGGGAAAGCAGCGCGCGATCTCATTTGACATCGACGCTTTCGGTAAGCGGCGAGTGCTCGACTCCCTTCCGTAGCTAAAAGCAGAAGGCGAGCGCAGATCGCGATCTGATCTGCGCTCGCCGTCTATTTTACCCGCTCAGCCTCCGTAGTTCGGGTTGCCTGCCTTCTCACTTAGCGGAACGACGAAGCACTTGTTCTCGCCATAGAAATCACTGAAGACCGGATACTTTCCTTTGGGAAACAGGTCGGTTCCGGCTTTGGCATACCGGCGCAGGTCACCAAGGCGCTGGCCTGTCAGATAGAAATCTCTCGCACGCTGATTTCTGAGCTCGGCCATGAGCGCAGCTCCTGACAGATCTACAGGTGCCTGATTGCCCACGGCTCGCCGCGCATTGACGAAAGCAAGTGTCGATGCCGTCGCACCGTCTGCCTCGGCAATGTCGTACTGCGCTTCCAGATACGTTGCGAACCTGATGTTCGTCGTGATGTCGATTGTCTGAAGCGTTGCCGCCGTCCACCCGACGTACATGTACGGACGCTGCGGCGGATTCAGTGGATTCGAGTTCAATCCGAGACGCGTCGTCGGAAGCGGCGGTACACGCGGGTCATTCAGCCCCATGAATGCGGGAGCAACACCAAGGAATGGATCAGCCGTGCGCGCCGGACGGTTGAGCTGGTTGTTCTCGCGCACTGAATTGGACGAATAATAGACGAGCTTTTCATATCCGGCCGGCACGAGCGACGCATATGCCTTCGCCTTCGCAAGATCGCCTTTCTTGAGCGAGGCTCTCGCAGCGCCGACGTTCGACATGTTGATGATGTCATTGGCGGCAGTGATGTTCGCGGCTGTTGCTCCAGCCTTCGAAGCCGTCGCGACAGCGATTGCCGTGTCGAAACGCGCGACAGCACGCGTGAACAGCTCATCCGGCGTGAGCTCCGCGCTGAGATTTACGGGCGCTCCACAAAAGCCCTCCGCGAGTAGCACGTACGAATAACCACCGTACGCCATTACACGCGCCATGTTGAGACTCGATGACGCGTTGGTGCCCAGCATCACCTTGAGTCGCGCCGATGCATCGTCAGCAGATTGGCGTGCACGCTGGATGTTCTCATACGCGCCCGTTGTGATGTCATTCAGGTCGTTGAAATTGTGGAGCGAGAACTCGCGCACGCTGACATTGGTGTGATCCGTAAAGGCTTCGTCAGCAAGCACGCCCGACCATAATGCGTAGTAGCCGTATGCAAACTGGAACTCGCCGATGACTCCATTCACCAGAAGCTGCTCCAGAGCGGGATCTTCGAGCTGGCCGCCCTGAATCGATCCCGGATCGCTCACATCGAGAAGATCATTGCAGGCACTCATGAACATGATGCCTGCTGCTGCGCACAGTGTGCGTGTCGCCCTTGAGGCGAAGAATGTTCTATATGACATCAGAAAGTCACCGAGAGCGAGAGTGAATAACGCTTCGTCATTGGAACGGTCCACGAATCGTTGCGATTGAACGTGGATTCACCGCCGTTGAAGTTGAGCTCCGGGTCGGCTCCGCCGTACTTCGTCCAGACCTTGAGATTGTGTCCAGCTGCAGTGAGCGTCACTCTCTCTGCAAACCGACCGATGACCATATCGGGCAGGTCGTAGCTGAGCGACAAGTCGCGCAGCTTGGTGAAGTCGGCAGGCTGAATATGGATGTATGTCTGCGATGCAAACTTTCTTGCAAGAACTTCGTCGGGATCAGCGGCGGGATCGACCGTTTCCCACGTGAGACCCGCGCGATCCCTGCGCCAGTCCTTCACGTTGAACTGATAGTGACCACCCTTGTGATCGAGAAGACCATAGAGACGGAAGCTCTTCAGGAACCTGAGCGTCGACGAAAACGCGATCTCACTTGTCGGCGCTGAAGGACCCATGAACACGCTCTCGGTCTCGAGTATGGGCTGGCCGTTTGCGTTCTTGATCAGCTTTCCGTTCGCATCGCGCTGCACGCGCTGCGCCCACATTCCACCGAGCGGATATCCTTCCTGGTATCGCTGTGATGGAGCGTATGATCCGAATATGATCGGGTCGCGATCGTCACCGAATGAAACGAGGCGGTTCTTGTTGGTCGACACCGAGAGTGTCGCATCGAGCGACGCGTACTTCGTCTGAAGTGGTGTCCCGCCAAGGATGAGCTCGATTCCGGAATTCGAAATCGTTCCGAGGTTCTCGAGACGCGTTCCTGCAAATCCTGTCGATGGAGGCACTGCAACAGGCAGCAGCGCATCGTTCGTTCTCTTGTTGTAATACGTGAAGTCGACGTTCGCGCGACCGTTGAACAGACCAGCCTCGAATCCAGCCTCGATCTCGTTGCCACGCTCGGGCTTGAGGTTTGGATTACCGAACGATCCGTATCGCAATGCGGATGATGTCGTCGTCGGATTCGTCACGACTGACACCGTATAGCTCTGAAGCGCATCGAATGGTCCAGGTGAATTGCCCGCCTGTCCCCACGCGAAACGAAGACGAAGGTTGTCGGTGTACGGCAGATGGAAGAACGGTTCTTCAGAGATCACGTACGACACCGACGCCTTCGGATAGAAGACGCGATTGAGCTCGGATCCGAAGGCCGAGTTGTTGTCGACACGCACTGCTCCTGTAACGAACAGGCGGTCACGCCATGCAACCTGCTCCTGCGCGTACAAGCCGAGGGACTTCTGCTCGGAGAACGCCTCGTTGCTTGTCGTTACGGCTGCTGCCGATATCGACCTGATGCCGGTAGCGCCCAGGTCCTGACCGAATGCGTCGGTTCTTCTATATGTATTGGCGAGATACTGCGCGCCGATCGACGAGTTCGAGACAATAACGGGTGAGAGCTGTCTCGTTGCAGTCGCATCGTAGTTGACCGTGATGTTCTGGCTGAGCGGGCGGCCCTGCGCCAGGAATCCTTTCGTGTTGTCGATCTCGAAGCTTGCTCGCGCGCTGAACGGATTCAACCCGGCGGGCTGTGGCGGGAAATAAAGTTCCGCTCTTCCGATGTTCTCATCTATTCCAACCCGCACCCTGTTCGAAAGCCACGGGAAAGGTTTGTACTCAGCCGTCGTTCCCACGATGAAGCGATCTGCCCGAGTTTGATTGTCGTAGGTATTTGCGACTTCAGGAAGGATCTGCGATTCGTTCAATCCCGCAGGATACGCGTACTTCCGTCCCGGAATGGCAAGGTACGAGCTGATTATCAACCCGAACGCAATGTTGTCGTTCAGCGGTAATCGTACGTGACTTCGCCCGTAGTCGATGTTTGTCGAGAAACTGAGCTTGTCCGATGGAACGAAGGAAAAGTTTCCGCGGAGTGATCCGAGATTTGAGTAGTTGTTGAGGTTGACTCCCTCTTCCTTGCTTTGCG
This sequence comes from Gemmatimonadaceae bacterium, assembly GCA_035281765.1. Lineage (GTDB taxonomy): Bacteria > Gemmatimonadota > Gemmatimonadetes > Gemmatimonadales > Gemmatimonadaceae > UBA4720. The sequence continues at coordinate 35,053 of DATEDH010000082.1, forward strand.
CGCCCGATACGAAATAGGTGAACCGATCGCCGCCGCCTGACGCGGAAATGCTCATCTTCGACAGGTCGCCTGTGCGCAGTGCAAAAGGCTCTGTCATCGCTCTGTGCGAGATGATATCGCCGACATTGAGTCCTTTATAGCCGGGGAAGTTGACCGTGTCTGCGATGCGTGCTGCGGTTGCAACGCCGTAATTCACCGGCTTAAGCGCGTCATCCCACTTTACATTTCCCGTTTCGAATCGCGCTTCCCAGCGTGGCGCTCCGGAACGTCCTCTCTTCGTGATGATCTGGATGACACCCGCCGCTGCTTCTGCACCATACAGCGTCGCGGCTGCCGGCCCCTTGATCACTTCGATCGATTCGATGTCATTCGGGTTGATCGCGTCGAGTGACGATGATGTTTGCCCGAAGACGGTGAAGTTGCCTTGATTGCGATCGTTGAGGCGAACACCATCGAGATAAATCGTCGGCGATGTTGTGCCGTAGAGCGATCCCGCACCACGCAGACGATAGTTGGTCGATGTGCCTGCGGATCCGGATCCCGGCATCAACGTGAGTCCCGGCGTCTTCGCCTGAAGAACCTCGGTGATGTTGTTGACGCTCGACCTGCTGATGACTTCAGCAGCGTTGACTGTCGAGACGGCGTTTCCGATTGCTCGTCGCCTTGTATCACCCGCTGTTCCAGTGATCACCACTTCATCGAGTGCGATGGCACTCGAGTTCATTGCAATTCTGAGATTTGCTGTCGCCCCCGATGTGAGCGAGAACGGCGTGGTGACGGGCTGATATCCAATGCTTCGCACGTGCACCTGGGTCGCGCTGACAGGAACTCCTGTGATCCGGAAACGGCCGTCGTTGTCGACTGCGCTGCCGAGTGTGGTTCCAGTAACGTTCACCTGAGCTGTAGGAATCGGCGCTCCGGATTGAGCATCTACCACCCTGCCCGTCAGTGTTCCCGTTTGTGCTTCGGCGCCACGAGGCAAAACAGCCACCGCTGTCAGTGCGACAGCGATGGCTGTAAGCCACATGCGGTGCCGAGGTGCTGCGGACCGATCAATTGCCATCGTTCCTCCCGGTAAGGTGACTTGCTGCGCTTTTACTTCAATACAGCAGATACGGCTTGCTCATTTCACGGAATCGCTCGGCATCCTTGTCCCACTCTGCGAGAAGCGCGTCGAGCGTTCCATTCTCTATCGCAGCGCGAATTCGCGTTGAACCAGTGAGCCGGTCGAGCGAAAAGTTTTCCTTGCCGTCAGCGGTCTTCGATCCTCTCCACTGGAAATCGTTTGGATGAAGCCTGCGAATCGTATCCATCAAGCGCATCGTCGTTGCGATGGGCCGGTACTTCGCGCGATCGGTGACGATGATCTTCACACCGGGAATTGTCTGGCCGCCATACTTTCTCGCGTTCTGTGCGATTGTCATCTGCACTGCTTCAAAGCGCACTCCCGGCAGGTGCTTCGCATTCATGGAATCGACGACGACCGTATTGCGAAGCCATGGTGCTCCCGTCTGCTCGAACGGCGCATCGCTGCCGCGTCCTTCGGAGAGATTCGTCCCCTCGAAAAACACCGTTCCCGGATAGCTGATCACGCCGCCGAACTTCGGAAGATTTGGTGACGGGCCGGTCCATGGCAGGTCTGTCTGATCCATCCACAGATTTCTTTTCCATCCGTCCATCTTCACGACGTGAAGATCCGCATTGATCCCGTAATGCTTGTTGTACATCTGCGCGAGCTCGCCTGCTGTCAGTCCATATCGTGATGCGATTGGATAAAGACCGACAAATGACTGAAGTCCGTCCTCGCGAATGTTGCCCTCGATAATTTCGCCGCCGATTGGATTCGGTCGATCGAGCACAACGATTGGAATTTTCTTTTCGGCAGCAGCCTGCATAGCGAGGCCGAGCGTCGAGATGTATGTGTACTGACGGACGCCTACATCCTGAATGTCGAACACGAGTGCGTCGACGTTGGCGAGCATTTCCGCTGTTGGTTTCTGCGTCGCACCAAAGAGCGAATAAACGGGGAGTCCAGTCTTGGAATCGGTTTCATTTTCGATGCGGCCTGTCGACGCTCCCCGAATGCCGTGCTCGGGCGCGAACAACGCTACGAGCTTCGCGTCCTTTCGTCCCGCCAGAATATCGATGGTCGCTTGACGCTTGCTGTCGTGGCCGGTGTGGTTAGTTATGAGGCCGATGTTTTTGCCGGCCAGTACTGACGGCAGACCATCTGCGAGCTTGTCGACGCCAAGCCTGACGTGTGTCTGCGATTTCGCGACAATGGGAGACAGTGAAATGACCGCACACACTAGTGCGGTGCAAACCGGGCTGTGGGGGCGCATCGGTCAGCTCCTTGAATTTTCGCCAAGATATAGCTGTAGCTCGCCGTCCGACAGAGACACCTCACCGTCCACCCTCTCTGAACGGCGATTCACATTCCCCCTGTAGAGTCCTGGTTCTCGCGGAAAACGGTCACCATCCATACCTTCCCGCCATGAGAGTTCTACTCCTTCTTCTGACAACCGCGATGACCGCGGCCGCCCAGTCGGCGTCGCAGACTTTCATCCGGATCAATCAGCTCGGTTATCTGCCGTCCGGCCCCAAGATCGCGGTCGCGTGCTCGCTCGACTCGACCTCGATTGCGACCTTCACGATTCAGGACAGTGAAGGACGCGTGGTCTTCGGGCCCAGGAAAGCCACAGCCAGCAAACCGTTCGCTGCCTGCAAGTCCACACATCGTCTCGATTTTTCGGCGTTTCGAAAGCCGGGGCGATATACGCTTGTTGCCGGCGGCGCGGCATCGCCCCCGGTTTTCATCAACTCAAAGGCGTATGAGGGAGCTGCCGACAGTCTTCTCGTGTACATGCGCCAGCAGCGATCGGGGTTCAACACGGTCATCAAGGACTCGATTCATAAATACGACGGCCGGATCGTAGATCATCCAACTCGCACCAATGAGTTCATCAACGTATCGGGTGGATGGGCTGATGCATCCGATTACCTGCAGTACGTAACGACGTCGGCAAACGCGACGTTCGTGATGCTGATGGCGTATCGCGACAATCCTCGCGCGTTTGGTGACGCATTCGATGCGCGCGGGCTGCCTGGCGCTAACGGAGTGCCCGACGTTCTCGATGAAGCAAAGCACGGACTCGACTGGCTTCTCCGCATGTATCCTGGCGGCGAAGATATGTTCAATCAGCTTGCCGACGATCGCGATCATATGTACTTCGATTTTCCATGGCGCGACTCGTCAGATTACGGCTGGGGCAAGGGAAAAGACCGGCCTGTGTATCCCTGCACTGGAAAACCGCAGGGATTGT
>DATEDH010000083.1:0-8336 GCA_035281765.1 Gemmatimonadaceae bacterium
ATTCTGCTGTTCAGCCTCATCGGTATCGCAGGATCCTACGGCGTAGCGTGGTTCGGCATCCGCGTCAACACGTTTGCAAACTCGCGCGCCGCGTTCGCATCGCTCAAGGGCAAGCCGTATCCCTGCTACGCAATTCCGCTCAAGGCGGGAATGAGCATCGGAATGCTCCTGATCTCGGTGGAGCTGTTCCTCATGCTGATGATTCTCCTCTTCATTCCGGGAGACTATGCGGGACCGTGCTTCATCGGATTCGCGATCGGTGAATCACTCGGCGCTGCTGCACTTCGGATTGCCGGCGGAATCTTCACGAAGATCGCCGACATCGGCGCAGATCTCATGAAGATCGTCTTCAACGTGAAGGAAGACGACGCCCGTAACCCTGGAGTAATTGCTGACTGCACCGGTGACAACGCCGGTGACTCCGTTGGCCCGAGCGCCGATGGATTTGAGACGTACGGCGTGACTGGTGTCGCGCTCATCTCGTTCATCCTGCTTGCGGTTCGCGAGCCTGTTGTTCAGGTCCAGCTTCTTGTCTGGATCTTCGCAATGCGCATCATGATGGTCATCGCCAGCGGTCTCTCGTATCTCATCAACGAAGCAATGGCGAAGGCGAAGTATCAGACGGCTGACAACATGAACTATGAAGCGCCCCTGACTTCGCTCGTGTGGCTGACATCCATCGTCTCAGTCATCCTCACGTACGTCGTGTCATTCATGCTCATCCCTGATCTTGGCGACGGGTCGCTGTGGTGGAAGCTTTCAACCGTCATCACCTGCGGAACCCTGGCAGGCGCAATCATTCCTGAGCTCGTGAAGATTTTCACCTCGGTGGAATCGACGCATGTAAAGGAAGTGGTAACATCGTCGCGCGAGGGTGGGCCTTCCCTCAACATCCTCTCCGGACTGGTTGCTGGAAACTTCAGCGCCTACTGGCTCGGCATCGTGATCATGCTGCTCATGGCGATTGCGTACGCGGTCAGCACGCTTGGCGTTGGCGCTCTGATGGTTGCCCCGGCTGTGTTCGCGTTTGGACTCGTTGCATTCGGATTCCTTGGAATGGGCCCCGTGACAATCGCGGTCGATTCCTATGGTCCGGTGACTGACAATGCGCAGTCGGTGTTCGAGCTGTCAACCATCGAGCAGATTCCTGGAATCGCCCAGGAAATCCAGCGCGATTTCGCATTCGCTCCGCAGTTTGAGAGAGCAAAGCATCTTCTCGAGGAGAACGACGGCGCAGGCAACACGTTCAAGGCAACGGCAAAGCCGGTGCTTATCGGCACCGCTGTCGTTGGAGCTACGACGCTGATCTTCTCGATCATCGTGTCACTCACACATGGTCTTCAGCCTGAATTCCTGGCGAACCTTTCGCTGCTGCACCCGCCGTTCCTGCTTGGACTCATCACTGGTGGAGCGGTAATTCACTGGTTCGTCGGAGCATCGACTCAGGCAGTCACTACCGGTGCGTATCGCGCCGTTGAGTTCATCAAGGCGAACATGAATCTCGAGAGCGCTGCTGCGGCCTCGATGGAAGATTCCAAGAAGGTCGTGGAGATCTGCACCAAGTACGCGCAGAAGGGAATGTTCAACATCTTCCTTACTGTTTTCTTCTCCACACTCGCGTTTGCGTTCGTCGAGCCGTACTTCTTCATCGGTTATCTCGTTTCGATCGCGCTCTTCGGTCTGTACCAGGCCATCTTTATGGCTAACGCTGGTGGTGCATGGGATAACGCGAAGAAAATCGTGGAGGTCGAGCTGAAGCAGAAGGGAACCGACCTGCACGCCGCAACCGTTGTTGGCGACACTGTCGGCGATCCGTTCAAGGACACGTCTTCAGTTGCACTCAACCCGATCATCAAGTTCACCACTCTGTTCGGGCTTCTCGCCGTCGAGCTTGCAGTTTCGCTTACGGAACAGCGCGGGCCGATGTTGAGCCACGTGCTTGCGGGAGTCTTCCTTCTCGTTTCGATGTTCTTCGTGCACCGCTCGTTCTACGGCATGCGCATCGAGCAGAAGGCGTAGCATCCGATGGGTCTGTTCGCACGGAAGCCGATAGCCGATCTTCTTGCTGAGGAAGGACATCCGAATGCGCTGAAACGCGCACTCGGAGCTGGTGACCTGATAATGCTCGCGATCGGCGCTGTGATTGGCGCGGGCATTTTCTCATCGATTGGAACCGCCGCTGCGGGAGAAATCCTCCCCAGCGGCGTTGTCGTACGGTACGGCGCCGGCCCGGCGCTCGTCGTTTCGTTCATTCTTCTCGGTGTAGTGTGCGGGCTTGCCGCGCTCTGTTACGCCGAGCTCGCCTCGATGATTCCGCAGGCGGGAAGCGCGTACGCGTATTCATACGCTACGCTCGGCGAGCTGATCGCGTGGATCATTGGTTGGGACCTGATCCTGGAATACGCAGTCGGCAACGTTGCAGTCGCTGTTGCCTGGGGCGGTTACTTCACGTCACTGCTCACTGCATTCAACATTCATCTTCCCGATTTTCTGACACACGGATATCGGGCTGCGCTCTTGAGCTCCGATCCCGCTGTGCACGGCCTCCTTCAGACTGCGCCGAGGATTGCGGGGATTCCCATTCTGCTGAATATCCCGGCGTTTGCGATCGTGATGGCGATTACGTGGCTTCTCATGCGCGGAGTGAAGGAAAGCGCGCGCGCGAACAACATCATGGTCGTGATCAAGCTGCTCGTGCTTGGATTGTTCGTCGTTGTCGGCTCGATGCACATCGACACTTCCAACTACGTTCCATTTGCGCCGAATGGATGGCGCGGAATTCACCAGGGCGCAGCGATCGTTTTCTTTGCGTACATCGGGTTCGACGCAATCTCGACTGCAGCCGAAGAGACAAAGAATCCGCAGCGGAATCTTCCGATCGGAATTCTTGGTGGTCTCGCGATCTGCACGTTGATCTATGTTATCGTCGGCGCAGTTGCTACGGGAATGGTTCCGTACACTGACCTCAAGGCTGCCGATCCTCTAGCGAGAGCGCTCACACTCGCCGGACTCGAGACCGCGAGCTGGATTGTGGCGCTCGGCGCTGTGGTCTCGCTTTCCGCGGTGCTGCTGGTGTTTCAGTACGGCCAGCCGCGAATCTTCTTTGCGATGGGTCGCGACGGTTTGCTGCCGCGGTGGGCTTCCAAAGTGCACCCGAAGACGCGCGTTCCGCACATTACGACGCTTGTCACCGGGCTCGTGGTCGCCTTCGGCGCACTGCTCGCTGATGAGAACGAGATCTACGATCTCACCAACATCGGGACGCTCTCAGCATTTGCAATCGTCTGCATTGGAGTTCTTGCACTCCGGTACATAGACCCGGATCGGCCGCGCCCCTTCAGGGTGAAGTTTGTATGGCCGGTGACACTCCTCGGCGCCGGAGCGTGTTTTTATACGATGCTCGGCCTCCCGGGCCGTGCATGGGAGCGCTTTGCAATCTGGCTCCTGATTGGTCTTGTTCTGTACTTCGCGTACGGCTTCAGGCATTCGACACTGCGCCGGGGAGTTTCTCCGCGCGCTGCAACGACGGAGTGATCGCTTGAGCGAGTCGATCGGAAACACTGGCAGCGGGATGAAGCTTCACACGAAGATCCTGATTGGTCTCGCAGTCGGTGCCGTGCTGGGAATCACCGCCAATACCATGCTTGGCGGAACTTCTCCCACGGTCGTGAACGTCAACAAGTACGTCGCCGGTCCTGCAGGCCAGATCTTCCTGCGGATGCTGTTCATGATCGTCATCCCGCTCGTGTTCGCGTCGATTTCGCTTGGAGTTGCCGGTCTTGGCGATCTCAAGAGGGTAGGGCGGGTTGGTGCCAAGGCGATTGGATATTTCCTCGTTTCCACCGCGCTGGCGGCAACGCTCGGCTTGATAGTCGTTTCTGTCGTCAGGCCGGGTGAGCGAATTCCTGAAGCGACTCGCCACGAATTGATGGCGACGTACTCCACTGATGCCTCGTCCAAGGTCGAGGCTGCTGCGACTTCAGACTTCGGCATCCAGACTCTCATCAATATTGTTCCGCGCAATCCGGTGAAGGCTGCAGCTGATCTGGACATGCTGGGGATCATTTTCTTCGGGCTGGTCTTCGGCGCTGCGCTTACGATGATCGCCGCGGAGCGCGCGAAGTCGATGCTGGCTTTCCTCGAGGCGCTGAACGATGTCGTGATCAAGATCGTCGAGATCGCGATGCGAATAGCACCGTACGGTGTTGCCGCCCTCATCTTCGGCGTGACATCTCGATTCGGATTCGACGTTCTGAAGCTCCTTGGGTGGTACGTCGCCGCGGTCATCGGGTCATTGCTGCTTCACGTGCTAATCAGCATCTCCGGCATTCTGCGGTTCCTCGTGGGAATCTCGCCGCTGCAGTTCTTCTCGCGAATCAAGTCTGCACTCGTCACGGCGTTTTCTACGAGCTCTAGCAGCGCGACTCTGCCTACTGCAATCGCGACGGCTGAAGAAAACCTCGGCATCCCGCGCCAGATCGCGGGCTTCGTTCTGCCTCTTGGCAGCACGATGTGCATGAACGGCACAGCGTTGTTCGAAGGGATGACTGTGCTGACGCTCGCGCAGGCATTCGGCCTTCATCTCGGGCTCGGGCAGATGATCGCCGTGATGGTAATGTCAGTCATCACTGCCGTCGGTGCCGCCGGTGTTCCCGGCGGATCGATACCGCTTCTCGTCGGCGTTCTCACGATGTTCGGTGTTCCCGCAGAGGGAATTGCCATTGTGCTGGGTGTCGACCGCATTCTCGACATGTCGAGAACGACGGTCAACGTGTGCGGCGATCTCAGCGCTACTGCATGGGTCGCAAAGGCCGAGGGAGTGTGGAACGCGTCAATGGTTCCTGCGCAGGAAGGACGCCTCGAAAAAGGCAAGCTGGACGAATCCCCCAACTGGCCCGAGCCGCAGATCTGAAGCGATCTAGTGTTTGTTGCTCGGACGCGGACTTGCGGCAGGCGTATCAGCGTTTCGAGCGTAGGTCCACGGCAGCGCGACTATTGTCTTTCCAGTCGCACGGAATGAGGCCTCCATTTTGTCGTGCTGCTCCTGCGCCTGCGCACGTGTGGCGAAACTGTGCGGACAGCTCAGGCTCATCGAATACCATTGCGAGAATGGCTTTGTCGCCTTCTTCTCCTTGATCAGGTAATTCGCGAACGTCACTTCGACCGGTGAATTCGTGCTCATCGCATCGTCGCGCGGAATCTCGAATACGCCCGTGTCATAAACGGTCTTGTCACTGGCGAACGTGCCCGAATTACAATACGAGTACACTGCGCCGGGTTTTGACGACAATGCCGTCATGCTGGTCGCATACTTCCAGTCAACGTCAATAATGTGGCTGCCGCGCCAGACAGCGATTTTGGCATCACGCGACGCCGAGACGCTGCTCTCTGTCCCGACGTAGCACGTTGCGATTCCCTGAACTGCGTTGGGGTCGAGATCCTTGATCGCGTAGGTCAGCCATGCGGCCTGCATATCGTTCACAGAGCCGACGAGGGGAACAGCATGCGTTATGTACAATGCGCCGACACGCGACTTCGGAATTCCTTTGCTCGTCAAGCAGACGTAGTGTGATGGAGCTTGTGCATGCAGCGGGCGTGCGCACAATAGCGCGCCAAGGCCGACTATGCCGGCAACTGCTATCCGTCCTCTTGCCATAGACTGATACCTCACAGTCGAAGTTGATGAGACGGTTTTTTAATATGGAGGCTTCGGTGGGCAGCGCAATTACCCCATAACTACGCGGCGCTCACGCGCGCTTGTAGCCTGTAGCCGCTTTTAGCTCCTAGCGCGTTAGCGTGCTAAAACAGAACGGCGCTGCTAGCCAGGAGCTAACGGCGCCGTTCTGTTTTAGCATGCTAACACGCCAGGAGCTAAAGGCGGCTACGAGCTACAAGCGCGCGTGAGCGCCCGCGAAGTAAAGAGGTTAGACCGAAACGGGACCCACTCGCATCAATGCTTCTTTGACAGCTCCGCGAGCCGCAAGAATCTCGGCGACACGAATCTGCGCGCCAGGCACCGCAGATTTCAAACGCTGCTCGAGTTTCTTCCGGATGAACGATCCCTTGTGCAGCAGTCCGCCCGAGAATGCCACTGGAATCGCTGCCCGATCATCGCCGAAGAGTTTCAGTGACAGCGCTCGTATGTGCAGCACAAGCTCTTCGACTGCCAATCCGACGAGAGCATTAGCTCGTACGTCTCCTGCCGATGCAACATTGAACACCACCGGAGCAAGTGCCGCGAGCTCGCGAGGCGTCGCTGCGATGCCCCACGGAATCAGGTCCTGCGGCTCATTCACTTGAGCGGCAGACAGGATCGCGGCGGTAAGTGCAGTCTCCGGCTCGCGTCCATCTGCTGCTGCAGCGACAATCGCGAGTGATTTCCGGCCGATCCATGCGCCGCTGCCCTCATCGCCGAAGGCCGGACCCCATCCTCCACATCGTGCAATCACACGAGCCGGACTGCGTCCATATGCAATCGACCCAGTGCCGGAGATGAGAATTATTCCGGCACCCGCACCGAATGCATCCGTGAGCGCAATTTCTCCATCGCCTTGAACCACGACGTCATCCGCGAGATTCAGCTCCTCGAGCGCCATCGTGAGCGCGCGATTCTCAGCAGGCCTGCCTACTCCCGCGATGCCTGCGACAAAAATGCGTGGGCGTCCCTCGTTGATTCCCGCAGCCTCAAGCGCTTCGCGCAGAAGATCCTGCATCACGCCTGCTGACTGCTGTCCTCGACCAGGCGCCATTGCAGAGCCGGGGCCGGTAACGTCTGCGAGATGATTTCCCTGATAGTCTGCGAGGATCAGCCGCGTCTTGGATCCGCCGCCGTCCACGCCCGCAACAAAATCAGTCATCCGCTTGTCTTAGCCTGCCGCCGTGCGTGTACGATGAGATTATTCCGACGATCAGCGTGATCGATGTCCCGATCAGCACGTACCATGGCCACGCAATCTTGCTCAGTGATGTCAGCGGACCTGTCATCGACGGCAGTATCGGCAGCAGCTGCTTGGCGAACACGATGAATGCCATCGCGACAATCGCGACCGACATGCCGAGTATTGCGTCTCTCTGGATTGCCCGTGCCCACAGGATTCCAAGGAAAAAGCCTCCGAGCAGCGCGCCATACGTGAACGATGCAATCGCAAGTGCAACGACCACTACAGGAGTGCCTTGCTCTTTATATAACAGGGCACCGCCCGTCAGCACCACGCCCCACGCCAGCGCGCTGAGCTTGCCGAATCGAAGCGTAGCATCGTCGCTTGGTGCGCGCTTGGATAGTGGCAGGTAAATGTCGTGCGTCGTTGCCGCAGCGAGCGAATTGATCGCGCCTGCATGCGTGCTCATGGTTGCCGCGACGATTGCAGCTAGAATGAGCCCGACGAGTCCCGGAGGCATATGCTCGAGAATGAACGTCGGGAAAATCGCATCCGGTGCAGGGAACGGCTTTCCGCCGTACAGCACGAACAATCCGATGCCCACGAAGAGAAACAACGTAAACTGTGCAAAGACGACGAACCCGCTTCCGATAATCGCTTTCTGCGATTCACGCAGGCTGCGCGCGGTAAGCAGTCGCTGCACGATGAGCTGATCCGCGCCGTGCGATGCCATCGACAGGAACGCGCCGCCGAGCAGGCCCGCCCACACAGTGTGCGGCTTGTTGAGAGTGAGATCCCAGTCGAGCACGCGCAGTTTTCCAGCGAGCCCTGCAGTGTCGATGATCTGACCCCATCCACCTGCAAGCTTGCCGAGCAGAATCACTGCCGAGATTCCGCCGAGAATGTACACACTCGCCTGGAGCAGCTCCGTCCACACCACGGCCTTCATGCCGCCTTTGTAAGTGTAGACGACAGTCAGCAGGCCGAGAATCAGGATTGCAAGCGGCTTCACGTACGCCGAAGGAACTGTTCCTTCGAGAATCAGTGCAATTGGAATTGCCGTAGCGAAAACGCGCACCGAATCCGCAACTGCCCGCGTGATCATGAACACGATGGAAGTGAAGCGCCGCGTCCCCAGACCGAATCGATTTTCCAGCAGGGCGTAAGCTGTTACGAGCTCACCCTTGTAGTAGCGCGGAAGAAGGACGAACGCGACTACGAATCGCCCGAGGATATAGCCGGTTACAACCTGGAGAAATCCGAGGTTCCCGACATATGCGAGGCCGGGAATACTTATGAAGGTGAGAGCGCTCGTTTCCGCCGCGACGACGGAGAACATCACCGCCCACCACGGAATCGTCCTCTCCGCGATGAAATAGTCGTTTGCGCTTTTCTGTTTGCGCCCGATCCACAATCCGAGCGCTGTCGTGCCGGCGAGATAAATCAGCAGCACAAAAA
>DATEDH010000084.1:0-10280 GCA_035281765.1 Gemmatimonadaceae bacterium
ACGTCGCGAATCTGATCAATTCAGACTGGGGAGTGCGCAAGGTTGCGAGCGCATCCGCAACTTCGCCCCTCACGCTCGTTCGATTCAACGCTGCAGGCGCGCCAGTATTCAACTTTACCGGACCGGACAAAACGTACGTCGACGATCCCGGCCTCTTCTCACGCTGGAGAGCACAGCTGGGGGTCAGGTACCTGTTCAACTAGCGCTCAAAAGCTGAGTTGATAGAAACGTGCTGCCAGCATTAACTGCTGGCAGCACGTTTTTTTCTCGTGTGCTACTCGAGTGGAAACGCCATAACGACTGAATACTGTGAATGTGCGCGGCCCGGCTGGCTGCGATAGAGAATTACCTCCTCTACCCTCATTGTCGCTTGAACAGGCCGCGCGTGCGCCAGCAGCTCACTGACTGACTGCGGCTCCTTCATTCTCGAGATAGTGAGATGCGCCTTGAAAGGTTTCTTCTCCGCCTCGAATCCAACCGACCGCGCAATTTGCTCGACCTTCTGCGCGACACCTTCCAGTCGCGCGTGACCAGCGTCAGCACCAATCCACAATACTCTGGCGCGACCTGAATTTGGGAACGCGCCAAGCCTTTCGAACGAAAGATCGAACGACGAACCGAAGCGGGTCGAGCTCAATCGCTCGATCAACGCATCGCGCTGCTCAGATTCAGTGCTGCCAAGAAAACGCAAAGTGAAATGCCAGTTCTCTGGAGGCGTCGGCTTACCCGGCAGATTTCGCGGCAGCTGGCGCATTAGAATCGAGCGCGTCGACTCATCGACAGGAACGCCGATGAACAGACGCTCCGTTTCACTCATGTCAGCGCGCGCAGCTCGTTATCAACACACGATTCACCGACGCACCACCGTGCTCGCGCTTCGCCGCGTCCGCCGTCCAATCCCGGCCCGCTGGAGGACGCATCGGTATCGCGAAGCGAAAGCTCAAGCCACAATGATCGGCGACGAATCCGTACACGCCGTCTTCGCCAGGCACAAATCGCGCGCCACGCATGTCAGCCAGCGTGTGGAGAGGAGTATCGACACCGAGTGAATCCCGTGTCCGGATTCCTGGCGATGACACAGCGATGCGCATCACTCGATCCCTGTCGATCAGCGCCTTCACTGTCGCCCCACCGACGTTCACGGTGAGAACGCGCTCCTTCATTCCTTCCGTTCCCATTTCTTCGGCGTCGCTTACAACTTCGCACAGAGTCCGAACATCGTCGACTTTTCGTCCAACCTTTAGCTGTCCGATTCCATCGTTCTCGATTGTCGGCGTACCAGTGATGCCACAATCAGGAACATTCCTGCTCGTATCGACAGCAACGTGACTCGTATCAATAGAAACCGGCGGCGTGACTGTAGAGTCACTCCGCCGGATGGAGTCATCGGATCGTCTGCATCCTGCGATGGCAATCACCACCGCGGCCAGGTAAAGAGCTCTCACACCTTAAAAACTACTCGGTGAGCTGGATTGTGAGAGGTTGGGTCAATCTTATCGTGATTCGACCGCCCGTCGGCACGCATCCGTCGAAATCAGCATTGCGATTTGCGATCACGGCGCCTGCTGCCGCGCCCGCACCAGCACCGATCACAGTCGATTTCGTCTTGTGACCGAGTATCTGGCCGAGCACAGCGCCAATGGCGGCTCCCGTTGCGACCTTTCTCGCAGCGTCTCCGTTGTTGGCCTTCACCCGATCGACCTGCGCATATGTCGTTTCAGATGTGACCGGATATGTCTTGCCTCCGTACGCGATCGACTCGACTCGCAATCCGATCTCGATGTTCTCGCCCGACTTCTCACTCCGTTGAAGAGACGTGATCTCGACCACGGCAGTCGATCCAACCGGAATCACAGTTCCGTTGGCGCCCATTACAGGATCGGCGATCTGCGCAGTGAATTTGTCACCGATGCTGTTTGTGTTCGTGCAGATGCGCTGTCCGGAGCTCAATGCGATTTCAGATCCCGATGAAACTACGCCAAGTGCTTTTTCGGATCCCTTCTCGGTCACGCGCTCGGTATTACCGCTCACAGTTGTCTGTACCGATGGCGTTTCCTGAACAACGGGTTGGGCCACCGGCTTCTTCACGGTTGCTGCTGGTGCGGGTTTTCTGACAACCGGCCGCGTCACACGCACTGGCGCCGGTGCGGGCTCGGGTTCGACGGCGGCAGGCTCAGGCTCCGTTGCAACAGGAACGTCACGCAGCTCTGGCTTTGACGCAGTATCCTGATTTGCCAGCGCGAGATCCCGGGTGAGACTCGTATCCTCGGCCAATGGATCGGATTTCTTCTCACTGCACGCAACCGCTGCAACAATTGCGATTAAGAGCGCGGAAGTACGGATATATGATTTCATTTCAGTTGATCGATAATAAAAGCGACGCGAGACACAAGCGGCGAGTCGCGAGTGATTCACTCGTGTCTCGCGGCTCGCGTCCCGCGTCGCCCTGTTGAAGTCCTAGAACCTGCCTCTTCGGCCTGCTCCACTGATGACGGTTCCAATCGTTCCACCGATGCGTCCCGAGCCGGGGAATGTCCCACTCATTACCGGAGGAATCCGATTATTCACGAGCACTCCGCCGCGACGACGGCCATCGACACGCGGATCGCAATCGTCTCCATCGACGACTCCACCGCGAAGAATCACACCAATCACTGTCCCGATCCCTACACCGCTGTCGCCGCGGCCGTTGCCCACTGCACCGTCACCTGCGCCGCCGGTTTGTGCAACCGGCTGTGGACGCGGACTCGGAAGCGGAGCCTCAGCTGCGGGAGCCGGCGTCGGCTCGACCGGTGTGGGCTCCACTTCGGTGCTCACGTCAGCCTGCTCGACCTCGACGGGAGCAGGAGTGCGAGTCGGCGCGGGCGTATGCTTTGCCACGCGCTGTGACTGCGCGACACGACGCGGCGCAGGTGGTGTAGTGCGCTCGATCGCCGAGACAACCTGTGTGCCGGGGCGAGCCGAGGGTAATGTTATCTCGCTCGCAGTTGATGCGCGCTCGAGATCCTTCTGAAAATCATCACTGACTTTGTCATTGCTGCTGCAGGCAGCCAACGCCAACGCGCCGGCAACACCGGCAAGTCTGACGAACGTGCGCATGTTCTTCTCCAATGTCCTCCGGACGGTCACGCGTCGCCTGTCTGGCATACGCTCCGCCTTCTGGCATACCCCGACTCGCAATGGACGGTCCGTTGCATTTTCCCTCTGAGAAGCCCTTTTTGGGGCGGAAATCTGTCCTCTGAGGGTGACAATTTTGTCTCCAGATGGTGACACCATGACCTCGTTCGGAAAACGAATTCTCGCCGTTCTAATCGGCTCCGCCCTGGTGGTTCAGTTCGCCTGCGGACCGGGCTCTCCGCGTCCTGTCAGCGACTCGCAGAAGAAGGCGATTGCCGATTCCCTTCGCACGCTCGTCGTCAACGCCTACGATTTTTCCAGGCCGGATGTCGTGGACCGACTCATGAGCCTGTACCCCGCATCCGGCCCCATCTATTCAACAAGCACCGGGCACATTACCACTACTCGCGATTCGCTCCGCGCCGAGATCGAGACTTTCTGGAAGTACGTCGGAAGCAACATGCGCGATCCAAAATGGCAGTGGACCGCAATGCATATCGATGTGCTTGCCCCGGATGCAGCAGTGATGTCAGCGACTTATCGGGTTCCGCACATGACTCCAATGAACATGGAGCATGTCATTGCAGGTGCGTGGACAGCGGTGTGGGTCAATCGAGGTGGGAAGTGGGTTGTGACCCACGAGCATTTATCTGATGTGCCCCAGGCAATTGCTGATTCAGCGGCCTTGCGGCAGATGGGCGAGCACGAGCATTAAAAGCGCGTCGCCCGACGTCCAACACCCGTCGCCCGGGAAATAATGCCACGGGCGACGGGCGTCGCACGTCGGGCGACGCGCCTTTTCCGGTTTCCCTATTCTGATGGCGACGATGCGTCTACTGAAGCAGACAAGTCCTCAGACAGATTTGCATCACCACTGATGATCGCCCGCCACGAAATCTCATTCCCCTTCCGGAACCCCTTCTTCGTGACCTTCACACCATCAGGGGAGATTGAGGCGATGTAAGCCTGCCCATCGATCTCGAGCTCACGCTTGAGAACCTTGTCCAGTTTGGTAGCCATTAAATTCCTCGCAAGTCAGGGTCTGTTACATTGCATATTGGCCGATACACTGCCAATCTCGCAACAACCTGATTAGATGGATAGGATGACCGCCGATCCGCTGAAGCCGCCCAGTTATCTGGTTTACGAAGTCGAACGACGCGCTTACCCCCTTTCGGACGCCCCGTTTTCAATAGGCCGCGATGCGTCCAGCGGAATTGTAATCCGGGAGCCCGCCGTTTCCCGCTCGCACGCAGAAGTGCGCGCCGAGCCTGATGGATTCGTGCTGACGCCGGTTGGCGCGACAGGCACGCGAATCAATGGCACGCCGATAATAACGTCGACAAAACTGTCCGATGGAGATCGTATCGAAATCGGATCGGCCGAAATTACCTATCGTGAAGGCCGTCTCCCCCTCGGCGTATCGGTGATCGATTCAGCCGACGGCCCCGGCCACGATCCCGACGCGATGACGCGCCGCCCGACCATCACCAATCCGATTCTCGGATCCAATCAGGCCGCGCCAAAGAAGAAGAGCTTCACCGGTACGATCGTTCTTCTTGTCATTCTCATCGCCGTCGCAGCGTGGTACTTCCTCAGGAAGTAATCCCTACTTCCCGGTCAGCTCGTCGGCGATCCACTTCGCGTCGTACATCTTTACGAGTGATTCGATAATCGACGACGAGTGCGTGCTCACTGCGCGCGCCGTCGTCGACTGGAATATCGAATAGTTCGCAACGTTCTCGATGTTCCCGTCGAAGACGACTCCAACCACCTCGGCATTGCGATTGATGATGGGACTCCCCGAATTGCCGCCGATGATGTCGTTCGTCGAGACGAAGTTGAACGGCACCGACAGATCGAGCCGGCTGCGGCGATCGATCCATCGCTTTGGTAGAGCGAAGGGGAATTTTCTATCAAACGATTCCCATCGATCGTACAATCCGTAGAAAGTCGTCTTGAATGGAGCGACCGTTCCATTCATCGGGTAGCCGGAAGCAATCCCGTCGCTGATGCGAAGCGTGAACGTTGCATCGGGCGGCAGAGTCTTTCCGTAGACTGCATAAAGAGCACGACCGAGCTTCTCGGTATTTGCAGCTATCACAGCGTTGAGCTTGTCGGCCCGCGTCTGAACCTCGCGATTCATCGTGTCGATCTTTCTCGCGAGCACGATCATCGGATCAGTCGAAGCGGCAATTGCTGCTTCCCCGCCCTCAACGAGTGATTTCCTGACGGCGACGTCGCCAATCCGCGTGCCGGATACGAGGGCTGCTGCCGCCTGATCGGGCGTGCGTCCACCCAACGTGGCTACAACAAATGGGTCGTCGGGCGCAAGTTCGGCCTGAGCGAGACGAAGCTGCGCCGCGAGCGCAATTCTCTCGTAGGCTGTATCGATGGGCTGTTCGCGAAGAAGTGCAGCGCGAATGGCATTGAGCCCATTGCCACGGAACGCTGCAAGACGGTCCGCATCGCTCGCGGCAGATTCCTTTGGAAGGCGCACGATCTGCCCGCTCATGCTCAACAGTCGAGAGCCGCCGAAGTTGGGGTTCAAACCGAATCCGCGGTTCCTGAGCTGAGCGTTGAAGCTTGCGAGCTCATGCTGTGCATTCGCGATTGCATCGTAAATCCCGCCGTACTCGGCACTCATTCGCGGGTCCTGCGAGATGCGTGCGCGAAACTCGGTTTCGAACGCGCGCTTCTGCGAGAGGTTTGCTGAATCGAGAAGCCCTCGCCGATATCCGGTGATTGCCTTTCTTGCGTTCTCGAGACTGAAGACGTTGTTCTGATAACGGCGAACCGCAGTCGAATCCTGCTTCTGTACGGCGCGGAATGCCGTCAGCGCCCGCTCATATCCGGCGAGCTGTGCGGGATACCCGTAGTCGCGCAGGAATTCGAGCTGCGCGAGCGTGAGCAATCGTCCGGTACCACCGGGATTGCCTATTACAAAAAGAAGCTCGTTCTCGACCGGGCCGTTCTTGCTGAAGCGGAAATAGTTCGCCGGTTCGTATGGCTTTCCGTTTTCATAGATCCGGAGAAGCGACGCATCGAGATTCCATCGTGGATAGACGAAGTTGTCGGGATCGCCTCCAAATGCCGAGATGTCTTCTTCGGGTGCGAAGACAAGGCGCAGGTCGTTAAACCGTCGATAGCGGTACAGCGAATGAATCCCGCCCTGGTACAGAGATACGACCTGACAGTTGAGCTTCGTCTGATCGCTGCACTCCTTTGTTATCTGCTCGATGATGACTCGCCGCTGTTCGGCCGCGGCATCAGGAGAGGATGATGTAATCGCTGCAGCGACTCGCTGCGTTACGTCTTCGATCGATTCAAGGCGATCGGCCCACATCCCCTCGCATTTTCGCTCGCCCGCCATCGATGGGGCAGCGAATCCTTCAGTGATGTAGTTGGTGTCCTTCGGCGATACTTCTTCAGCGCAGTCTCTTACGCAGTGGTGATTGGTAAGGACCATTCCCTTCGCTGTCACGAACGATGCGCTGCATCCCGGAATTCTCAGCGTCGAGAGACGCGCGTTGTCGAGCCACGCTTTGTCGGGGGCGAACCGGTATGTCTTGTTCCAGTAATCGAGCGGCGGCGCGTCGAATGTCCACATCGTGCCGAACTGCTCGCGATATCCTACCGGCTCGAGCTTTTGGGGACTGGCGGCAGGCGCTGGCGCAGTGCTCGTTGTCGTTGTCACGGATGGAGTGCAGGCAACAGCGGCAACTGCAAGTAGTGCAACGAGCCGGAGATTCTTCATCAGTTTTGATTGTGGGGTTCGCGCAGATTTACGGTCTGACGCGGTTGGAATCAAGAACAACAAATAGACAGGGAGCACAGTGAGGGCGGTGAGATTCTTTTTTCTCACTGCGCTCACTGTGCTCCCTGTTAATTAAAGGCTCGAACTATTCCTAGGAAGTAAACCTCTCGAGAACCTGCGCCTCTAAAGATTCCCTGAGAGATTCAAGCTCGATCTTCTCGAGAACGTCGGCGGCGAAAGCATAAGTGAGCAGCCGCTTCGCCTGTGCCGGACCGACACCGCGCGATCTCATGTAGAAAAGGGCAAGCTCATCGATACGGCCGACGGTCGCTCCATGCGTGCACTTCACATCGTCGGCAAAAATCTCGAGCTGCGGCTTGGTATCGACGCGGGCGCCATCAGACAAAAGCAGGTTGTTGTTCGACTGCTTTCCATCGGTCTTCTGCGCTTCGGGGTGCACATACACCTTTCCGTTGAACACTCCGTGCGAGTTGCCGTCGAGTATTCCCTTGTACAGCTCGTGCGACGGACAATTCGGCGCAACGTGCTCGATGCGCGTCTGATGATCGATGTGCTGTGAGCCGTCGCACATATAGAGACCATTCAGAACCGCTTCGGATGCTTCGCCGGCGAGTGTCGTGTAGATATTCGTGCGCGCGAGCTTTCCGCCCGTTGCGAACGAGAATGACTCGTAACGGCTGTCGCGCTTCTGATGAACCTGAACTGTTCCAACGTGAAACGCGTTGCGCGCTTCAGTCTGAAGCTTGTAGTGGCTGAGCTGTGCACTTTCGGCCACAAAGACTTCAGTCACGGCATTCGTGAAGTAATTATCGCCGCCGACACTGACATAGCTCTCGATAACCGTGCACTTCGACAGGCGCTCCGCAAAAATCAGGTTGCGCGTGTGAATCGACGAAGCCTCGGCGCCTGAATCAGAGATGAACATCAGGTGAATTGGCTTGTCGATCACCGTGTTCGCGGTGATGACAATCACTGCGCCGTCAGTCGCAAGAGCAGTATTCAATGCGGTGAACGCAGCGCTCTCAGCAGCGGCAAGCTGTCCGAAATGACGCTGAAGCAGTTGGCTTTCTGCGCCAATTTCCTGAGCGAGATTCACGATCGTCAGGCCATCGGGGAGAGCGCCCTGATTCATTTCCGATGAAAGCCGGCCGTTCACGAAAACAATCTTGATCGCTTCCTGTCCAAACGCGATGCGATCGATCACGCTCTCCGAGATTTCACCGCCCGGCTTTGCAGAACCGAAAACTTTTTCCGCGATTGGACCGACGTTGGTGAAATGCCAGTCCTCGTTCTTCATCGTCGGGAAATCGAGCCGCTCGAAATCTCCCATGGCCGAGCGGCGGATCTCCTTCATCCATGCGGGTTCGTTCGATGTGCGCGCGGAATCTTCGAAGGTGAACCTGTACGCTTCGACCGAGGACTCAGGCGCGTCGAGTACTGCTTCGCTCACGCGGCGGCTCCGGGGATCCAGTCGTATCCCTTTTCCTCGAGCTCGAGTGCGAGCTCCTTCCCGCCGGATTTGACGATGCGGCCGTTCGCGAGAACGTGCACGTAGTCGGGAACGATGTAGTTCAAAAGCCGCTGATAGTGCGTGACGACAATCGTCGCGTTGTCGGGACGACGCAGCGCGTTCACTCCGTTCGCAACGACTTTGAGAGCATCGATGTCGAGGCCTGAGTCAGTCTCATCGAGAATCGCAAGGCGCGGCTCGAGCACCGCCATCTGCAGAATCTCGTTGCGTTTTTTCTCGCCGCCGGAGAACCCGGTGTTCACCGAGCGATTCATCATCGCAGGATCCATATCCACGAGCTTGATCTTCTCTTCCATCAAGTCGAGAAACTCGAGTGGATCGAGCTCTGTCATGCCTTTTGCTTTTCTGATCTCGTTGTAGGCCGACCGCATGAAATAGGCGTTCGTTACGCCGGGGATTTCGATCGGATACTGAAATGCGAGGAAGATCCCTTCCTGCGCTCGCACTTCGGGGTCGAGTTCGAGAAGGTTCTGGCCGTTGTAGGTGACTTCACCGCCGGTCACTTCATAGCCGGGGTGGCCTGCGAGAACCTGGGCCAGCGTCGACTTTCCGGAACCGTTCGGACCCATTACGGCATGGACTTCACCAGCATTAACCGTGAGGTCGATTCCGCGAAGAATTTCTTTGTCGCCAATGCTTGCGTGGAGGTTTTTTATTTCGAGCACGTTCTTTCTTGTTTATGAGTTTGTTTTGACTGCGCTGCCTGCTGCCTGTCTCCAGCGACAGCTACCTGCTGTCAGCTATCGGCTAGCAGCAAAACACGCCTTCGCTTTTTTTGCTTTGCTGCCAGCAGGAAGCAGATAGCCGGTAGCTGACGCTGGCAGCAGACGACTGGTAGCTGGCAGCATCGGTTCCTATCCTACCGATCCTTCGAGCGTAATCCCGAGTAACTGCTGAGCCTCGACCGCAAATTCCATCGGCAATTCCTGAAAAACTTCTCTACAAAATCCAGAGACGATCATCGACACTGCCTGTTCAGCAGAAAGTCCTCTCTGCTTGCAGTAGAAGATCTGATCCTCTCCGATCTTCGAAGTCGAAGCCTCATGCTCGAGAGTCGCAGTGTTGTTCTGGACTTCGATATATGGGAAAGTGTGCGCGCCGCACTCGTTCCCGATGAGCATCGAATCGCACTGAGTGTAGTTTCGCGCTCCGCTCGCGCGGGGAAGAATCTTGACCTGGCCGCGATACGAATTATTCCCGCGCCCGGCTGAGATTCCCTTGGAGACAATGTTCGACTTCGTGTTCTTGCCGATGTGAATCATTTTGGTGCCCGTATCGGCCTGCTGCTTCCGGTTCACGACCGCGACCGAATAGAACTCGCCGACGGAATTGTCGCCCTGGAGAATCACGCTCGGATATTTCCAGGTAATCGCCGATCCAGTTTCGACCTGCGTCCACGAGATCTTCGAGTTAACGCCCGCGCACTTCCCGCGCTTCGTCACGAAGTTGTAGATGCCGCCCTTTCCTTCCTCGTCGCCCGCGTACCAGTTCTGGACCGTCGAGTACTTGATCGACGCGTCGTCCAGCGCGATGAGCTCGACGACGGCGGCGTGCAGCTGGTTGGTCGACCGCTTCGGCGCCGTGCACCCCTCGAGATAGCTGACCGATGCGCCCTCATCGGCGATGATCAGCGTGCGCTCGAACTGGCCGGTGTCCGGATTGTTGATGCGGAAATACGTCGACAGCTCCATCGGGCATTGCACGCCCTTCGGGATGTAGCAGAACGACCCGTCGCTGAACACGGCGGCATTGAGCGCCGCATAGAAGTTGTCGCTGTGCGGAACGACGGTGCCGAGATACTTCTCCACGAGGTCGGGATGCTCCTGCACCGCCTCGCCGAACGAGCAGAAGATG
>DATEDH010000085.1:0-3497 GCA_035281765.1 Gemmatimonadaceae bacterium
TGCACTGCATGCAACTCGCGCAGCGGTCGAAGAGGGAATCGTCCCCGGTGGCGGTGTCGCTCTCGTTCGCGCGCAGAAAGCGCTCAAGACGCTCAAGCTCGATGATTCTGACGAGCAGATCGGCGTCGGCATCATCAGCCGCGCAATCGAGGAGCCGATTCGCATGATCGTTCAGAATGCGGGCGGCGAAGGCTCGATCGTGATCGAGAAGGTTCGCAACTCGAAAGAAGCGAACTTCGGATACAACGCTCTGACCGATGAGTACGAAAACCTGGTCGAGGCCGGCGTCATCGATCCGACCAAGGTTACGCGTACCGCTCTTCAGAATGCCGCGTCGATCGCGGGCCTTCTCCTCACGACCGAAGCATTGATCGTCGAGAAGAAGGAAGAGAAGAATGGCGCTCCGGCGGGCGGTCCTCCGGGCGGTATGGGGGGAATGTATTAAACAACGCGCGCCTCTCGGCGGCTAATAGCTTGTAGCCAGCTTTAGCTCTTAGCCATTAGCGTGCTGAAACGGAACTGCGCCCTTAGCTGATCAGCTAGCGGCGCAGTTCTGTTTTAGCACGCTAATGGCTAATAGCTAAAGCTGGCTACAAGCTACCGGCGCGCGTGAGCGCCGCGTAGTTAAGGCACTCAAGAAATGAGAAACATACGGTACGCACTTTGCCTTATTCCCCGTTATCAGAATCAACTGATAACGGGGAACTTTTTGATGAATAGATCATTTAGAAAATCAGCAATCGCACTGGCAATCGCGGCAGGCGGCCTGTCGGTGGCGGGGATGACATACGCAAGAGTCGACAGAGCCGACCAGGCCGGGGGCAGTGCGTACCTGCTCGCTGACCTGTCGGACAAGATTCTCTATCTGTATGAGGGCGACTCTGTGTCGTACATGTACGACATATCAGACGGCAAGGATCCGTATCCGACACCGCGCGGAAATTTCAGGATCCGCAAGCTGAACTGGAATCCGAGCTGGACTCCGCCTGATTCCAAATGGGCAAAGAACAAGAGACCAACGGGCCCGGGAGATCCAAAAAATCCGATGAAAGTCGTCAAGATTTTCTTCAAGGAGCCCGATTATTACATCCACGGCACCGGCGACATCGGCAGCCTTGGCGCAGCGGAGTCACACGGCTGCCTGAGAATGCATCCGGACGACGTGATGAAAGTCGGTCAGTGGGTAATGGCACATGGAGGGCAGCCGCACGAAGAAAACTGGTTCATGCGCCTGCTCCACTCGCGCCGCGAAGAGAAAGTCGTATATCTCACCACTCCAGTCCCGATCAAAGTACAGGAGTGATTTCATGAGCGAGCCGGCCTTCGTCGAACGATCACGGTATTACCTGGCCTACGAATATCCGACGAAGATCCGGCTCGCTCTCGAGTCGCTCGACGAGACGCAAATCTGGAAGCGTGAGAATGCCGACTCGAATTCGATCGGCAATCTCATGCTTCATCTCGCCGGAAATGTGCGGCAGTGGATCGTCGGCGGAATCGGCGGAGAGCCATGCGACCGCAATCGCGAAGCGGAGTTTGCCGCTGCCGGCGGCGTGATGAAGTCCGAGCTTCTATCGAAGCTGTCGGCAAGCGTAATCGATGCTGACCGCGTCCTCGCACGCCTCACCGAGGATGACCTCAATCGCAAGGTGACAATACAGGGACGCGATACGACTGTCTTCGCCGCTGTGTATCACGTCGTAGAGCATTTCTCGATGCACACTGGCCAGATCATCATGCTCGCGAAGATGTACTCGTCCCGGCCGCTTCGCTTTTACGAAAACGCCGGCGGGATCGCCATCCCCGTCTGGGGTGGTTCCGAGAAACTTTCCAACCTTCCCTAGACCAGGTTTGAAAGACTGAGGTTGCGATGGATGTGTATCATTCGCACTATGTTTGATCTTTCCATGAACCTCGATACACGATTCTCAATGCTGGCACGTACTGTATTTCTGGCAGCGTCGGTCTTCGCATTCGCACATGCGGGTGCCCAGGCCCCCGCGACCACTGGAATCTTCGTCTCCACACTAGGCAGCGACACGATCCAGGTCGAGCGCTACACTCGCACCGGTGACAAGCTGGAAGGCGACATCGTTCGTCGCGCGCCGCGCGTGCAGGTCGTTCACTACGTTGCCGATCTCGCGACTGGTCGAGTGAAGGGAATGTCTGTATCGACAAGGAGATACGGAGCTGACGCTGCGACCGCTCCGGTGTTTTCGATGGTCACGCTTCTCGCTGACTCGAGCGCGAGCGTAGAAGTGCAACGAGCGGGGCGCGCCGACACAGCCAACAGCGGCACGCGTGCATTCAAGGGAAGAGCAATCCCTGCAGTGCCGGGAATTCCACCATCGATCGGAATGTATGAACAGGCGCTGATGATCAATCCGCCAGCACGCGACACGGTCGTCGTCAATCTGGTTGGAGCGGGTCTCGGACCGAATCCCACACTCAAGCTGTTTCGCAGGTCGCGCGATACTCTCGTCTTCACAAGCAGTTTTTCCCCCGGATGGAACGAGATCGCAACCGTGGATGCCTTCGGCCGCATTCAGTCACTGGACGGATCTGCCACAACCATCAAGGCGATAACGCGACGCGTGCCATCACTCGATTTCGACGCACTTGTGAAAGCATGGGGCACCTATGAAGCGGCGCACGGGCCGGCAGGCGCGATGTCGCCACCGGATACCGTTCGTGCAACGGTGGGCACAGCCAACATCGAGATCGCATACAGTCGTCCCTCGAGGCGCGGCCGCACAATCTTCGGCAACGTAGTACCGCTCGATTCCGTTTGGCGAACCGGAGCAAACGCGGCAACCATGTTTACGACCTCGGCCGATTTGATCATCGGCAATACTCCGGTTCCCGCGGGGAAATACACCCTTTGGACGATTCCGTCGAAGACGGGCGCGAAGCTCGTTATCAACAGTCAGACAGGGCAGTGGGGAACCGAATACGACATGAGCAAGGACTTCGCTCGCATCGCTATCGCTCAATCGACACTGCCAAAGCCGGTCGAGGAATTCACCTTCGTTATTGTTCCCCAGGGTACGGGCGGAGTGATAAAGTATTCCTGGGACGACCGCGAATTCTCCGTTCCATTCCGCGTCAAATAAAATCAACTGAGCCGATCCCCACTCGATCTCGATCTTGAAACGATGAAGGCGCTTGGCCGCCAGGTTACTGACCTGGTGGCTGAGCATCACGCGCACATCCGCGATCAGCCGGTGATTGCGGCAATTCCACGTTCCGAGCTGAACCCGCGGCTTCTCGTGGCGCCGCCGGAAGAGCCTGGCGATTTCTCGCGTATCGTCAGCACTCTTCAGGAAGACGTTTTTCCCTATCACGCGCGCGAGCCGCATCCCGGGTTCCTTGCGTACGTATCGAGCTGCCCGACATTCCCGTCGCTTCTGGGCGACTGGCTCGCGACCGGATTCAATTTCTTCGCGGGAGTCTGGCCGGTTGCATCCGGACCGAACGAACTCGAGATGGCGGTTCTT
>DATEDH010000086.1:0-12242 GCA_035281765.1 Gemmatimonadaceae bacterium
CTCGATGGTCTTGCCCGCACGCTTGATCTGGATGTTGCGGAGCGATCCGTTGTCTGTTGGACCGCGTGAGGCATACAGCGCCGTCAGCGCCGTTGCTGCGCTCGAGATGCGATATGAACCTGGCGTTAGAACTTCCCCGAGCACAAAGACTTGATTGCTGCGGAGGCGAACGGGGCTGACAGAGAATCGCGTTGTTGCGCCGGGCCCGCGGCGAACTCCCGAGTACACCCGGCCAAGCCGCGTGTAGAGAATAGTTTCGAGCTGACCAAGCGTGAGATTCGCGACGTAAATCTGTCCCGCCTGCGGAACAACGATGAATCCTTCGCGCGTAACGTCGAGCGTGTACGCGGCGTTGACATCACCGGTGAGAATCAGCGAGAGGCGATCACCCGGTCCGAGACGGTAATTCGCGTCGACTGGCCCGTTCAGGTTTGGATCGAAAAGCGAGTTGTTCTCCCGGAATGTATTCAATCCGAAGATGATGTAGCCGGAATCGACGGCGTTGCGCAGCTGGGCGCTATCGGACATGCCCAGTCGCGCTTTTCGATCGGCGCATGCTTTACGAATTGCCGCCTTTCGAGCCAGTGCCTGAACCCGGCCGATGTTCACGGTATCTGCTGCCGTGATGGTCGTGTCGTTCACGTCCGGAGCAGCGCAGCGCATTGACAGCGCATCTACAGTATCGACGATACCGAGGGCAGCGACGGCGTTGAAAATGTCGTCTTCGGAGCCGGCCGCAGCCGCTGATCCTGCGTCGACGCTTTCGCCCTGGCCGAGGTAGGCGTCGAGGAGGTTCTCGGGATACCCCTCAGCGCGAAGCCTCGCCCTCACCTGGTCGGGCGTGAGCCCGCTGGACATGATGCGGGAGCGGAGCTCCTGGAGGAGCGCGGGATTCTGGAGGACCTGCTCTGGAGTTTGCGCCGGGAGAAGAGACGGCACGATGAACAGAAATGCGGCAACAGCGAGTAACCGCAGCTTGTTTGAATTCATCGAGTGAATGGGTTCCTGGAGTGTTTGCCCCGCTGCTTTCGGCGAGACAGAGGTGGATGGTCGCGCAGGGACTCGAACCCCGGACCTCTGCTGTGTGAAAGCAGCGCTCTAACCAGCTGAGCTACGCGACCTTTATGTGATTCACTTTAATACTGCAAAGTACTTTACGAAAGCGTTCTCCAGCCAGCTTACGCCGCTCAAGGTAATTCCGTAAGCGACACACTGGAAGCTCTTGTTACGGCGTCACTTGCGCATTCCCTGAGTGTAAATCGACCAGCCCGTGAAATGTAACTGGGCAACGTATCGCGCGCGCGTTCGGGGCTGGGCGGCGAGAAGGAGAGGGTACGCGGCAGCGATAAGGAGATTTCGCGAGGTGCCGCCCTGAATCGCCTGAAAACCGGCGGACGCAAATGCCTCCTCGAGCTCATCGTGCGGAACCGGGCGGATGTGAGTCTTGTCGTCGTAGAAATTGACGGTGACGTGCTCGGTGCCGCGCCCTTTCGCACTCGGGATATCAACTGATCGCGGATGAGGGGTCTCGACGTAAAGTCTCCCGCCTGGTTTGAGAACACGCGCCGCTTCGCGAATGATTCGCGCGGGATCCTTCAGATGCTCGACGACGTGCATGCACGTAACGCCATCGAACGTCCGGTCCGGCCACGGAAGCAGGTCGGTGTCAAAGTTCGCCTGGCGGAAATCAGTGCCCGCGGGATAGTTCTCCGGCGAGCCCGCGATATCAGACGACGCGAGGTGAAGATCGGGCCTCAGCTCATTGATATGAGTGAGTGTTCCGCCGTCGGAGCTGCCGAGGTCGAGGAGGGAACCGTTCTTTGGAAGCTTGTCCACGAACTGCGCACGAGTATCGATCCACGCAAAACCGCGGAGGAGTTTCCAGTTCATTCAGGATGTGTGGGGGAAAAAATGGGCCCTGCTGGACTCGAACCAGCGACCGTCGGATTATGAGTCCGCTGCTCTAACCGACTGAGCTAAGGGCCCCGTGCCTTCGAATATACAAAGTGTCAATCGAATCTGATAAGCCAGCGTGGGATCCAGGCAAGCTTCGCTCGCCCCTCAAAGATTGTTTTGGACAATCCAGGAGAATGAAAACGATCCGTGCTTCGATTGATTCCCGCGTCGCCTGACAGAGCAAAGTCACGCCCTAACGTGGATGCGCCGCTCAACCCAACCCGTGTCGTTTTCCAGACGATGCCATTCAGGATCCCGGGCGTAGTCCCATAATCGGCCACAGGCGGATACGGCAGCCGATAATCTCCCTGGCCCTGCCTGCGATACGCGACATAAAATCTGAGTGGTGTACGCGGAATCAACGCGAGGTCAGCGCCAACACGCGCCTCATCGTAATCCGACCATCCTCGGCCAAGCCCGACGCCATTGATCGAGTAGCGCTCGGCAGGATTGGGCGTGCGATACACCAGATTCGAGACTCTCGTATAAGAAGCGAAAAGCTTCTGGTCACCCGCCATCGGAAGTCCTTCGGCAGAGAGCGTGAACGCATATGCTGATGGCTCGTGACAGATGGTGTCGCATCTGTCGATTTGAATGTCGTCGATCAGCACCTGCGTGCTGAACGTTCCGAATTTTCCGGAGCGATATGCGAGGTCGCCGCCAAAACTCAGATTCCCGTCGGTCTTCTCATTCCGCCAGCTCAAAGCATAGACGTTGAACGGATTCACGAGAGAGAATTCGAGCCCGCGCCCGACGCCTGAATAAAGAAAGGACTCACTTAGCCCTCCCTCGAATCTCCCGCGATTGAAAGCAAGACGATGCGTCGAGAAATAGCGCGATGATTCGACGCCGGGAGAAACCACATAGTTCTCGAGCTTCGCGATAACAGTCGAGAGATGAATCTTCTCGATTCCAAATCGCGAATAGAGATGGTCATACGTGTAGGCATCGCTGCCAAGCTGGAGTCCGGACAATCCGATAGGGCCCCACGAGCGGCTTACCCGGCCGAACGCAGCTTCAGCGTATTTCCATCTGCCGCCGATGTAAGCATCCTCAGTGCGCCCCGCGATGCTGCGGTCTTTACGTCCCTGAAATTCGGGATCGACATTCAACCTGTTGTCGAGGAGCGCGCGCACAGATGCGGCGAGATGTCCGCCCCCCATTACGAAGTATCCGCCGATCCCCGGCTTCACATCTTCGTTCCAATCGGACAGCATGAGCTCGCGAACGCCGGACGTCTGCGCAGTTGCGTAAAAGTCGAACGATGCCTTTGCTCTGAACGGTGCGCGTGTCGATTCGTTGTCCGAGGACTTCCTCAGCTCATATCGCACGATCGATGTAGACAGCGCATCGAGATAACTGACGATGACGCGACTTTGCTTTTGCGTTCGCGCCTTCTCGATTGCTTCTCGAACATCTCCCACGTGATACGGCCTCTCGAGTGAAGAGAGGCCGGTAAGAACGCCGCGCGCAACGAGCGCGTCTACATACTTATATGAGACATCGTCGACAGGGAGATATGGCGACGCCTGCGCAGACGCGATCAAGGGCGCGATCATGAGCATAGCGCCGGCAATAGCGCGACGAATCACTTATACCACCCGATGAATTTCGCGTCGGGCGTGATCTCAATCGCAGGTGCGGGAAGATGGATGTAGCTCAGTTGTCTTTTCAAAGTTTTCCAGAAGCGATTGTTGCCCGGAAGTTTCTCGGCGTCGAAATCCAGCGAAAGAAGAATCTTGTGCTTCGCGCGGATGTTCGCTCCCGTTTGCGGATCGATCCAGTCGGTGATCGAATGTCCAATCGAGAGTCGAAGAAATCCGGGCCAGTAAGGTTTTGAAGATTCGGGAAGCAGCGCGTCGATGTCAGCGGAAAGCCAGTAGGTCTGTCCGGAATAATCCAGCGACGGCCTCAGCTCGCCGGGAATATTATCCGCGTTTCTCATTGCCGCACTCGGCCAGTATGAAATCGTCGGCTTGATCGCGCGGGTGCGCGGACGCGTCTCGTGAAGAACCGCGAGCGCAGTTCCTGTGGTATTTGCGAGAATGTCGGCGTACGAGAATCCGTACTTCTCATACAGTCCATCCCAGATCTCGATCTGGACCTGAAAGAGCGCGGCGTACGCGCTGCTCCAGACAATTGCTTTTGTTTTCGACATGCACGCGCTGCTGAGGAACGCCCTGCCGAATCGCGCGAGATGATATCCACCAAGCGCATGACCGAACTTGTCCTGGTCGCGAAAATTCTCGTCCCAGTCGGCCCGGAAAAAGAAGTGGTCCGCACGCTGGCCTGACCACCACGCCTGCTTCATATAACTGTAGAGAATTGCATTCCCGCCAACGAACGCAGCGGCAACTCCTGCACGTCGCAGGTTGATCTCATTGCGCGGATGTCCGCATGATGCCGAGAGATCCACCGGCGGCTCGGTGCTTAGCTGCGGGGCCTGCACAATGAGCGGAACCGAATCAACTCTCGGCGCGAGGGCCGAATCGACAGGAGGAGCAGCCGCCGAATCCACAGGCGGCGTTTGCGCATCGATCGATGCTGCAAATCCACAAAAAAGAACGGCCGCCACCGCGGCGGCACGCTTGAGCTCTTTCAATAAATCTCCGATTTCACCGCGGGCTAATGTGCTGACGCCCCGTTGAAATCGTCGTAGGCCTCGAGCACTTCCGCTTTGGTCACTGTTGCAGCGCCCAGCTTTCCAACTTCCACGCCCGCGGCAAAATTCGCGACTATCGCCGCTTCCGCCGGCGTTCCTCCTGCTGCAAGAATACTCGCGAGATATGCGGTGACAGTGTCTCCCGCGCCAACCACGTCATACACCTCGCGAGCGGTTGTTGGAATACGGCCGACTTCTCCGTCGGCCGAGATGAGCGCCATTCCTTTCTCACCAAGTGTAAGCAGGAGATGTTCCACTCCGAGGCGCTCGAACGTCGACGGAAGCGCCTGAGGGTGCTCGAGATTGACAGCGGCACCCAGGGCGGATTCGAGCTCGCGCCTGTTCGGTTTGAAAATCGTAGCGCCGCGATACGCAAAGAAATTCCGGTATTTGGGGTCCACAATGACCGGTATGCCTTTCTGGTTCGCCCAGTCGATTGCGCTTCGAATGACCTGATGAACAAGCACTCCCTTGTTATAGTCCTCGAGCACAAGTGCATCAGCATCGTCTATCGCGGTGCGGAGAGCCGATAACAAAAGCTGAGTTTCGCCCGCATCGAGATCGGCATCATCCTCTTCGTCGTAGCGAACGAGCTGCTGCGATCTTGCAACCACGCGCGTTTTAGTTGTGGTCGGTCGTCCGACTTTAACAAGCGACCGCGTCTCTGTTTTCGCGCTTCTCAACATCTCGCGCAGCGTGGCGCCGGCGATGTCGTCTCCTACTGCCGCAACGAGCTCGCACGCTGCTCCGATTGTAACGATGTTGTTTGCAACGTTTGCTGCGCCGCCGAGTGCGAGCTTGCGCTCCGCGATGCGCACGACAGGAACCGGCGCTTCGGGCGAGATGCGGTCGACCTCGCCGCGCAGGTATACATCGAGCATGGCGTCACCGACCACGGCAACGCGCCGCCCCCGGGTCTGGTCCAGAAGCGCCTCAAGTCGGTCTCGCGAGATTCGCTCGATCATTGGCGAGCAAGCTAAGCGGCAAAAACCATCACAGCAAACCGGGCGAAATCGCGAATTAGCGCGTACATTACTGCCGCGAAAGCTCATGGAGGGTGGCTGCTACGCCGCCCGCTGCGGTAAACAGCTCACCGGACCTCTATTTGCTCGAACGCTTCAACGACGCCGCGAAGCGAAAAATTCAGTCGTTGCAGGAGTTTTTTGTACTCGCTGCGAAGGCGATCGGATTCTCATTCTCCCGCCCTTTCTATCGCTCCGATCTCGTGCAGCAGATGGATGCGATCGGCGTGCAGTCGCTTCCGATCGTTCTGCTCACCGGATTCTTCACCGGAATGGTGCTCGCCCTTCAGGCATCGGTGCAGCTCAAGACGTTCGGGGCCACGATGTACATCGGACGACTTGTCGCCGCATCGATGATCCGTGAGCTCGGTCCCGTTCTGGCCGGACTGATGGTCGCAGGTCGCGTAGGATCCGGAATCGCGGCGCAAATCGGATCGATGCGAGTCACGGAGCAGATCGACGCGCTCAACACACTCGGCACAGATCCGATTCGAAAGCTCGTAACTCCAAGAGTGCTCGCGGCGCTCATCATGCTTCCGACGCTGACGGTGATCAACGACTTCGCCGGCATACTTGGCGGAAATGTGATTGCTGCTGCGTACGTCGGGATACCCACTTCACTCTATTGGAGAACGGTGTGGGAGCAGATCGCTGGCGGAGGTTTTGTCTTCACGTATGTGCCGAATGATTTTATTCACGGACTGTTCAAGCCGTTCGTGTTTGGAGGAATCATCTCGCTCGTTGCCTGCAACTTTGGATTGAAGACGAGCGGCGGAACCGAAGGCGTCGGTGTATCCACAACGCGCACGGTGGTGACAGCAAGCATCCTGATTCTCGTCGTGGACTATTTCATCACGCAGCTTCTGCTCGCGTTTCTTCCATCATGACGGACGACAGGCGCGAAGGCGATCAGGAGCGTCGTCAGCCGAGTGACGGCGGACAGAATGCGTATCGGCGCGAAGGCGACCAGGAGAGAGTTCGCGCGGCGATTCGCAACGAGATCAACGAAATGCGTCCGGCCGGCCAGCCGCCGACAATGGAGTACCGCGCGGCGGCAACGAACAAAGTCATCGAGCTCAAGAACATCTATCTCGGCTTTGAGAGACCGATTCTCGAGAACGTGTCCTTTGCCGCGCTCGCAGGAGAGACAATCGTCGTCGCTGGGGAATCAGGAACGGGCAAGTCGACGATTCTGAAGCTGCTTCTGCGTCTTCTCGTTCCCGACAAAGGCGAGGTCTATATCGATGGTGAGGAGATCACGTCGCTCAACTTCGCTGATGCGCTGAAAGTACGGCAGAAGATGGGAATGGTGTTCCAGGGTGCGGCGCTGTTCGACTCTCTGACAGTTTACGAGAACATCGCATATCCGTTGAGAGAGCACACGAGGCTTTCCGAAGACGAGATAGAAGCACGCGTCCGCGAGAAGCTCAATTTCGTGGATCTCAATCCCGACCGCGTGATGGAGCAGCTGCCATCTGACCTGAGCGGCGGCATGCGGAAGCGCGTAGGCATTGCGCGTGGAATGGCGAACAATGCGAAGATCATGCTGTACGACGAGCCGACATCGGGGCTCGACCCTC
The DNA here is from genome assembly GCA_035281765.1 of Gemmatimonadaceae bacterium. Lineage (GTDB taxonomy): Bacteria > Gemmatimonadota > Gemmatimonadetes > Gemmatimonadales > Gemmatimonadaceae > UBA4720. The sequence continues at coordinate 7,221 of DATEDH010000086.1, forward strand.
TGACTACTGGCACCATCACTCATCTCATCATCAAGCTTCAGCGCGAGCTGGGCGTGACGAGTATAGTGGTGACGCACGATATTAGGTCCGCGTTCAGGATGGCGAGTCGCATCGCCGTTCTGCACGACTGCCACATCTCGTTCTTCGGGACCCCGGAGGAGATGTCAGGCAGTGATGACCGTTACCTACGCGATTTCCTTGGCGGATTCTGAATGAGACGATCAACCGGTGTCACCTGGGACCAGCTGAAAGTCGGCGCAGTGATTCTTGTCGCGCTCGTCGTGATCGCTGTTGCGATCCTGAAGCTCGGGCAGGCGGCGCATCTGTTCACGTCGCGATACACGCTGGTGAGCTTCGTCCCGAATACTGCGGGTCTCAGAGTTGGCGGGCAGGTGACTGTTGCGGGGCAGCTCGCGGGATCGGTCAAGTCGATCGAGTTCCTTCCAGTCGATGCTGACACACTCAAGAACCTGAAAATCCTCATCGAAGTGGACAAGGAAGTTCAGCCGCAGGTTCGCCGCGATTCGCAGGCAAAACTCAAGACGCTTGGCCTCCTTGGCGACAAGGTGTTCGACATTTCTCCCGGCACGCCGCGATACACGATGCTGCAGGAAGGCGACACACTCTCGCTCGGCAATGCGATCGACTACGAGCAGGTGCTTGCCCAGGCGTCAGGCGCGCTCGATCAGGTGGTGACTCTCACCGGCTCGCTCCAGAAAGTTGCGAACGGAGTCGTGCAAGGGCAGGGAACGGTGGGGCAGCTGCTCACCAATCGTCAGCTGTTCGACAACTTGAACTCGACTCTTGCGACGACGAACACGCTGATGGCTCGTCTTCAGAATCCCCGCGGCACAGTCGGGCAGCTTCTCAATGATCCCGCGTTGTACAACAACCTGAATCGCGTGCTCGCGTCCGCCGATACGCTCGTGGGATCACTCGGCAGCGGAATCAATTCAGAGACCGGAACGGTGGGCAAGCTCCTGCGCGACGACCAGCTGTATACGCGACTGCTGTCAGCAGTGTCCGGTATGGATTCGATCGTGACGACGATGCAGCAGGGAAATGGAACGATGAAGAAGCTGTTCACTGATGAGCAGCTTTATACCCAGCTTCTTCAGTCGGTCACGAACCTGAATCAGGTGTTGACTGATGTGCGGGGGAATCCAAGTCGATACACTCGCGGCTTAATCAGGGTGTTCTGATTTCTTAACTGCGCGTCGTCCGTCGCCCGACGCCCGTAAGAGATGATTCACGGGCGTCGGACGTCGGACGACGCGTCTTTTCGGGCACGCTCAATTATCTTACGAGCGTGACTGTAACCCCCCACGAGCTCGATGTAATCGTTACCCGCGGCGACGCTGTGGAATCCTATCATCGGGTCCACGCTGCGGTCGTCGATGCCAAGGACCAGACCATCGGGGTTGCCGGCGATCCCTCGCTTGTAACCTTCTGGCGATCATGCGCCAAGCCGTTCCAGGTAATGCCGCTGCTGGAGTCGGGCGGGTTCGATGCATTCGGCTGGGGCGATGAGCAGCTCGCGCTCGCGTGCGCGTCGCACGGTGGCGAGCCCGAGCATGTCGCAATCGTCGAGGCAATGCTTCAGACGCTTGGCCTCGAGGAGGGCGACCTTGCGTGCGGTCCGCATGAACCGCTTTCTCCGCGCGGGGCACGGATTCTCCGTGAATGCGGAGCACGCATCCGCCGGATTCACAACAACTGCTCTGGAAAGCACACCGGGATGCTTGCGTTCGCACTTCGAAAGGGATGGCCGATCGAAGGTTACGAGCGAAAGGATCATGCGGTTCAGCAGGCGATGCTGAATCAGGTCGCGCTCTGGTCCGGGGTGAAGAGCTCACAGATTCCCATCGCGGTGGACGGCTGTGGAGTTTCCGTCTTCGGCCTTCCTCTCGACAGAATGGCGCGCGCGTATGCGCGGCTCGGTGCCGCCGCGCTGCGTGGCGAAGAGATTCCTTCGCGGATTGTAAGAGCGATGGGCGCCAACCCGCTTCTTGTCGGCGGCACTGAACGAGTGGATTCGATCATTATCGAAGAGACGGGCGGGCGAGTCATCACGAAGGTTGGGGCCGAGGGTGTCCATTCGGCGGTGATTCTCGATGCGGGGATTGGAATCGCGATCAAGGTAGAGGATGGAAACGCGAGAGCTCAGCAGCCGGCGCTGATTCATCTTCTTCAACAGCTCGATGCACTGCCGAATCCACTGCCAGCCCCGCTTGCTGATCTCCTGCGGCGACCCGTACGAAATACGCGCGGCGAGATTGTTGGAGAGACTTACGTGAAGGTCGCGAAGCGGAAGAGTCGCAGGTCGCTGCTGGCTGCGTCGAACTGATAACACGTCCGTCACTTTGATGCCGGAAACGCAAACAACAGCACGTACCTTCGCCGCAATCGATGATGCGACGAGAGGACTTGTGCAGATAGCGGCTGCAATTGCGGGCTCTGATGAGGCGACAACGCGGGGAGTAATGGAAGCGGCGCGTTCCAGTGTCGACCCGCTGAAGGTCGACGAGGTCATTCTTCAATCGTACCTGTTTGCGGGATTCCCGCGGACGCTGAATGCAGCCCGTGCCTGGCGCGCAATCTCCGGCACAAGTGCGCCTGACGCAGATGCGGACGCACAGCTGAGAAATGACTCGGACTGGGTCGAGCGCGGTGAAAAGACGTGCAGCATCGTATATGGTGAATCCTACGAGATGCTGCGTGAGAACATCCGCGACCTGCATCCTGCGCTCGACAGCTGGATGATCACCGATGGTTACGGAAAGGTTCTGTCGCGGCCAGGTCTCGATCTTAAAACGCGCGAGCTGTGTATCGTTGCGGCATGCGCTGCGAGTGGGCAGCAGCGGCAGCTCCATTCACATCTGCATGGCGCCCTGAATGCTGGGGCGTCGCAGGCCGAGGTCGATGGTGTTCTTGAATCTCTTTCGGAAATGCTGAGCACCGGTGATCTCTCGCGGTACCAGTCGCTTCTGGCGCATGTTGCATCGCGCCGTCATCCTCCTAAACCCGGCTCCTGAATGTTCGTAGATAAAGTCACAGTAAAAGTCGAAGCGGGCACGGGCGGATCGGGATGTACCTCATTTCGACGCGAGCACCGCGTTCCCATGGGCGGTCCCGACGGCGGCGACGGCGGCAGAGGCGGCGACGTGATTGTGCGAGGCGACAGCAATCTCACGACGCTCCTCGATTACACCTATCGCGATCGCTGGGAAGCGGAGCGTGGCGAACACGGGATGGGCTCCAATAAAACCGGGCATGCGGGGCATGATGTCGTGCTGCCCGTTCCTCCCGGGACTATCGTGCGTGATGCAGGTACCGGCGAGATACTCGCTGAAGTGCTAGAGGATGGGCAGGAGATAATCGTCGCGAAAGGCGGTCGCGGTGGGAAAGGGAACACTTTCTTTGCGACGGCGACTCATCAGGCGCCCCGCGAATGGCAGCCGGGTGAGGAAGGTGAGGCGAAGATCCTGGAGCTCGAGCTAAAGCTCATTGCAGATGTGGGTCTTGTCGGGCAGCCCAACGCGGGCAAGTCGACGCTGCTTTCGGTGATCTCCGCAGCCCGCCCCAAGATCGCCGATTATCCATTTACCACGCTCGCCCCCAACCTCGGCGTAGTTCAGCTCACGGATCACCGCACGTTCGTAGTCGCTGACATTCCGGGTATCATCGAAGGCGCGCACGAAGGGAAGGGTCTGGGGCTTCAGTTTCTTCGCCATATCGAGCGAACGCGAATTCTCGCGTTCCTGATTCCGATCGATGCGATGGACTGGCAGGCCGAATACGACCAGCTTCGCCACGAGGTCCTCTCATATTCTGAAGAGCTTGCGAGCCGCCCGCATTGCGTCGTGTTCACCAAGATGGATCTGTTCGGCGAAGACTACCTGCCACCGATTGAAACGCAGGGTGCATTCGCGATGTTCGCCGTCAGTGCCGGTGCACGCACCGGTCTCGACGAACTTCTTGCTGCCTGGTGGAGCGAGCTACTCAAGCTCAAGCAGGTCACGATAGCAGAAGCTGCAAAAATCGAAGTACCACTGCCTTAGGCCACATCACCTAAAGTGATTTCTCAGCGGATCGAGATCTTACCCGCGACCGCGCAGCAATACCCCCGGCAGTTGTTCGATCTGGATCAGCCGCCTGATCCGTTGTACGCAATCGGCGACTTGTCTTTGTTCTCGAGACCGCTCGTATCGATTGTTGGCACGCGCGAGGCGACGAGCTACGGGCTCAAAACCACGCGTGCCATTGCGACCGCACTGTCACGATCCGGCTGTGTGATTGTGAGCGGGCTGGCCCGCGGCGTCGACGCCGCGGCACACCGTGCAGCGCTCGAATGTGAAGGCGGAACAATCGCGGTGCTGGGCACCGGAATCGATGTGCCATATCCAGTTGGCCACACCGAGCTGCATCGTGCGATTTGCGAGCGCGGCCTGGTGATCTCCGAGAATGAGCCCCGCCGGAATGCGCATAAGGGAGCGTTTCCAAAGCGCAATCGAATCATTGCAGCACTCTCGAAACTCACAATTGTCGTCGAAGCGGGGCATAAGAGCGGCGCAAAGAACACCGCCAATTGTGTACTTGGATTGGGTAAGACCCTGGCAGCCGTTCCGGGTCCCATCGATTCACCGCAAAGCGCGGGTACGAATACGATGATCCGCGATGGGGCTGCAGTGATTGCGACGGTCGAGGACGCGCTCGCCCTCGCCGGCGTCTCACATGTCAAAATCACTGAGCCACTTCAGCTCGATGGTCCCGACGCGCAGGTGTGGTCCGCTATCGGAGGCGAAACACTCGCACTCGATGCGATTGCAAATCGCACTGGGCTGGCGGTTCGCGATTGCCTGACCGCGGTAACATCCCTGGAGCTTCAGGGCATGGTCGAGACTCTCGTGACCGGTGAGGTTCGCCACCGCTAGGTTTGAAGGGTGACCGCGCGCCATCTGTACGTCCACGTCCCCTTTTGCGCACGACGCTGCGTGTACTGCGATTTCTCGATCGCGGTGC
>DATEDH010000087.1:0-8379 GCA_035281765.1 Gemmatimonadaceae bacterium
CCTCGCCATCTTCGAAATCGAGCGTCGCGCGACCGTCACGCTCGGTGATTTCACCGTGCGTAACGCCGAGCTCCGCAAATCTTTCCTTCCACCAGCTGAGACTCTCGCCCCCTGCGACTCGCAGCATTGTCCGGACAATGCTGTTGGTTCCGCGCTTCTCGGGCGGCATTGCCCAGTCGAAGAAGGTCAGGTCAGTGCCTGGCGATCCGACTGCGTCGGCATAAAACAGATGATAGGCACTCACGTCGTCCTGATTAACGCTGCGCTTCACGAGTCTCATCCCCATCGTGTTAGTGTAGAACCGCAGGTTTTCGCGTATACTCGATGAGACAGCGGTCAAATGATGAATGCCGTGTAACTGCATTGGATCTTCCTCATGATCAATTATTCGATTCTCGCAGACGTACCGGGCGACATTAAAAAAGCCTACGAGTCCTACATGATCGACCGGCACATTCCGGACCTGATGGCAACCGGGTTGTTCACCGGCGCGTCGATCTCGCGCGGCGAAAACGACCAGTACCGCATCGACTACCTGCTGGCGAACAAACAGGACTACGATCGTTACATCGCCGAGGACGCGCCCCGTCTGCGCGAGCACTTTGAGAAGCATTTCTCCGGTCGAGTGAAAACTTCTCGAACTGTGTGGGAAACGGTAAGAGAATACCGGTGATTTCGATCCCGGGTGATCTGAGGTTAAATTCACTCAGCACGCTTGATCCTCGAGGAAAAATGTCAATGCGAATTGTCTCGATCGCCGCTCTGTTTATCGTGGCGTCAACCGCTTCCGCTCAATCCGGATCGTATCCTTCGCCGACCGCTGCAGCGCCTGCCGCTCAGCCCGCTCCAACGCCGCCACCATCAGAGATCGACATTGGGAAAGTCGCTCCCGACTTTACGATGGCCTGGGCGGATTCGTCCGGCGCAATCGCAAAGCCGCTCAAGCTGAGTGACCTGCGCGGCAAGGTCGTAGTGCTCGCGTTCTATCCTGCGGATCGTTCATCCGGATGCACCGCCGAGCTCACCAAGTTCCGCGATGAATACTCCAAGCTTTTCGGTGAAGGTGTCGTCGTCGTTCCGATTTCCAACGACAGCATCGAAAGTCATTCATCGTGGGCGAAGGAAATGAGCTTTCCCTTTGCACTAGGCTCGGATCCTGAGCTGACAGTCGCAAAGCAGTACGGATCATGGACTGCGCCGCGCAAGAACGCTGGCCGAACCGTGTTCGTCATCGGGAAGGATGGCACGATTCTCTGGCGCAACCTGAAATTTCCTGCGCTCAATGAAGCCGCCTATACCGAGCTCGCATCAGAAGTCGCAAAGGCTCGATAACGATTGAGCTCAGCTGTCTCGGGCGCGAATAAGCGCCGCAAATGATCAACGGAAATGATAAACCGCTGCGACATTTCTCCTCGGATAACTGGGCAGGGGTTCATCCCGAGGTACTGACCGCGCTCGCAGCGGTAAACAATGGTCATGTGCCGTCGTACGGACACGATGCATTTACCGCGCAGGCCGTCGACAAGCTGCGTGAACAGTTTGGCGAGAGCGCGCAGATATTTTTCGTGTTCAGCGGCACAGGCGCGAACGTGTTGGGGCTCCAGGCGATCGCACTTCCATTCAACGCGGTGATCTGCGCTGACACTGCGCACATCTATACGTCGGAATGTGGCGCGGCAGAGAAACATGTCGGCTGCAAGCTGCTTCCTGTTGAGGCACCAGACGGGAAAATCAATCGAGATGGGATCTCGCAGCATCTGACGCGCTTCGGTAACGATCATGCTGTTCAGCCGAGCGCGGTTTCGATCACGCAGGCGACAGAGTACGGGACGGTCTATTCGCCTGATGAGATACAGGTCCTGACTTCTTTCGCTCACCAGCATGGCCTTCGCGTTCACATGGATGGCGCGCGTCTCGCAAATGCTGCTGCTTCGCTCGGTGTGCCGCTCAAGACAATTACGGCGGACGCGGGAATCGATGTCCTTTCGTTCGGCGGCACGAAGAACGGGCTGATAGCTGCCGAGGCGGTGATCTTTTTCGATCCGCTGCTCGCGCAGAATTGTGCATATCGAAGAATGCAGGGCGCCCAGCTTGCGTCGAAGATGCGATTCATCGCAGCGCAATTCGATGCGCTGTTCACGGATGACCTGTGGCTGCGGAGCGCATCACACGCAAATCGGATGGCGTCGCTTCTCGCAGACGGATTGTCGGCGTTAGCCGGATGCCGCCTCACCCAGAAAGTACAGGCAAACGAGGTGTTCGCCCTTCTTCCGCGGCAGCATATCGCAGCACTTCAGGGCGTCGCATCGTTCCAGGTCTGGAGAGAGTCGATTTCCGAAGCGCGCTTTGTCACGTCATTCGACACGAGTGAGGATGACGTGAATGCATTTCTTGCGGCTGCGCGCGACCTCGTCGCCAGTTAACGCTTTCTTACGGCTTTCCGCTTCGATTTACGACGGGGACGGTCAGCCCGACGCCCGCGCGAAGCAATCTCGTAACCTGTAGCTGCAAGCCCCGCTATCGAAATAGCGGCAAGCCAGCCGGCAACCACATCGCTTGTCCAATGGCGGTCCTGCACTAATCGATCGAACCCGAGAGCAAGAGCGAGCACACCCGCGCCGGTTGCGGCGGCTTTGCCGCTCAGCATTCCTTCGCGCGAGAGGACCCACGCTCCGATTGCGAGAACCGCTGTGCTGTGCAAGGCGTGTCCGCTTGGAAAATGTGGATCGGCCGGTGCCTTCCGGCCCGGAGGCGGTGTCTTCTGAGGAAGAATCACGTCAAAGAGATGACTTGCGCCGATAGCGCCAAGAGTTGCTGCAGCTATGGCAGCTGCGCCTGCATGTCGCTTGTCGTGCACAAGCTTGCCGCCGAGCAGCCCGGCTGCTGAAAGGGCGGACCATTCCTTTCCCAGATATCCAAACTGGACTGCCGCCTTTTTTGAACGCTTTCCATAGCTGGGAATTCTCGATCTGAGCCTGAGGTCGCCTAGTATCGTTCGCGGCTTCAACGTGCGTGACGTCAGAAGGGCAAATGCGGCGGCAGCGGCGGCTGACGTGGCGCCGAGCGGGATTTCCGGTCTTGTTGTCAAATCATCGATCGTCATCATGCGATCGATATTGGCGAGATTCGCGCCGCGACCCTTGTTACAATGCGAATTGCTTGCGCGCTGCGATCACGATGAGCTCTGCCGCTCCCTGAATCCCAAGCCAGTCGGTATTTACAGAGAGATGATAGTTGGAATGATCGCGCCACGATCGGCCCCAGTGTTTCTTCACCCACTGCTCGCGCCGGCTGTTGGTATCGTCGACCAGTTTCGTCGCCGCATGCTCGTCGAGCCGATCGCGGGACATCGAGCGTGCGATCAATGCACCTCGCGGTGCATAGCAGAAGACGTGCAGCGCATCGCTGCGATCGGCGAGTATCGACTGCGCACCCCTTCCAACGAGAACGAGCGGTCCGCGAGCGATCGCTTCATCTACTATATGATGAGCAACCTCGACGAGCTGCTCGTCAGTCGGCTCCTGCTTTGCCTGAGCGAGCGGTGACAGCCATTCGTGTGAGCCGAGCGCCATCGTCTCGACAATGCGCTGAACCAGGGATGGGACGCGCTCTTCGCGCGCGGCAACCTCGGACGGCGCAATGCCGAGCCGCGCTGCAACTGCATCGACGATTGCGTTGTCGAGGAGTGACCAGCCGAGATCCTTCGCAACGAGTGCGGCTACTTCGGATCCGCCCGAGCCGTAGAGCCGCGATATCGTTACGACTGACATCTACTCGGTGTAGGGGCGTCGTCGCTTTTCATCATGCGAGCGGCCGTAGAGACCCGCATCGGTGCGCGAAATTTTTCTTCGCGCCACGAGCGACTCGAGAATCAGCTCGCATGCTGCTGCTGTGATCGGAGCATCGCCCTTCTCCGCAAGCGCCGTCATCTCGACGAGCCCAAGCAGGCCGGGCACGCTTCGAAACCCATCGACGACCGCTTCCGCATTGACGTCATCATTTACCTGAAGCGCACCGCCTCCGTCGAACCACATGATGATGTCGTCTGCATTCACGCCGCCGGTTCGCGTCTGGAACGTTGCATCGGAGGCGCGGCGAATCAGCTCGCGCGCAATGTTGTGCCCGCCAACGAGCTCTCCTTCGTACTCGAGCTCGATCTTGCCTGTGATTGCGGGAAGCGCAGCGTAAATGTCTCCAATGCGCGGCACAATCTCCTTCTCACCGGTGATGATAGCGCGGCGTTCCGCGTTGGAGACGATGTTTTCCATAACCGTAATCGGCATGCGCTGCGAGACGCCCGATCTCCTGTCAATTCGCTTGTCCTCGCGCGCCTCGAACGCAATGCGCTCGACGACTTCGGCTATGAAATCGGGAATACGAACCGGGCGTGATCCACGATCAGTCCACGCTTCCTGCTCGGTAATCGCCATTCCGGTTTCGACCGCTTCCGGATAATGAGTTTGAATCTCGCTGCCGATTCTGTCCTTGAGTGGCGTGATGATCTTGCCGCGCGCGGTGTAATCCTCGGGATTTGCAGTGAAGCAGAGAAGGACGTCGAGTGGAAGCCGCACCGGATAACCTTTGATCTGGACGTCGCCTTCCTGCATGATGTTGAACAGCGAGACCTGAACTTTCCCCGCGAGGTCGGGCAGCTCGTTGAGCGCAAAGATTCCGCGATTTGCGCGCGGCAGCATTCCGTAGTGAATCGTGAGCTCGTCGGACAAAATGTGTCCGCCACGCGCAGCCTTGATTGGATCTACGTCACCGATGATGTCGGCAACTGTCACATCAGGTGTTGCAAGCTTTTCAACGAACCGTGATTCACGCTCGACCCATGCGATCGGAGTGCCTTCGCCGCATTCGTCGAGCAGCCTGCGAGCGAATTTCGAGATGGGAGCGAACGGATTGTCGTTGACCTCGCTGCCGGCGACGATCGGGATTGCGTCGTCGAGCAGCGTCGTCAGTGCGCGGAGTATCCTCGACTTGGCTTGCCCACGGAGACCGAGAAGTATGAGGTTATGCCGTGAGAGCAGGGCATTGACGATCTGCGGCATGACCGTGTCTTCATAGCCGACTACGCCCTTGAAGATGGGTCCGCCGCGGGCGAGCCGGGCAAGAAGATTCGACCGAAGCTCGTCTTTAACGGAGCGGAGTGCACGATCCGGCGCTCCCCACGGGGAGCGCTTCAGAGCGCCAAATGTTTCTGGGTACTGCGACGACAATTTTTAGCTCCTTCTGACACTGGGTCCAAGGGGTAAATCTAGTCCCGTGTACACTTGACAGCACTTCCAGTCACGGTAACTTTTTCGGCGCGCCATTGACGAGCATCGCGACCGCGTGCACGGACCGGCGTCTAATCACGTTGGCCCCCTCTCAATTGGAGATTTTGAAATGAAGCGCATCGCTATCGTCGCCGCAGTCATCGCTCTTGCCGCCTGCACCAAGAAGGACGAAGCCCCGGTCGACACCGGAGCAGCAATGGCCCCGGCTCCGGCCGCCATGGATACCGGCATGAAGATGATGGACTCGGCATCGATGATGGACACCACCATGAAGATGGACACAACGAAGAAGTAAGCTTCTTCGCGGCGTGGAAAGGGCGCGACTTTCAGTCGCGCCTTTTTCTTTTCTAGGCGGCGATCTGCACGGTGCACTCGCCGCCTTCCCACCTGGCATGCAGAGTTGCACCCGGCGCCACTTCGCGGCGCACCATCGCGATCGCTACACCACCATGACGGGGTGACATCGCGACCGATCGCACATCACCCACAACTTCGCCCGCATCGTTGATGAGCTCCGCCGCCGCAGGAGGAATCGAGGCGCTCACAAAATGCAGCTTGCGAAGGAAACGGTTCACGTGCCCGCGAAAGTGAACACGCGCCACGGTCTCCTGGCCGGTGTAGCATCCTTTCGTATAGGAGATCGCACCAAGCTGGTCGAAGTTGGCTTCCTGTGGAATCGTCGAATCATTCATGTCGATTCCCCACTCGGGCCTTCCCGCTTCGATTCGCGCGACTTCCCATGTCTGCTGAGAACCGGGAATAGCGCCGAGTGACAGAAGCTTGTCGCGCAGCTGCTTTTCAAATTCCACCGGGACAATCAGCTCATAGCCTTCGGCCTCTATCTCGGCAACTCGGACGATGAGCATCCGGCCGCCCGTAACGTCGGCTTCGATGAGAGAATATGGATGGAGCCCGCCAAGTGCCACGACATCCGCCTCCGTTGCAGCGGCAACGAGATGACGTGCCTTCGGACCGAATACGCCGATGTCTCTAGTTTCCGCAGTGACATCGCGATAAGGCGCAACCCGCGGATTGATGTACTTCGTCACGATCTCACGCCAGTTGCCCGAGGCACGCTGAGAGGTATCGGTAAGGAGCCCATCGCCGGACGCGAAAATGCGCACGTCAGCCGCGATTTTTCCCTTGGGGGTCAGTGCGGCAGCGTACTGGCCATGGCCGGGCTGAAGGGAGAGAACGTCGTTGGTGACGAGCCCGGTAACGAGATCGGCAGCCTTGGGGCCGCCAAAGCGTATGCGGACGCGATCACTCCGATCGATGATGACAGCCCCGGAGCGCAGCGCAGAGTACTCGCTAGCGTCGTACATACAATGCAATTAATGGGATTGCGCCGCTGGAAACAACTCTTGATCCCGGGCCCGGTTATCTGCTATCAGAGTCGAGTCGCTAACCGGCGTAAGACGCGTCGAGCAGGTCGACCGGATGGATCGTCTGCGCCTTGATTCCGCTCCTCAAGAGCCCTGCGCCGATTTGCATGTGACAACCAGGATTGCCCGTCGCCACGTACGATGCGCCGGTCTCGGCAATGTTGACGAGCTTCGGTGCGAGGACCGCGTCGGAAGTATCGGGCTCGATGAGATTGTAGATGCCTGCAGCGCCGCAGCACATCTCGGAATCACGGAGTGGAATCAGCTCCAGCCCCGGAATCGCAGCGAGAACCGCAAGTGGCGGCGTCGTGATTCGTTGCGCATGCACTAGGTGACACGGAGCATCGTACGTCACGCGCAACGGGAGGGGATTGCCGGGGATCGGCCCGGCCGCGGCGAGCAGCTCGCTCACATCGCGCACCTTTGCGCTCAACGATTTCGCACGCTCGCTCCATTCCGGATCATCATGAAGGAGATGCGCGTATTCTTTCATCATCGCGCCGCAGCCTGCAGCGTTGACCGCAATTATTGCGGCACCTGAGTTTTCGAACGCTTCGATATTTCGCCTGGCGAGCTTGCGCGCGTTCTCGAGATCACCTGCATGCGCGTGAAGCGCTCCACAGCATGCCTGGCCTTTTGCGGGAACCATCGCATATCCGTTCTTTCGCAGGACTCTGTCGGTTGCCCTGTTCGTCTCGGTGAACAGACCATCCATGACACAGCCTTCGAGCATTGCCGTCGCATCGCGCGTGGCGCGCTCGCTCACTTCGTATGGATCCCGCTCGAGTGGTGAACCCGAGACGGAAAGCATCGCCATTCCAAATCCAACTCTTCCTGAAATCTTTGAGAGCAAGCTTGGAATCGGCGTCGCTGCAAGAAAGCGCGAGAACAGCATTGCAATTCGCATCAACGCTGGATGCGCGAATACAAACAGTATCATCCGCCCGATGAGCGCGGGGCGGCGCGAAAGGCCAAGAGTTGCGCGCGTAGCTTCGAGCAGCTGTCCATAAGGTACGCCCGACGGACATGCGGGCTCACATGCACGACAGCCGAGGCACCGGTCGATGTGCAGGTGTACGCGATCGTCGTGCGGAGTGACCGTGCCCTCGAGCAGCGAGCGCATGAGAAAAATTCTGCCGCGCGGACTTTCGTTCTCGTCCTCGAGAACCTGATACGTCGGACATGCCTGAAGACAGAACCCGCAGTGAACGCACTGATTGATTCCAGGCAGCGCTGCGGCAAGCGGAGTATTCGGGAGCGCACACGCCGGCTGAGCGTCGGCCGGCTCAGGACTTTGGTCGATAACCTTGAGTGGGACGCTCACAATTGCGCACCGAGAATGCCGGGATTCAGAATGTTGGCCGGATCGAACGCTGTTTTTACGCGTTGAGAGATGCGGTCGCTCACTACACTGGGAGAAAATCGCTTCCAACCCTCTTTCGATAGACGCTCGAAGATCACAGTTGCCTGAAGCTGCGAGAGTTGATCGATCGTGTCCAACGACGCATCTGCCGGAAGAATGCAGCGCACAATTCCAAGTGACGGAGTCGCATGCACGAAGGCGGGCTGCTCTCCAAGCGCGCGATTGATTGCATGCCACAGCTGTCCAACCTGTTGCGGAATCGTCGACAATCGCATCACGAGTGGGGGAGCGCCACCGGTTGAATCTTCAAGTGTCCGGAGATTGTCCCAGACTTGTGAATCGACCATTC
>DATEDH010000088.1:0-6141 GCA_035281765.1 Gemmatimonadaceae bacterium
TCTCTACACCGGCATCGAGTACATGCAGACGCCGGGAGTCGCGCAGGCGCTCAAGATCATCTCGCGCACGGGCTGCGAAAAAATCGTGCGGCTTGCATTTGAATTCGCCGTCGCCGCGGGACGCAAGCGCGTTCACTGCGCGACGAAGGCGAACATCATGAAGCTCACCGAAGGAATGCTTCAGCACACGTTCGAAGAGATCGCAAAGAAATACCCCGAAATCGAATCGAAGCACATCCTGATCGACAACTGCGCGCACCAGCTCGCGATGCGCCCCGAACAGTTCGACGTCATCGTCACGACCAACATGAACGGCGACATCCTGTCCGACCTGACGTCAGGCCTCACCGGCGGACTCGGCTTCGCGCCGTCGGCGAACATCGGGAGCGACGTAGCGATCTTCGAGGCGGTTCACGGATCGGCGCCGGATATCGCTGGTAAGAACATCGCGAATCCAACCGCGCTGATACTGAGTGCAGCAATGATGCTCCGGCACATCGGCGAAGGCGAAGCGGCGACCGACATCGAGCAGGCAGTCCTCGTCACGCTCGAGAGCGGAGTGAGAAGCGGCGACATGGCGGGTGATGCAAAGCCGTCCTCCACAACCGAATTCGCCGATGCAATCATCGCGAACCTCGGCAAGAAATCGAAGTCGCCAGGAGCACACCGCGATTTCCGCGCGGTGCGAATTTCCCCGTCATCAGAAGACGTTCAGGTCGTCGAGACAAAGTCGCGAAAAGTTACCGGCGTCGACGTGTTCATCGAGAGCACACTTCAGCCGGACAAGCTCGCGCAGGATCTCAGCGAAATCTGCGCAGGGACTACGCTCAACCTTCACATGATCGGCAACCGCGGAAACACGGTTTATCCGGCGGATGATGGAAGACAGGTAACGCTCATCGATCAGTATCGATGCCGCTTCATGAAGAAGGCACGAGGCGATGCGCTCACCAACTCGGAGATCCTGTCGCTGCTGACAAAGATCGGCGAAGCGCACACCTGGATGCACATCGAGAAGCTCCAGCAGTTCGACGGCGAGGACGCTTTCTCACGAACGAAAAGCTGACCTGCAGGTCTTACAAACCCCTTACCGTAAGAGAGCGACCCGCCCGCTATCATTGGGTGTAGAACAATCCTCACCGAACTCCCCCACTTCATGTCGAAAAGAATTCGTCTGGCCACGCTCGTCGTGGTCGCGTCACTATCGCATCTGAAGCCGCGCGAAGCCGATGGGCAGGCATCGCTTCCTCTCAAGTACACGGCGAAACCGACACAGGCTGCAATTACGCCCGAAGACGCGATGTCGCGTCTCTACATCTTTGCGGATGACTCGATGATGGGCCGCCGGGCGGGGGATGTCGGCGGCTTGAAGGGAACGGCGTACATCGAGCGCGAGGTGCGCCGCATGGGACTCGTTCCCGGTGGCGACAACGGAACGTTCTTCCAGGCGGTTCCGCTTTTCAATCGCAGTCTCGATACAAACTCGAAGCTCGCTGCCGATACAGAAAATCTGATACTGAACACCGATTACGTTCCGCTGCATCCAGGCGGCAGACCGCGCGCAGTCGACGGCAGGCAGGTGATCTACGCGGGCAACATGGCCGATCAGGCGTCGATGATCGCCGCTGATCAAGCGGCCGGAAAAATTGTTGCAGTGTCGGGATCGACCACGGGATTGCTTCGCAAGTATCCCAATGCGGTCGCGTTCATAATTTTCCGTCCTGATGGCAGTCTCGCGCAGGTTCGGCGCTTTGCCGCGGGCGCGCAGACTTTCATGAAGAGCGACGACGATACTGTCAGCACGACGTTCAGCATCGTAGTCCCGACGTCGGCATCGCAGAAATTTCTCGGCGTACCGATCGAGAATGCGAGACCGGGAACAACCGGACGCACCCTGCATGGATCGATTCAATACAGCGAAGTCGAAGCGCCTGCGCGCAACGTCGTCGCGATTATTCCGGGAAGTGATCCGAAGCTCAAGAATCAGTACGTCGCACTCGGCGCGCACAACGATCACCTCGGCATCAGGCGCAGTGGGCCGTTGTACTCAGATTCGTTGAGAGCGTACAATCAGGCTGCACAGAAACTTTATCTTGCAAAGAACAAGGATCTGCCGGATTTCCCGGGGTCAGGCATCAGCCCGGAGGAAAGAGCAAGCATCAAGATCAATCTCGACAGCCTGCGCGCGATTCGTCCCGAGCGTCTCGACTCGATTTATAACGGCGCGGATGACGATGGATCCGGAAGTGTTGGCGCGCTCGAAGTCGCGGAAAAGTTTGCGAGCTTGAAGGTGAAGCCAAAGCGCTCGTTGATTTTTGTCTGGCACACCGGTGAAGAGGAAGATCTATATGGATCGACGTGGTTCACCGATCACCCCACGGTTCCGCGTGATTCGATCGTCGCGCAGCTCAACGTCGACATGATTGGACGCGGCGAAGCCGACGATATCCCAGGCGGCGGACCGGGTTATCTCCAGCTCATCGGATCGAAGCGACTATCCACGGAGCTTGGCGACCTGATCGAGGCAGTTAACAAATCGTACGCGAACCCGTTCAAGTTCGACTATCAGTTCGATGCGGCGGGGCACCCCGAGCAGTACTACTGCCGCAGCGATCACTACGAGTACGCACGATACGGAATTCCGATCTCGTTCTTCTCGACCGGTGGTCACGTCGATTACCATCAGCTGTCGGACGAGCCGCAGTACATCAACTATCCGCATCTCGCGAAGGTTGCAAACCTTCTATATGACGTCGCCGAGCGGGTGGCGAATCTCGATCATCGTGTGAAAGTGGATGGTCCGAAGCCGGATCCAAAAGGTCAGTGCGTGCAGTAACTCCAACCGAAAACCGTACTGTATAGCTGTTAGAAAAAACGCGTCGTCCGACACCCGACGCCCGACGCCCGACAAAGAATCGCACGGGCGACGGGAGACGGGAGACGGACGACGCGTTGTTACTAACGGCCAGGCAGCGCTTCTAACGATTTCTCTCATTCATTTTCAGATTATGCCATCCTGAAATGAAGAGAGACTTTCGGTGCCCCCAACATACGATCGCCGCGCATTCATGCAGTACTTCGCCAGTATCGGGCTTGGCTCGACACTGCTTCCGGGAATTCTCTGGGCGGAGGCGGCGAGTGGCGCCGACATAACATCGAGCACAATCGCCGCTGCTGAAGAGCTCGCGGGGCTCAAATTCGATGAGGCCGAGCGAGCGATGATGCTCGAAGGGCTGAAGGCGCAGGAAGGACGGCTCGAAGCGCTGCACAAGATTCCACTCGACAATTCCGTCGCGCCCGCGCTCGTGTTCAATCCGATGCCGGCGGGAAAGCATCCCGTGCAATCGACGAAGCGTGTGATGTTCAGATCTCCGGTTGCGGCGAAATCGCTGCCTGTATCGGACGATGAGATCGCATTCCTTCCTGTCACTGAGCTCTCGGAATTCATCCGACGTGGAAAGCTCAAGCCGTCGCGACTGACGGAGATTTATCTCTCACGTCTCAAGAAGTACGATCCCGTTCTGCGATGTGTGATCACGTTGACCGAAGATCGAGCGCGTGCGCAGGCAAAGATTGCCGATGACGAAATTGCGCGCGGGAATTATCGCGGACCGCTGCATGGAATTCCGTGGGGTGCAAAGGATCTGCTCGCGGTGAAGGGATACAAGACCACATGGGGCGCGGGTCCGTACAAGGAGCAGGTAATCGATGAGGATGCGACGGTTGTGCAGCGTCTCGATCGCGCCGGCGCGATTCTCGTCGCGAAGCTCACGCTTGGCGAGCTGGCGCAGGGCGACGTGTGGTATGGAGGTCGAACGCGAAATCCGTGGAAGGTCGATTCGGGCTCGAGCGGATCCTCCGCTGGGCCGGCGTCGGCGACCGCCGGCGGACTCGTTGGATTCTCTATAGGTAGTGAGACACTCGGCTCGATATCATCGCCGTCGACAATCTGCGGAACGACCGGTCTGCGCCCGACGTACGGACGAGTTCCAAAGACGGGCGCGATGGCGCTGTCGTGGTCGATGGACAAGCTCGGGCCGATATGCAGAAGTGTCGAGGATTGCGCGCTCGTGCTCGATGCCATTCACGGTCCCGATGGTAAAGACAAGAGTGCGATGCCGGCTGCGTTCACGTGGGATTCGCGTATCTCTCCAAAAAGTCTGCGGATTGGATACGTGAAGAGTGCGTTCGATGTACCGCAGACCGACCCGCGGGATGAGAAGCGCACGCTGCATCCGACGAAGGAATGGGATGATCGCTCGCTCGAAGTTCTCCGTGGCGAGATGGGATTGAGGATGGTGCCAGTCGAGCTTCCCGATATTCCATACGATGCAATGAGAATAATTCTCATTGCGGAGGCGGCAGCTGCGTTCGATGACCTGACTCGATCGAATCGTGACAGCGAGCTCGTGCAGCAGTCGCGGTTTGACTGGGCAAATACGTTTCGGACCGCGCGATTCATTCCGGCTGTCGATTACATCAATGCGAATCGTGTGAGGAGCAAAACGATCGATGCGTGGGATGCGTTGATGAAGAAGGTGGATGTGATCGTGACGCCGACGAGTGTGGTTGGCTTGCCGCAGCTTGTCGCGACGAATCTCACCGGTCATCCGGCGGTGATCCTGCCTAATGGATTCAGGCCTGACGGGACGCCGGTGTCGCTGACTTTTCTCGGGAATCTTTTCGAGGAGGGGAAGCTGCTGGCGGTCGCGAACGCGTATCAGCGGGCGACGGGATTCCATAAGGTGCGGCCGGCGATCCCGACGACGCCTGCGAAATAGCCTGGGGAGCTAGGAAGCGGCCGGTGTCCGGCCAAACATCTGGCGCAAACATTGCGACAAACATTTGGTGCATTTTGGGACTGTTCATTTACGGAAAGCCAATTTAGTATCCGAGGTCGTTTTTCTTTCCGGTTGCTTACAGACCGGAGACAAGCTCGTGTTGTACCGAAACGGGAAGTATCGCTGTACCTGAGGAAGTCTTTTTTGCTGGCCGCGCAATGGGTGCGCGATCACCAGTGTAGAGATACGACCGGAGCAAGTTGCCCGGCGTAGTATGCCCACCAAGGAGGTAGGTAGATGTCCCGTTTCATCTCAGCGGGAGTCGCGGCGATTGCCGTGGCTTCGCTCGCAGCATGCTCCAACGATACGATCACACCCGACGAAGGAATGACTGTCCCGGCTTCCCCCACTTTCTCGGCGAGCAGTCGCGGACCTGAGCAGGTGATGGCCGGCGAGCTCATCGTGAAGCTTAAGAGTGGAGCAAGCGAAGCCGATGTCGCCAAGGCGCATGGACTTGCTGTCGGTGAGCACGGATACAAGAACGCGTTCGTTGTGATGCGCGGTGCCGCAGGATCCGAGCATGCGAATGCGAATGCGCTCAAGGGTGATAACCGCGTCGAGTATGCGGAGCCGAACTATCTCCGCACTGCGGATGCGATCGATTCGAGACTCTGGGCGTTCGTCAACTACGGCACGTTGAGAATGAAGTTCACCTCCGGCTCGAGCAAGGGAAAACCACTGCCCGATAGCTACTCCCCTATTGCGGACGCCGACGAAGACAACATTCAGAATTACGCCACTGGCGGCAGTGATGTCGTGATCGGAAGCATCGACACTGGCGTTGACCTGACGCATCCCGAATTCACCGGGCGTCTTATCAATGGGAAGGACTGGTACAACAACGACAACAGCCCGGCCGATGACGAAGGTCATGGATCACATACGACCGGAACGATGGCTGGATCGACGGTCGGTGTTGCCGGTGTTTCAGGTGCGGCTTCGCACGTGAAAGTCTATGTGCAGAAAGTCTGCGGTCGCCGTGGTTGCCCGACGAGCGCGATTGTAAGTGCAATCCGTGCTGCGGCAGATTATCCGGGAATGGTTGCGATGAACCTGAGCCTTGGCGGTTCTTCAGAATCACAGGCGGAAAAAGACGCGATTGCATACGCAACGTCGAAGAACGTTCTCGTGATTGCATCGGCCGGTAACGATGGGACATCCACCGTTTCATGCCCTGCGTGCGATCCGAATGCAATCTCGGTTAGCGCGACGGATTGGCGTGACGGTCTGGCCAGTTATTCGAACTATGGTTCCGGACTCGACATTTCGGCGCCTGGCGGAAATTGCTATTCGAACACGA
>DATEDH010000089.1:0-10081 GCA_035281765.1 Gemmatimonadaceae bacterium
TGAACTCGGCGTATCAGCTCTATTTCAATCACGTTCTGCCGAAGATCGGTGCGATCGTGAGCGGTCACGGAACAGCGTACACGTATCTTCCCAAATCAGTAGCGAATTTTCCTGCGACCGATGCTCTCGCTCAGCGGATGAAAGGCGCGGGTTTCGCGAACGTGAGCTGGCGCAGCTTCACGATGGGCATTGTCGCGATTCACATCGGCGAAAAAGCGTAATAGCCTGGCTTGATGGTTTGCGGGATCCCTGTCAGCCGGACGTCGCTACCTATAGGGACATAGCTGCCCACGCTCGCCGATAATCCGGCTGACAGGGACCCCGCAAACCATCCTGGTAATCATCGTGGCGTCGCCGCGCCGTTCAATAATTTGTGGGGTGGATGCGTGTGCTCCCTCTGACCGGATTATCGGCGAGAGTGGGCAGCTATATCTCTATAGGTGGCGACGTCCGGTCAGAGGGAGCACACGCATCCACCATGCGCGGCACACAACGTCTTACGAAACCTTTCGTGTCTTGTCCATCTCGTCAGGAAATCGACGGAACCAGCTCGATAGCAGGAGCAACTCATCGATTTCGTGAGTGGGAACCGTGGTGCTCGAGGGTTCCCGGATGGAAAACATCTCTTCAGCGAGACGCTTCAGCTTCTCACGCTGCCATGAGGTGCGCGGCTTATTCACCTCCGCACGAACAACTCCGCGCTTTACGAGATAAACGCGATCATCTCCGTCGTATCCCTTCACGGTGTACATGAAGGAAAGTTTCTCAACGGCGAATCGGAGTCTGCCGAACTGCTCACGCAAAGCTTCGAGCCGCGCAAGCTTGTCACGATACGATGCGGCGCGCTCGAATTCGAGACTGTTGCTCGCTTCGTCCATCCGGGTACGGAGAGTCTCAATGGGGCCATCGTTTGAGCCGTCGAGAAACGCACGCGCCATCGACACGCGGCCTTCGTATTCTGAAACAGAGCAGCCGCCGACGCATGGCCCAAGACATCTGCCGATCTCGTAGCGAATACATCCGGGAGTCCGCGGCATAATGTGAAACAGCTCCTGCTGATCACTGAAGTGCATCTTCATGTCGCCGCGACAATCGCGCAGCATAAGCACGTCGCTCAATTCACGGAGAGCTTCGCCCACGCGCTGCATCCCTACGAAAGGACCATAGTAGACGGAAGCATCATCTGCCGATGCGCCTCTCACGACAGCGAGCTTCGGAGCAGCTCCGCGCGTGAGCTTGATGAATGAGTAGTGCATCGCATCGCGCTTCATCGCGACGTTGAGGCGCGGACGATACGTCTTTATCAAGCGCAGCTCTTTCAACAGCGCTGCAAACTCACTCGGCGTGTATTCCCAGTCGATCGACTCTGCTTCGCGCAGAATGCGCGCGCCTTTTTCCTCAGGATAGGAGCAGCGGAAATAACTCAGCAGCCTGGAGCGAACGCGCTTTGACTTGCCCACATAAACCACCTCGCCCGTTGACGAGAGCATCCGATAGATGCCGGGCCTGTCTGCTGCTCCTGCACGAACTGCTTCGCGCATGAGCTTGATCTGATCGTCGCTTGTCGGCTGCCGTCGCTGCGATGCGTTCCTGATGCGGGTCACCGCTGGCACCATGCGCAGAAAACCGTTGCGCGTCCGTCGACCTCATGGGTGAGAATGAGCTTCGATCCGCACCTCATGCACGGCTCTCCACCGCGACCGTACGCCTGAAGTTTTTCGGCGAATCTTCCTCGCTCGCCCCTGGCGTCGCGATAATCGCGGAAGCTCGTGCCTCGTGCCTCGATCGATTCCCGGAGTACCGAGACAATCTCCCGATGAAGTGGAGCGATTTCATCGGGGGTGAGCGAACGAGCGGGGCGCGACGGGTCGATGCCCGCGCGCCACAACGCCTCATTGGCGTAGATGTTTCCAATTCCCGCGATCTTTCGCTGATCCATCAGGACCTTCTTTACCGGCTGACTCGAACCCCGAACAACGCCCGATAATTGGTCTGGTGTGAACGTCTGGTCAAGAGGTTCTTTTCCGAGAGCGTCCGAATATTCACGGAATCGCTTTTCGGGCATGAGCGCGACGGTGCCGAGCCGGCGGACGTCGCAATAGTGCAGTGCTCGTCCGTCATCGAGCGCCATTCGCATCGTGGAATAGGCGAGAATCGACCTGTCAGTGCTCGAGTCCTCGACGATGAGCGCGCCGGTGAAGCGCGGCTGGACTACGATCCGGTCCCGGGTGGAGAGATCAGTCACTACGAGCTTGGCGCGTCGCCAACTCCTGACGATCGATGCGCCAGTGAGCTTTTTGATAAATGCTGTTTTCCCTGTCTCACGCAGCACATCGGGACGCGTGACTTTGACAGATTCGATCCGACGTCCCGCAATCGACGCGTCCAGATCGCGCGCGATTGTCTCGGTTTCAGGTAGCTCCGGCATTACGCTCGAGCTCGCGCCACGCTATGTCGCGGCGAAACTGCCTGCCCTCGAATACGACCCGCTCCGAATATTCTCGCGACAGCTTCGCCGCCTCTTCTATTGTATCTGCGACACCGGTTACCGCGAAAACACGCCCGCCGTTAGTCACCAGTCCGTCGGTCTCGCGGTCGCGCATGGTCGCCGCGTGAAACACGGTGACGCCGTTTGGCGGAGCGGGGAAACGGATCTCATCGCCCTTACGCGGAGCATCCGGATAGCCTGAGGCAGCAAGCACCGTCGTGACCGCTGACTGATCCGACCATTTCAGCACGACATCAGCAATGCTCTCGCCCTTTGCGATGGCGAAGGCAACATCTAGAAGCGAGGTCTGCATCAGGGGAAGAACAACCTCAGTTTCAGGATCGCCGAATCTGCAATTGAATTCGACGACGCGCGGCCCTGACTCGGTGAGCATCAGGCCGGCGTAAAGAAGCCCGGTGAATGGACGGCCTTGTGCCCTGAGCGCGGCAAGCGTCGGGTGAATGACGTGCTCCATCGCTTCCGCAACGACGCTCTCCGTGCCGCTCGAAACCGGTGCATATGCGCCCATGCCGCCTGTATTCGGTCCGAGATCACCATCCAGAAGGCGCTTGTGATCCTGCGCGGGAAGCATCGGCACTGCATTGGTTCCGTCAGTGAGTACAAAAAGCGAAAGCTCCTCGCCGTGCATGAATTCCTCGACGAGAACTTCTACCCCTGCATCACCGAACGCGCGATCGCGAATCATCATGAAGATCGCGCGCTCCGCCTCCTCCATGCTGCGAGCGATGACGACACCCTTGCCGGCAGCGAGACCGCTCGCCTTGATGACAGCAGGGGTACCCATACGCCTCACGGCAGCGATGGCATCCTCTGCACGTCTGTGATGAGATGCTGTCGCGGTGGGAACTCCCGCATCCTGCATGAGAGTTTTTGCAAATCGTTTCGACGTCTCAATCTTGGCAGCCGCACTCGTCGGGCCAAAAATCGCGCGACCGTCAGCGCGGAACGCATCGACGATTCCCGCTGCAAGCGGTCCCTCCGGGCCAACGAACGTGAGATCGATCTCCGCGCGACGAGCGTATCCGAGCAAGCTCTTTACGTCATCGGCCTGGACAGGAATGCATTCACCAAGCTCGGCGATTCCCGCATTGCCCGGGGCACAAGTCAGGTCAATCGACGGATCGTCGCGCCTCAGCTTCCACGCAATTGCATGCTCGCGCGCGCCGCTCCCGACGAGCAGAACCTTCATATCAGTGAACGATCAAACGGAGAATGCGTGCTCCACGTCCGCGAGCAGATCCTCGGTTTCTTCGACACCACACGAAAGCCTGATCAATCCTTCGGTAATTCCAAGCTCGCCGCGTCTGTCCTCCGGTACAGACGCATGTGTCATCGATGCCGGGTGACTTACGAGACTCTCAACTCCGCCGAGTGATTCCGCGAGCGAGAAAACCCGAAACCGTTTGAGGACCCTGTTCGCTTTATCCTTTGTGCCAAGCTCGACGGAAATCATTCCGCCAAATCCTTTCATCTGCTTTTTCGCGAGCTCGTGCTGAGGATGCGACTCGAGACCGGGATAAATGACGTTCCCGTGCCCCATTTTGTC
This sequence comes from Gemmatimonadaceae bacterium, assembly GCA_035281765.1. Lineage (GTDB taxonomy): Bacteria > Gemmatimonadota > Gemmatimonadetes > Gemmatimonadales > Gemmatimonadaceae > UBA4720. The sequence continues at coordinate 4,056 of DATEDH010000089.1, forward strand.
CGCGAGCAGCTTCGCGATTGCGCGGCCATTCGCGTCATGACGCGGCATCCTCAAGTGAAGCGTCTTGGTGCCGCGAAGCGCGAGCCATGAGTCGAACGGCCCGGGCACCGCGCCCGCCGAATTCTGAATGAATTGAAGACGGTCGGCGATCTCGTCATTACGAGTGACGCAGATACCGCCGATCATGTCGCTGTGGCCGTTCAGATATTTGGTAGTCGAGTGATAGACGATATCTGCCCCGTATTCCAGCGGCTGCTGAAAGAACGGTGTCGCGAACGTGTTATCGACTATGAAAATCGCGTTCGCCTTGCGTGCGATCTCTCCCACTGCCTTGAGATCAGTCAGCCTGATCAACGGATTGGTGGGAGTCTCCATGAGAACCACTTTCGTGTTCGGACGCATTGCGTCCGCGACGCGCTGAGGATCGCGGCTGTCGACGAAGGTGAACTCGAGTCCGAAGTGCTGGAGAATTTTGTCGAACAGGCGAAACGTTCCGCCGTAGACATTTTCTCCGCAGACAACATGATCGCCGCTCTTGAAGAGCTTCATCATCGAATCGAGGCAGCCCATTCCACTCGAGAATGCGAAACCGTGAGTCCCGCCCTCCAGAGCAGCGACATTCCGCTCGAGTGCCTGGCGCGTGGGATTTTTTCCACGAGCGTATTCGTAGCCTTTGTTTTCGCCGAGTCCTTCCTGAACGTATGTGGAGGTTGTGTAAATCGGCGTCATGATTGCGCCTGACAGGGGGTCGGGGCGCTGTCCTGCATGAATCGCCCGCGTTCCAAAGCCGGCGTTCAGGTCTTCGTCGAAAATCCTGGTCATTCGAATGGGTGCGAGGGGTGGCTGAACGGAAAGATAAGCGTAGCTTCCCGCCTCATGCGACTTGGCAAGAGATGGTTGTTCGCGTTTCTCGGCGCGATTGCGATGGCGGGCTGCCAATCGCTTGGCAGGGGCGATCAGGAGCCGCTGCGAGTTCTGGTCTACAACATTCACGCCGGAACCGATGCCGCTCGCGTGCCGAATCTCGAGCGGGTCGCAAAGATCATCAAGGATTCGCGAGCTTCGGTCGTCCTCCTGCAGGAAGTCGATCGAAAGACGCGGCGCTCTGGATCAGTCGACCAGCTCGCAAGACTTCGCGAGCTCACCGGCTATCGCGGGGTATTCGGGAAAACCATCGACTATGACGGCGGCGAATATGGAATCGCGATTCTCTCGAAGTGGCGGATCGCATCGTCAGCGTTTGCTCCTCTGCCGGTCGAAGGTGCACCGGCATCGTTCGAGGCACGAGGCGCACTCGTCGCGCGAATCGTTTCTCCCTACGGCATCATCCGCGCGGTCAACACTCACCTCGATGCGACGCGCGCCGACACCTATCGCATTCAGCAGTCGAAGACGCTGGGATCGCTCGCTCGCGCGCAGAGCGATTCAGGGTTCACTTTGCTTGGAGGCGACATGAACTCCGAGCCGTCGAGCGAGCCGATCAGAAATCTTGCCGAGGCGGGATGGCAGGATTTGTTCGCGAGCTGCGGGAACGGTCAGACTTTCTCGTTCCCCGCCGACAAACCGGAGAAGCGCATCGACTATCTGCTCGGCAGAGGCGGCACGAAGTGCGTTCGCGCAGAAATTCTCGACACGCAGGCATCTGATCACCGGCCAGTACTGTTCGAGGTGGTTCCGCCCGGACGTGACTAGTTTTCGGCGATTGAGATCAGCTCGAGGAAAGTGAATGGCATATGAAGGACTGATGGTGAGCGTATCCGGCGTGCGGGGCCGCGTCGGTGAAGCGCTCACTCCGGAGATAATCGCGAAGTTTGCAGCAGGTTTTGGCGCGTGGGCCAAGAAACGCGCGGGTGGAAAAGCAAAGATCGTTGTCGGCCGTGACAGCAGAGTATCGGGCCCGATGTTTCAGCCAGTCGTGATTTCGGCGCTGCAGTCAGTCGGCTGCGATGTAATTCTCGTCGACATGGCACCTACGCCGACCATTCAGCTTGCCGTCGAGCATCACCATGCTGCCGGCGGGCTCGCCATCACGGCGAGTCATAATCCCATCGAATGGAATGCGCTCAAGTTCATCGGGCCATCAGGGCTTTTTCTCGACGGAGCCGAAGCGGCCGAGATGCGCGCGACAGTCGAGGGAGAGATTCCGCGCGCAAAATGGGATGAGCTCGGCATAATCGAAAAAGACGACGGCGCAGTCGATCGCCACATCGATCTTGTGCTTGGACTTTCTTTCATCGATGTGGAAGGAATCCGGAAGCGGCAGTTCAACGTCGCACTCGATTGTGTCCGGGGAGCCGGCGGCGCATTCATGCCCAGGCTGCTCGAGCGACTCGGATGCAGAGTGACGGCGATCAATCTCGAGACCGACGGGCGCTTTCCGCGTCCTCCCGAGCCTGTCGCTGAGAATCTTACGGAGCTCGAAGCACTCGTTCAAAAATCAGGCGCGGAAATCGGCTTCGCAGTCGACCCCGACGTCGACCGGCTTGCGCTCGTATCGAACGAGGGGCGCGCGATTGGCGAGGACTACACTCTCGCTCTCGCAGCAAAGCTCGTGTTCCGCCACCGCGACGGAAACATGGTGACGAATCTTTCCACGAGCCGCATCGTGGACGATATCGCCGAAGAACAGGGAAGGCGCGTGATTCGAGCGCCCGTTGGTGAAGTGAATGTCGCGACGCGAATGCGATCGGAGAATGCGCCGATCGGCGGGGAAGGCAATGGTGGGGTGATTCTCACCGAGGTGCATCTTGGGCGCGATGCACCGCTCGGTGCAGCGCTAATGCTCCAGCTTCTGCTCGAAGAGGGAAAACCACTTTCCGAAATCGTCGCGAGCTATCCCCGTTATTCGATCGTGAAGGACAAGCTGGACCGCCCCGCCGCTCCTCTTGACACAGTGTATTCCTCGTTGAAGGAGACGTTCAGCGATGCTCAGGTCGACACGCAGGACGGGCTCCGTCTGACATGGCCCGACAGGTGGGTGCACGTTCGTCCGTCCGGGACTGAGCCGATCGTTCGTGTCATCGCGGAGGCGCCGACGGTGAAAGAAGCGGAGGAGCTCATCGCAAAATGCCGTGAGCCGCTCGATAAGCTCAAATGATGGCATGAGTGCTGCCCTGAGGATCGAGCAGGAATGATCCCGATCCAGCGACAGCGAGTGAAGGCGCTAGCAGTTCGCTGGCGCCGTTCCTCCTTTCTCAGGAGAGCGTGTTCCCAAGCTGTGAGAATTTCGACGAGACCTTGCTGCCAAAGAACGTGACGGCGGTAATCGCGACGATGGCGATGAACGCAACGAGGACTCCATACTCTGCGAGAGCAGCACCTTCTTCATCGTTGAAAAATTTTCCAGCTTCTTCCAGGAACTTCATACGGCCTCATCGAAAGGGTTGGTGTCGCACAGTGACTGGGCCGAGGAAGATATGAGGTTCGATCCGGCAATATGTGTAACATGCTGTAACATGTTGCGCACAAATTTGTTAACGGGGTGCGAAGGCGGCGGCTACCCCGGCCCCTGTCTTGCCGCTTAATTTCCCGCCGAGTGCGAGATGGTCCTTAAAACAAGAGCGGTAACATGTGCGGCATAGTTGGCTACATCGGGGACAGAGGAGCTACTCCGCTCCTTCTGGACGGACTTAAACGACTGGAATACCGGGGCTATGACTCCGCGGGCGTGGCGATTCTGAACGGCCACGGCGTGGAAACGCGCAAGGCCGCGGGGAAGATCTCGCGGCTCGAAGCGGCCCTCGCCTCTTCCCCTATCGATGGGAATCTGGGGATAGCGCATACCCGCTGGGCGACGCACGGCGCGCCGAACGAATGCAATGCACATCCGCATGTCGACTGCAAGAACAACATTGCCGTCGTTCACAACGGGATCATCGAGAACTCGACTGCGCTCAAGGCTCATCTTGTGGAACGCGGTCACAAGTTCGTCTCCGAGACCGACACTGAAGTTCTGGCACACCTGATCGAGGAGGCGTTTGACGGAGATCTGGAAGACGCTGTAATCGAAGCGCTCTGGCAGGTCGAAGGAACGTACGGAATCGCTGTGGTGTCAGGCCAGGATCCCGACAAAATCGTAGCTGCGCGAAAGGGAAGCCCTCTTCTCATTGGACTCGGCGACGGCGAGTACTACATCGCCAGCGACGCATCTGCCATCCTCGCCCACACGCGTGAAGTGGTGTATCTCGACGATGGCGACCTTGCTGTGTTATCGCGAGACGGTTACAAGGTGATCGATCTCCGCGCACGCGAGCTGGAGCGCGCGGTTCACAAGATCGAATGGGATCTCCATCAGATAGAGCGCGGCGGATACGCGCACTTCATGCTGAAGGAAATCTTCGAGCAGCCGGAGACAATCCAGAACTGCATGCGCGGCCGCCTGATCGACGAGACGGGAACCGCGAAGCTGGGCGGTCTCAACATGAGCGACGAAGAGCTGCTCAAGTTCAACAACATCATCATCACGGCGTGCGGAACGAGCTGGCATTCGGCGCTCATCGGCGAGCACATGATCGAAGAGCACACGCGAATCCCGGTCGAGGTCGAGTACGCGTCGGAATTCCGCTATCGCAATCCGATCGTGAATGATCGCACGCTGTGCATCGTGATCTCGCAATCAGGTGAAACGGCGGACACGCTCGCTGCAATGCGTGAGGCGAAAAATCGCGGCGCTCGCACTTATGGAATCGTGAACGTCGTTGGCTCGACGATTGCGCGTGAATCAGGCGGCGGAATCTACGTGCACGCGGGGCCGGAGATTGGAGTTGCATCGACAAAGGCATTCACGAGCCAGGTTGTTGCGCTCGCCCTGCTGACTCTCAAGATCGCGCGTCTCAAGGACATGTCGGTGGTCAAGGGGAAGGAGATCGTCGATGCGCTCCATGCACTTCCCGGGCAGGTCCAGCAAATCCTCGATCGCGCGTCAGAAATCGAAGCTCTCGCGGAGGAATTCAAGCGCGCGCAGAACTTCCTGTACCTAGGCCGCGGATACAATTTCCCGACGGCACTCGAGGGCGCGCTCAAGCTGAAGGAAATCAGCTACATCCACGCCGAGGGTTATCCGGCAGCGGAGATGAAGCACGGTCCGATCGCGCTGATCGACGAGATGATGCCGGTGGTTTTCATCGCGCCACACGATTCGGTGTTCGACAAAGTCGTGTCGAATGTGCAGGAAGTGAAAGCGCGAAAAGGGAGAGTCATCGCGATTACGAGTCGCGAGGAGCCGGCGCTGTCGGAAAAGCTCGACTACGAGTTCCGCGTGCCGCAGACGATAGACATGCTGATGCCTGTTCTCGCATGCATACCGCTTCAGCTTCTTGCCTACTACATCGCAGTGAAGCGCGGGTCGAATGTCGACCAGCCGCGCAATCTCGCGAAGTCCGTGACGGTCGAGTAAGAGTCTGCGACTACTTCTTCAGCGGGTGTCGCGCGCGGAAGTTCGCGTTGGCGACCGGATCACGGGGAAGATCGGCAAGGGGTTTCTCCTGCTTGTCGGCTTCACTCACTCCGACAGTGTCGAGCAGGTTGCATGGATGTCGGACAAGGTTGCGGGTCTGAGACTTTTCTCTGACGCAGAAGACAAGATGAATCTCGCGCTCGCCGACGTTGGTGGTGAGCTGCTCGTCGTGTCGCAATTCACGCTTTATGGCGATGCGGTGAAAGGAAGGCGGCCGAGTTTCATCGATGCCGCGCGGCCGGATGTTGCGATCCCTTTATATGAATCGTTCGTGGAATCACTGAGATCGAAGGGATTGAAAGTCGAAACGGGGGAATTCGGTGCAATGATGGACGTCGAGCTCGTCAACGACGGCCCCGTCACGCTCTGGCTGGAACGATGAACGTTCGCGATGTGCGGGTGGTTCTCGCATCGCAATCACCAAGACGCCGGCAGCTGCTCGAGCTGATTGGAATTCCCCACGAGGTCAGGCCGGCAGACATCGATGAGTCGCTCGTCGTTGGCGAATTGCCGGAACGCTACGTTGAACGGCTCGCGCGCGAGAAAGCGGAAGTGGTTGCTGCGACGGAGA
>DATEDH010000090.1:0-5901 GCA_035281765.1 Gemmatimonadaceae bacterium
ATCGTCGTCGGTTCCGGATTGGCCGGTGCGGCCGCGGCCGCGTCGTTCAGCGAGCTGGGATACAACGTCCGCTGCTACTGCTACCAGGATTCTCCCCGCCGCGCGCACTCGATCGCGGCGCAGGGTGGCATCAACGCGGCGAAGAACTACCAGAACGACGGCGACAGCATCCGCCGCCTGTTCTACGACACGATCAAGGGTGGCGACTTCCGGTCGCGTGAGGCGAACACGTGGCGCCTCGCGCAGATCAGCGTCAACATCATCGATCAGTGCGTGGCGCAGGGCGTCCCGTTCGCGCGTGAGTACGGCGGGCTGCTCGCCAACCGCTCGTTCGGCGGAGCGCAGGTCTCGCGGACGTTCTACGCGCGTGGCCAGACGGGACAGCAGCTCCTGCTCGGCGCCTATCAGGCGCTGGAGCGGCAGGTACGGGCCGGAACCGTGAAGATGTATCCGCGCACGGAGATGCTCGACGTGGTGATGATCGACGGCCGCGCACGCGGGATCGTGACGCGTGATCTCATCACCGGAAAAATCGAGTCACACGTTGCGGACGCGGTGGTTCTCGGCACAGGCGGTTACGGCAACGTTTTCTATCTCTCGACAAACGCAAAGGGCTCCAACGCAACGGCGATCTGGCGTGCGCACAAGCGCGGTGCTGCGTTTGCGAATCCGTGCTTCACGCAGATTCATCCCACCTGCATTCCTGTCTCGGGCGAGCATCAATCGAAGCTCACTCTCATGAGTGAGTCGCTGCGCAACGATGGCCGCGTGTGGGTTCCAAAGCAGAAGGGCGACAAGCGTCCGCCGAACCAGATTCCCGACAGTGAGCGGGATTATTATCTGGAGCGGAAGTACCCGAGCTTCGGGAACCTTGCACCGCGCGACATCGCTTCGCGTGGAGCGAAGGAAGTGTGCGACGAAGGTCGCGGCGTCGGCGAATCGGGTCTTGGTGTGTATCTCGATTTCGCCGACTCGATAAAGCGCCTCGGCGAGAATGTAATTCGTGAGCGTTACGGAAATCTGTTCGAGATGTACCAGCGCATCACCGATGAGGATCCTTACAAGGTTCCCATGCGCATTTATCCCGCGGTGCACTACACGATGGGCGGCCTGTGGGTCGATTACAATCTCATGAGCACCATCGAAGGGCTGCACGTGATCGGCGAGGCGAATTTCTCCGATCACGGCGCGAACAGACTTGGTGCGAGCGCGCTGATGCAGGGACTTGCTGACGGGTACTTCGTGCTGCCCAATACGATCGGCGACTATCTCGCGACGGCAAGGCCGCCGAAAGTCGACGCAAGTCACGCTGCATTCAGGGATGCCGAAGCGGAGCTTGCGGAGCGGACGAAGCGCCTGCTGTCGATCGATGGCAAGCGGACGGTGGATTCGTTCCATCGTGAGCTTGGAAAGATCATGTGGGATTACTGCGGAATGGCGCGCAACGATGCGGGACTCCGCAAAGCGCTCGAGCTCATTCCTCCGCTCCGTGAAGAATTCTGGAGAAATGTGAACGTTCCAGGCAGCGATACGCACTTGAACCAGGCGCTGGAGAAGGCCGGGCGCGTCGCTGACTTTTTCGAGCTTGCAGAGCTGATGTGCATCGATGCTCTGCACAGGACGGAATCCTGCGGCGGTCATTTCCGTGAAGAGAGCCAGACGCCCGATGGAGAGGCGCTCCGCGACGACGAGAATTTTGCCTACGCCGCCGCGTGGGAATACGGTGGCGAAGGGCAGCCGCCGATTCTTCACAAGGAGCCGCTCATTTTCGAGAACGTGAAGCTGTCGCAGAGGAGTTACAAGTAATGCGTCTCAAGTTGAAGGTATGGCGGCAGGCAGGACCTTCTGATTCGGGAAGAATGGTCGATTACGATGCGCCTGACATCAGTCCTGACATGTCGTTCCTCGAGATGCTCGATGTGGTCAATGAGCGGCTCGTTACGGAGGGGCAGGAGCCCATCGCTTTCGATCATGATTGCAGAGAGGGCATCTGCGGGTCCTGCTCCCTCATGATCAATGGTGTTGCGCACGGACCAATGAAGGGAACGGCTACGTGCCAGCTTCACATGCGCAGCTTCGACGATGGTGACACGATCCTCATCGAGCCGTGGAGAGCGAAAGCATTCCCGGTAATTCGCGATCTCGTCGTCGATCGTGGAGCACTCGATCGCATTATCGGCGCGGGTGGTTTCGTCAGCGCGGCGACCGGCGGAGCTCAGGACGCGAACTCGATCCTCGTTGCAAAGACCGATGCCGACGCAGCGATGGATGCGGCTGCGTGCATTGGCTGCGGTGCGTGTGTCGCGGCGTGTCCCAATGCGTCGGCGACGTTGTTCACTGCTGCAAAGATCACTCATTTAGGTCATCTGCCTCAGGGCCAGCCTGAGCGCTACCGTCGTGTGTTGTCGATGGTGCAGCAGATGGAGCTCGAGGAATTCGGGAGCTGCACGCTGTATGGTGAATGTCAGGAAGCGTGTCCGAAAGAAATCTCGATCGATACGATCACGAGAATGAATCGCGATTTTCTAAAAGCGAACGCGATCGGATAGCACCGCGAAATAATTTCCACATCACATTCGACTCATCGTGATTGGAAACCAACATTTTTTCCCTCGAAATTTCTCGAAAAAAATCGTTGGAGAATTTTGGTAACTCGTATACATTCGCGGCGTCGAAAAATCGTATCGGCTCATTCCACGGTGGAATGAGAGGAGGCCGACACCGACTTTCGACTGCTCGATGAAGGGACTCCGACGGGAGTCGCGACAAAAGGCAAACCCGTCTAAAGACGGGGACGCAAAGCTCCGAGGCTAAAGCGCACGCTGCAGTGTGCGGCCAGGCCGGTCGAGCTACCGAACGATTTCAGTTGGAGTTCCAATGCAGCCGTCGAATATTTTCGACCGGGCCGCTGGCGCGCGTATTGTCCGTGCCACCGCGCTCGTCAGTTGTGCCGCAGCGCTCAGCGCATGCCAGGATTCAGCAGCACCCGCCGCCATCGCACCAGCACAGACAGTCGCCGCATCGGTCAATGCCGGTGGAGCAGGGAAGATCGACAACGAATACATCGTTGTGCTCGATGCATCGACCGCCGACGTGACCGGTCGCGCAAACGCTCTGTTGAAGCAGCACGGAGGAAATCTCAAGCAGGCGTATACTCACGCGCTCAAGGGTTTCTCAGCGCACATGTCTGCAACCGCGGCAGCGCAGCTTGCCCGCGCGGAAGGCGTCTCTCTCGTGGAGCAGGACCAGGAATATTCCGCTTCGAATACACAGGGAGGCGCAACGTGGGGTCTCGATCGAATCGACCAGACTCTCCTGCCTCTAGACGGGAATTATTCGTACAGCGCGACTGGTTCGGGTGTGAACGCCTATATCATCGATACCGGAATTCGCCCGACTCACTCGCAGTTTTCAGGAAGAGTAGTCTCAGCCTACTCGGCAATTGCTGATGGCTATGGCCCAGCCGGGTGCAACTATCACGGCACGCACGTCGCTGGAACCGTCGGCGGCTCGAGTGTCGGTGTCGCGAAGTCGGTAACGCTTTATTCCGTTCGTGTCCTGGACTGCAGTGGAAATGGAACTGCCAGCACGATAATCGCCGGCATCGACTGGGTCACGGCGAATCATCGCAAGCCGGCTGTTGCCAACATCAGCATCAGCGGCGGCTATATGAGCTCGGTGAATCAGGCAGTGCAGAATTCGATCAATGCAGGCGTGACGTATGTCGTTGCCGCGGGAAATTCGGCGACCGATGCATGCGCATATTCTCCGTCGAGCACGGCAGCGGCGCTTACTGTTGGAGCGACAACCAGCACGGATATTCCTGCGAGCTTTTCCAATTATGGAAGCTGCGTGGATCTCTGGGCTCCGGGGCAGTCGATCTACTCCGCGTGGAACACCGATGATTATTCGATGGGAACCGCGAGTGGAACATCGATGGCTTCGCCGCATGTCGCTGGTGCAGTTGCGCTCTACCTCCAGAGCAATCCTGGTGCGACACCAGCACAAGTCGCGCAGGCGATCGTGTCGAATGCGACTACGGGAGTGCTCGGATCGATGGTGAGCACGTCCCCCAACAGGATGCTTCGCGTGAACGGATCAGGCGGAACCGTAACTACGCCTGTGCCTCCGCCGCCGACCACGACAACGCCAACGCCCACGAATGCCGCGCCTGTTGCGTCTTTCACGGCGAACTGCTCGCGAATGTCATGCAACTTCATCTCGACATCGACGGATGATGCGGGAATCGTGTCTTATTCATGGACATTCGGTGACAACACTTCCGGCACCGGTACCGGCGTCGCGCATGCGTATTCAAGCAAGGGCAACTATACGGTCTCGCTGACAGTGCGCGACACAGGCGGACTTTCGGCAACCGTGTACAAGCAGGTGAATGTGAAGCCCGGCAAATAGGCTTCGCGGTATCCTATATAATGAAAGGGGGCCCCGGGACGGGGCCCTCTTTTTTGTTTGTTACGAACCCGTGAAGCGCTCGTCTTTTGGACAGTAGAAGACGGCAGTAGCAGGCTCGCTCCTCCCTAGGGAGGTGCGACAAGGGCAAACCCGCCGAAAGACGGGGACGCAAAGCCAACGAGGCTAACGCAACGGAAACGCCGTTGCCAAGCCGGTCGGGCTACCGAACACCACAGGAGGAGTAAACAATGTTGTCGTCGATCAGAAAAGGTCGGCAGGCGGTAGCCAGCGTGAGCTGGCTTGTCGTGCTTACCAGCCTTACCATGGGCCTCTCGGCCTGCTCGGATGCGGTTGCACCTGTATCATCGGGCAAAATCGAAACAATGCAGCCCGTATTCGAACGCGGCGGAAACAAGCTGCAGGACGAGTACATCGTTGTCTTCAAAAGCGATGTCTCCGACGTTCCCGGAAAGGCGAATGGACTGCTCAAGAACGGTCAGGGCCTGCTTCATCGCACGTACGGCAGCGCGCTGAAAGGATTCTCCGCGCACATGAGCGCGGCAGTCGCGGCGAGAATCGCGCAGGATCCGTCGGTCGCATATGTGGAGCAGGATCAGGAGATGTCGATGACCGAGACAGCATCAAGCTGGGGTCTCGATCGAATCGACCAGTCTTCGCTTCCGCTCGATAATTCGTATTCGTATTCAGCCACAGGCGCTGGTGTGCACGTGTACATCATCGACACCGGTATTCGCACGTCGCACTCGCAGTTCGGTGGACGCGCAGTTGGTGATTACAGCTCGATTGCCGATGGATACGGCGCAACCGGATGTCACTGGCACGGCACGCACGTCGCGGGCACAGTCGGTGGCTCGAGCGTCGGCGTAGCGAAGGGAGTTACGCTGCACTCCGTCCGCGTGCTCGATTGCAACGGCAGTGGAACGACCAGTGGAGTAGTTGCTGGTGTTGACTGGGTTGCAGCGAACAGAGTTCTTCCCGCAGTTGCCAACATGAGCGTCAGCGGCGGATTCTCGCAGGCACTCAATGATGCAGTGCAGCGCGGCATCAATGCAGGCGTAACGTTCGCGGTTGCGGCCGGCAACTCGGCTTCAGATGCGTGTGGTTATTCGCCAGCGAGTGCGTCGAACGCGTTGACCGTGGGGGCAACGACCAACGTCGATGCACAGGCGTCATACTCGAACTGGGGCGGATGCGTCGATCTGTTTGCGCCAGGCAGCACGATTTATTCAGCGATGAACACCGACGATTATTCGATGGGTTATTCGAATGGAACGTCGATGGCGACTCCGCACGTTGCGGGCGCGGCTGCACTTTATCTCCAGGGCAATCCGTCGGCATCCCCTGCTCAGGTTGCTTCAGCAGTGATGGGCAATGCTACATCCGGTGCGCTGAGCGGACTTGGTTTTGGATCTGCGAACAAACTGCTTCGTGTGAACGGATCGGGCGGAACGGTTACTCCTCCTCCGA
>DATEDH010000091.1:0-2916 GCA_035281765.1 Gemmatimonadaceae bacterium
CCGTCTCTGAAAGCACGCTGCCAACGTTGATGAGAGTCCCTCCAAAAGTTGCGAGATGCTCGACAGCAACGAGGCTTCCGTTCACGACGCCCCAGTAGTTCGTATCGAACAGCCTGCGCGCGTCTTCAATTCGAACTTCACGAATTTCCCCGTAGATCGAGACGCCTGCGTTGTTGATCCATGTGTCGATTCGCCGGTAGGCAGCAATCGCTGCGTCGGCCAGACCCTCCATCGACGAGCGGTCGGCGACGTCGCCGACGTACATCGTCGCCTCGCCTCCGTCCTCGCGAATCTCCTGCACTGCACGCGCAAGATCGACCGGGTCCCTGGAGTTGAGAACTACTCGCGCGCCGCGCGATGCAGCCTCTTTTGCAGTGGCGAGCCCGATTCCGCTCGACGCACCCGTGATGACGATTACCTGATCCTTGACCTGCTTCTGACGCACCGACATGCCGCTTCCTCCCGCTTGCTTCGTGACTGGTTTTGGGATGAAAACGGCTGCAATTACCGTGACATCACGGAATCAGAAAGTCATTGCATGCGCTTTCACGATGATGAACTCCGGCTGATTCATCAGGCGATCCCACGCATCCGGCTTCTGCCGCCTGAATTCCTCCGTAGGAACGGGCTCGATGATACCATCGATCACGAATCCACTCTCGATGGTCGAATTCACAATCTCGGTGAGCGAGCGACGAAAAAATTCCACACGACCCACCCAGTCCCAATGATCGACAACGTGCTCTACTTCAAAATAATTCTGCGTTTTGAAAAGCCTCGCATCCGCCGCTGGATGATGCGTTGAAAACTGAAGCCAGCCACCCGGAACGAGCACGCGGTGCATTTCCTTCAGAGCGGGCCGAAAATCCTCGAGATAGTGCAGAACGAGAGGACTGACGACTCCATCGAACACATCATCGTCGAATGGAAGAGGATCGCTGAGATCTGCTACCTGCAGCTGCAACCTGGAAACGGCAGGATTTTTCGCGAGACGCTTCGCCGCGTAATCCAGCATCGACGCGCTCGCGTCGATGCCAGTAACGATTGCACCGCGACCAAGCAGCTGCTCCGCATACCAGCCTGATCCGCAGCCTGCATCGAGAATTCTCAAACCGTCGACATCCGGGAGCTGCCCGAGCATAGCCGGGCGCTCATAGAGAGCGTTGTAAGGAGCAGAATCGACCTTTGCTGCATAGTCGGCAGCAATCGAGTCGTAATTGAACTCGCGCGAATTCATCGAGATCTCATCGAGTGGATCCATCATGTGCCCGGCTCTGCTGAATCAGGCTGGTCCTGCAGGCGATGACTGGTGAAGAGGAAAAGCGCACCGCATCCAAGAAATAGAAGCACGCGCCAGATGGTCTCGACACGCGCAAGGTCGAACATGAACAACCGCGCGACGACAACAACGAGAGTGAATCCCCCAAGCCGCCGGAGCGTCTCCGCTTCCGCATGCCTGCGGCCGATCATAACAAGCGCGGCACCTGCGACTGCAAACGTCGCAGTGATGAGCGGAGGCCAGATCCTGTTGAGAATGCGCGCATCGATGAACATGAGCGAGATGTATGCTGCGAGGCCGAGCAGCGTTGCGAACGCAAGCGGTTCAGCGGGTGAACGCCGCACCCACCAGATCCAGCCCGTTGCCGCGATGACGATTATCTCAGCGATTGTCCACCCAGTGTCGAAGCCTGAGAGAGCGAAATTCCGGAACACAGTCTCCGACAAAAGCACAGTTGCAATACAAACTGACACTACCGCAATCGCGATTTTGTTTGGCGCGACAAACCGTGTGTTTCGCAGATAATAAAGTGTCGCAACAGCGTGCAATGCGGCGCCCGCCAACATGAGCTCCGACGATATCGAAAATCGGCTGCCAATCGAATCCGCGAGCCAGAGTACGCCAGCGAGACTCCACACGGTCGTCGCGGCCGCCTCGACGTGCGCGAATTCCTCATCGCGCGACGAAGACGCCAGCCGGTATGCAAACAGTGCCAGGACGAGCGATGCCACACCCCAGGCAGTTCCCTGCACTGAAGTCCATATCCATGAAAGAAACAGCACTGACAAGAGCGGGCTCGCGATTGTAATCACCCATAAGGCGAGCGAATCGTTCTGCGCATCGACACCGGTGAGGCGGGCGATTCTCGACGCAATCCTGCTCTCGACGGATGATGCAAAACTCGATTGCCGGGGTTGCGTGTACAGAGGAGATCCAGTTGCAACGAGACGGCGCCTGAGCAGCGGAGTGCGAACGAGCATCGCTCCCGCAACAATGATCTCGAGTGTCATCGCGATACGCGCTACTGAAATGGATCCCGTTATTCGCAGCGGTGAAACCGGATTGCAGCAGATCAAATCAGTCATTCCCGACGCAGTCAACCAGAATCCGATGAACGTGAGCCACAGTATCGACTGCCAGCCGCGCATGAGGTACACGACTATTCCGAGCGCAGCCAGTGCGCCGAGATACATCGCTGCCAGAGGGATATACGGATTTGGCGTCGGGAGAAAGAACGGCGTAAGAAACCCGATCCCCAGCGCGAGGAATCCAAGAACGGATCGCTGTTCACTCAGCGCTAGCCATACACCGCCTGCGCTCAGGAGAAGAAATAGAAATCGCGCGGTCCCGACAGGAATCAATCCGTAATAAATGGCCGCAGCGTATGCCGTGATGTACCACGCAGCGAGCCCTGCACCGAGGAGAACCTCGCGCAGGCCGATGATATCGTCAGCGACTTGCCCGTCGCCGCGCTTGATTCGCGATGCGCTGTAAAAAAGGGCGAATCCGACGAACAAGCCGGAGCCGACTCTCACAACAGGCGTTATCCAGTTGCGCTCGATGGCGTACTGATAGAGAAGCACGAGCGCGAGGCACGTGAGAACAGCACCGCCACGCTCCAGCCACCACTCGATACT
>DATEDH010000092.1:0-6317 GCA_035281765.1 Gemmatimonadaceae bacterium
TTCACCAACGATGTGTGGAAACCCACCGGCACTTCTATACTCGACTGCTTTTTCAATTTTGCGGCCGAAGGAAGTATGAACCCAATCGCGGCTACCGAATGTGCCGATCACGAGATATTTCGTACGCTGGGTAATGCTCGATTGATATTCAGCTCCGAGCCTGGCGACCGCTCTCTGGCAATCCGCACGTGTACCGAATGCAAACTTGCCAGTGAAGACCACAATAGCGCCTTGCCAAGCAAATGTCGGTGGCGGTGTGTCAAGCGGCAGACCAGTTGCAGCGTCCTCTCCAAGAATGACGCCTGCGGTACCGCCGACCATTGAGGTTAGAAGCTCAGCCAACTCCTTGCGTTCGGCTTCGTCGACGCGACCGTCTCGGTAGATGTTCGTGACGCGCTGCGATAACAGATTAAGCGGCCATTGCTCGACTGCATCGGGATGAGTCTGGATCCAGCGCGCGATTGCATCTGCTTCGGAAAGAGAGATTTCGCCATCTGCAAGCAGGCCCTTCGCTAGCCCTAAGAACTCGGAGAGATCGCGCTCTGCTCGGCGAGCACGGTTGAACCGAATGTTGAAAGGCTGCCCATGAGGATCGCTCATATGAATGAAGCCTGGTTAGGCACGCTAACGCCAATTAGACAGTCAATTTAGACTGCGAGCGCGGGAAAACGCGACGTTTCCTTGCTGTCTAATCTGCAGCCGCGATCGGCCATGCCACCGAACGCCTTCCGTGGCCAGTGCATACGAACAATTGAACGTCCAACTGCGCGGTTTAGACTGCAGGCCATTGCAGTCTAAATCGCACGACTTCTAAAACATTTCCCATAACAGAAGTTACTCGGTATTTCCCGCAACTTGATTCCGGGAAACGCAACTGCGTCCATTCCAAAAATCAGAACGCCGCCAAAGAACAACGACATCCCCACCACGCGAAATTCAACTATTCACGTATACCTCGCAATCGACATCGCAACAGCAGCAAGAACGACGAGCGCACCAGCAATCTGACTCCCCGATTTCGCCCTGCTCCGCGCCGCCTGCATCTCCGCCATCAATCCCTGACGCTCCGACTCCCCCGCACTCGCCATGCGCGGACCCAGCGCCATCGACTTCATGATCGCCGGCTTCACATAAGACATTCCAATGATGTACGCGATGATCGCTAGCGCCGCCCCCGTTCCAAATGTCATACCGGGGCCAGATCTCATGTACTCGTGCTGAAATCCCGCCGACGCATGCCAGTACAGATACGCCCCCGACAAAAGCGAGACAGCGCCAACAGTTGGCAGAAAGTTCAAAAACCCCCGCTTCGCCAGAGCGGCCATCACCTTCCCCGCATCAGGTCCGATG
The DNA here is from genome assembly GCA_035281765.1 of Gemmatimonadaceae bacterium. GTDB lineage: Bacteria > Gemmatimonadota > Gemmatimonadetes > Gemmatimonadales > Gemmatimonadaceae > UBA4720. The sequence goes on from DATEDH010000092.1 coordinate 1,351, forward strand.
TCCTCCAGCGCCGGTCCGAGGTATCGCCCGTTGAACACCATCACTCCAACCCACATGATGCCAGACAAGACATGAAGAATCCGCGCAATAAGCAGCAAGGCGTACATCACACGCTCCGTTGTCAGAGGTCCCGGTCAGATAGAAAAATTACGCTTCAATAACGCAGGTCGTCGTAACATCTGTATTGCACCACGCCAACTGTTTCCCATATTGGGCTATGCCCGAATCACCGCTCCCCGACTACTACGAGATCCTCCAGGTATCACCACGCGCCGATCAGGAAACGATCGAGCGCGTCTTCAGGCATCTCGCCAATCGCTACCACCCGGACAATCGGGAAAGCGGAAACGCCGACAAGTTCGCCGAGCTCGTCACCGCACACGACATCCTCTCGGACCCTGCACAACGCGCAACATACGACGTCAGGTACGAACGCGTCCGCGAAACACACTGGAAGATTTTCAACCAGGAATCAGCAACAAGCGAGATCTCGAACGACGCGCGCATCCGCCTCGCAATTCTCTCCCTGCTTTATGTCGCACGCCGCAACGACGTAACTGAACCGGGCGTCGGCGTCATCGAGCTCGAGCGAGTGCTCAACGTCCCGCAAAACGTTCTCGAATTCCAGATGTGGTACCTTCGCGAGAACGGCTGGGTAGAGCGCCTCGTCAGCGGACACATCGCCATCACGGCACCCGGCGTCGACAAACTCTTCGAGCTCGGCGGCCCCTACAAAGCAGGACCTCACCTGCTGCGACCGGGCGAAGTGGTGGAAGAGGCAGTCTAGCTCTCCTCTTCAACTCCCCGCGTAACACAGTACATGAAATAGTCGGTGTTGCGCGGCGTCCCACCAAGCATTCTCACAAGCGACGCCGCCTGGCCTCGATGATAGCTCGAGTGATTCACCACGTGCATCATCGTCTCGCCAAGCGGCTGCACTGTCTCGATGCCGGTGCGCGTCCTTATCGCAATCGGACGCGCGAGCTCCTCATCCGACAGGGCATTGATAAATGAGAACTGCCGCTGCCAGAACGAATTCCACAATCTCGACAGCGAAGACACATCCACCATTCCCGCATAATCGGGCGGATCACCAAGCGAATGCCCTTCCCACCGCGACAGCCAGATAACCTCGGCCCCTAAGATGTGCTGAAGCGTCGCGCGTGCAGACGGAAAACTTCCGCCGACGTCCTTCCAGTAATTCTCCGTCGAAAGCTCCGCCGCCGACTCGAGCGTCCTCATGTTCGCCCATCGATTGTATTCAAACAGGTCGAGCAGCTCCGCAACAATCATCGATCTTCCTCGTCGGATCCGGCGTCAACTACCACAGGCTTTGGGCCCGCATCACTCATAAGGTGCGCAATCCACCGAGACTCTTCAAAGCTCTCGAGCAGGAATCGCGTTCCAATCGACAATGGAACCGCTGCCAGCGCCCCCATCGGACCAAGCAACCATCCCCAGAACAAAAGCGACACAACCACAACGAGCGGCGAAAGATCGAGCCGGACTCCAACAAACCTCGGCTTGATGATGTTGTCGACCGCAAAGTTGATGACGACATATCCGATTATCACGCCAAGCGCACGACCAAACCCGAATTGAATGAGCGCAAGAAAAGTCGGCGGCGCGAGCGCAATGATGAACCCGATATTCGGAATGAAGCTCAATAAAAACGATACGACGCCCCATAATATTGCGAAGTCCACACCGAGACTGAGCAGCAATACAGTATCGAGCAGCGCAGCAGCAAGACCGAACACTGCGTTCAACCCTACATAGCTGCGAATGCTGTCGCCGAATTGCGAAAAGCGCTCGATGACATCCGGTTGACCGGCAAGCGCCTCACGCAGCTTCTGCGGATAACGCACCGCCTCGAGCATCATGAACGCCATGAGCAGCACGAGAAGAAGCAGATTGCCCGCGGTCTGCGTGAATTTCTGAACGATCTTCAGAGCATAGCTGATGATCGTTCCCGGACTCGCCAGGTTCGCAGACAAGACGCGCGAAGTGTCGAACGGCAGCTCCGACAGCTTCGTTCTCAACAAATCCTGAAGTGCCTCGAGCCTCGGCTGATATCCCGGGAGATTGTTCTGCAGCTGAATGAGCGACGTCCACACCAATGCGACGAACAACGCGATTCCAACAATGCCGAGCGCAATGCCGGTAAGCGCAGCCACACTCGGATGCCAACCATGCTTGCGCAGCCATTCGGAGCCTGGACTCCACGCAACTGTGATGATCAGCGCAATGAGCACCGGACCAATTATCGACTGCGCCGCGCGCAATCCAGCGAGCACAGCGACAGCGCCGGCGAGCGTGAGCAGGAGCCGTCCAAGCGGTGAGAAGCCACGCTGCTGCTGAATGGGAACCATTTCTACAATCCCGCGATGCGCCGAAAGCGCGGACTCGAAATCAACCGGGAGTAAATCGGATCACGCCGCAGGTAAAACGGCGACAATCCGCCATTCACGTTCACGCGCTTCTCCATCTGATCGAGCGCAGCATCATCGTCGCCGAGCAGCATGTACATGCGCACGCGAAGGTTGTCGCGCTGCGCGCCGTCGAATACATCGCGACCGACTGGTAAGAGCTCATCGGCCTTTGCCATCGCGCGCAGCGCTTCAGCGCGACGACCACGAGTCGCGTGCACCAGCGCGAGCTCCTCATAAAACGGGACTGGATCAGCCGACTCGCGTATGTTTGCCTCCAGTGCACGATACGCAGAATCTGCGTACGCACGCACCCGGGCGGAATCTCCGATGTAGTAATAGAGCTTCAGCTTGTTTGCGTAAAATCGACCCGATGCAATGTCACCAGACGGTACCACGTTGATCATGTAACGCCGCAGGTCGGGATCCTCGACGGCCGGCCATGTCATTGCCTGAAGGACGTTAGTGAACCAGGCCGGTGGAAGCGAGTTGCGCGCGCCCCGCAAATGCTCGATTGCCTCGAGCACATTGCCGCGCGCGTCGAGCGCGATCGTGCTTTTGAGTCTCACGGCTTCCGGATTATCCGCACCAAGAGAGCGCGCCTTGTCGACCCACTTCTCGGCGTCGGCATATTGGCGCAGGAACATCAGCGTGCTCGCCAGCCCGCTGAAGTTCGCAGGGTTCCTCGGATCGAGAGACGTGACACTCTTCCATCCGTCGAGCGCAGCATCCATCCTGCCTAGCCGGCGATTGATCGCAGCGGTGTAAAGAATCGCGGTTACATCGGAAGGTCGCGCCGCGACAACCTGCTTGAATTCGTTAAGCGCCCCTTCCAGATCGCGGCGACCCAGATATAGAAGTACGCCGCGCGCGAGATGCACATCAGGATTCCCTTCCTCGAGTGCATCGGCTCTTCGCAAGGCGCTCATCGCCTGGTCCAGCCGCTCCTGCGTTCTATCCGCCGAAAACCAGAACATTCTCGTATGAGCAATCGACAGCTGTGCCCACGCCTTCAGGAATCTGGGATCTTCGCGTGTTGCCTGAGTCAGGAGCTCGATGCCTTCACGCAGCTGCGGAACCTGCATGGTTCGCTCGGTGAGCTGCCGACCACGAAGATATTTTCGATAGATCTCCGGGCTGCTCGTGGGACGCAGGATCATCGCGTCCTTCTCGGGCGTGAGCACCGGAATATTCAGCGAGCTGGCAATCTGCGTCGCAATCTTCGCCTGAACAGTGAACATGCCCGACGGAGCAGTCTGATAAGCTTCGGACCACATCTGCGTTCCGTCGCTTCCCCTGGTCAAAGTCGGACTGACCCGCACCAGTGATTTTCCTTCCTCGGATTTATCCTGACGAACGCTGCCGGTCACGACATACTGAACATCCAGCTCGTGGGCAATCTGCGCAGGCGCTGCCGCGGTTCCCGTATATGCCGCTGAGCTGTGACGGCCGATGACGTGCAAGCCGCGCAATGATGCGAGACGATTTGCGATCTCCTCGGTCATCGCATCTGCGAGATCCTGATCTTCCCGCGGGCCGACGTTCTCGAAAGGCAGCACGACGATCTTCGGAATATCCCGTGGCCGTTCCGCGAAAAGCTCTGCCTGCATTCGCTGAGCAGCAAGAAACGCCAGCGCAAACAGGCCGATCGTAGCAAGCAATGCAACGACCATCGGCAGCCGGCTGCGTCCCGTTCGCTTCTCCTCGCGACGATCCATCGAGTTACCGCTTACCGCTGGGGGCGGGTGCGCATTTATCTCCTATGTCGGACGACCCGAAAATCTACGCGTCCGCGAATGGAATTGTTGTAATTTGCGCGGAATGACCACCGTTACGGGCTCCCCTGTCGTCATACTCGGCGCCACATCCGCCATTGGCCGGGAGATAGCTGAAGTTCTTGCGGGCCGGGGTAAGAGTCTTGTCCTGTACGCACGCAATGTTGCAGAGTGCGAGGAGATCGCGCGCGAGGTCACCGGAAAGCACGGTGTGAGCGCCGTGGCGAAGCGGCTCAACGTGAACGCATTTGCCGAGGAAACCCTGCGACGGGAGCTCGAGCCCTTTGTCCCGATGGCCGGCGTGATCCTGTGCGTCGGATATCTCGGCGACAATATCAAGGCGCAGACCGATCCGTCAGAAGCAGCACGCATCATGGACACGAACTTCATCGGCTCGGCGCGCGCACTCGACGTTGCAGCGTCGATGCTGAATGGCGGATTCGTGTGCGCTCTCTCGTCGGTTGCGGGCGACCGGCCACGGCGTAAAGTGCACACGTACGGTCTCGCGAAATCGGCGCTGAACACCTATCTCGATCAGCTTCGCCGCCGTCTGGCGCCGCGCAAGGTTCGCGTGATCACGGTCAAGCTTGGATCGGTGGATACACGCATGACGGCGCACCGCCGCAAGCATCCACTTGTTGTGTCCGCGCGCGATGCTGCATCAGAGATTGTCGATGCATGCCTCACGGAAAACGGAGTCGTCTACATTCCCGGCAAGTGGAAGTACATCATGCTCGGAATGAAGCTCGTGCCCGGGGCAATA
>DATEDH010000093.1:0-14977 GCA_035281765.1 Gemmatimonadaceae bacterium
TGTTCGCCGTCATCACGAAACCGTCGGCGACATCGACATCGTTGCAATCTGCTCGGCAAATCCTGAAGAAGTCGCGCGCTCGTTTTCCAATGCCCCCGCAATCGCCGATGTCACTCACAACGGCGCACGCGTGTCGATTCACTTCATCGACGATACGCGAATGGAGCTGTGGTGCACATCACCCTCCGATGCGGCGATAACACTGTGGCGCGCAACTGGAAGCGCTGAGCATGTTCTGCAGCTGACGACGTTCGCTCAATCGAACGGATTTATTCTCGATGAGACTTCACTGAGAAGAGGAAAGGCGAAACCGCTCGCCATCAAAGATGAATCCGATCTGTTCGCCGCTCTTGGTCTGGAAGACATTCCGCCCGAGCTCAGAGAAGGCACAGGTGAGATCGAAGCGGCAGCAACCGGGTCGCTGCCCGATCTCATCACGAGCGAAGACATCAAGGGCGCGCTCCATTGTCACTCCACATATTCAGATGGCGGTGCGACAATCGAGGAGATGGCGCTGGCTGCAAAAGAGCGCGGCTGGAAATACATCGGCATCACCGATCATTCGCAGGCCGCGTTCTACGCCGGCGGAATGAAGCCGGATAAAGTGAAGCGTCAACACGATGAGATCGACGACTTGAATGCGCGAATGAAGGGATTCAAGATCCTCAAAGGGATAGAGTGCGACATCCTCACATCGGGTGATCTGGATTACGGAGACAACACACTCGATTCGTTCGACTACATCGTAGGATCCGTGCATTCGCAGTTCAAGATGGACGAGGAGACGATGACACGCCGCATCACCCGCGCGATGGACGATCCGCGTCTCACCATCCTGGGTCATGCGACAGGCCGCCTGCTTTTATCGAGAGATGCATATCCCGTCGATGTCGAAGCGATCATCGAGAAGGCCGCGGAAAACGGAACGATCCTCGAGCTCAACTGCGATCCGCATCGCATGGACCTCGACTGGCGCTATCTTCGTGATGCAAAAGAGAAAGGCGTAATGATCGAGATCGGACCCGATGCGCATTCCGAGATGGAGCTCGACAATATCGAAAGCGGTGTAGGAATGGCGCGAAAGGCGTGGCTCACAAAGGACGACGTGCTCAACACAAAAACCGCACGCGAAGTGCTTACCATCGCAAAGCGAAAGAAACGCAAGTGAAAAAAGCGGTCCGAAGGAACGCAAACCCCGCCGCAAAAAACCCAGCAAAGCGCAGGAAGAAAAAGGGCAGCGAGCTCAAAGCGCACGCGTTGGAGATTCTCGCGCGCCTCAAGCGCGAGTACCCCGACGCTCACTGCGAGCTCGACTTCGACACTCCGCTCCAGCTTCTGATCGCGACGATACTGAGCGCGCAATGCACCGACAAGCGCGTCAACATGGTCACGCCTGCCCTGTTCGAGCGCTATCCGGATGCTGAATCGCTGAGCGCCGCGAAAACCGAAGAGCTCGAAGAGATGATCAAGAGCACCGGCTTCTTCCGGAACAAGACCAAGAGCCTGCTTGGAATGTCAGCCGCGGTGGCCGAGCGTCACGGTGGAAAAGTCCCATCGACGATGGACGAGCTCACCAGGCTTCCCGGAGTCGGCCGAAAAACCGCAAACGTTGTCCTGGGCAATGCATTTCATCTCGACGAAGGCGTAGTCGTCGACACTCACGTCGGGCGACTGAGCATCCGCCTTGGCCTCACTAACGAGACGGATCCCGTGAAAGTCGAACAGGTCCTCATGGAATTGATTCCGAAGGACGATTGGACTCTTGTCTCGCATCTGCTGATTTTTCACGGACGCCGCGTCTGCCTTGCACGTACGCCGAGGTGCGAGTCCTGTGTACTGGCTGATGTCTGCCCGTCGGCCCGTGTTTGATGTATTTTGAGCGTTCTACCGCCGAATTCAAATGAAATACGCCACTATCGAAACCAACCGCGGAACCCTTACCGCGGAGCTGTATGACAAGGAAGCCCCCGGCACAGTCGCGAACTTCGAGAAGCTCGCGAACGAGGGCTATTACAACGGAATCAAGTTTCACCGCGTGATTCCCGATTTCGTCGTGCAGGGCGGAGACCCGCTCTCACGCGATCTTCCCGAAGGTGACCGCCGCGTTGGTACCGGCGGACCGGGGTATCGCATCAAGTGCGAGACGCAGGGCAACCCGCACAAGCATGAGGTCGGCTCACTGTCGATGGCGCATGCCGGCAAGGATACCGGCGGCAGTCAGTTCTTCATCGTATTGAGCGAGAGCAACACGCGGCACCTGAACGGCGTGCACACGGTGTTCGGCAAGGTGACCGGCGGGCTCGATATTATCAAAACAATCAAGCAGAACGACACGATGACCAACGTGACCGTTTCTGATACTCCCCCCTCATCTAAGGAGTAGCGATAGCATGGCGGCTCCAAGACCCAAGAGCCCGGACCTCGGCGCAGCGCTCTCCGGGCTCGCACTTGGTGGATCAGCACTGTTTCTGGTCATCATCACGATCGTGTGGCTGACCAACTCGCACTTTGCCGACAAGAAGGCGCATGAGGCGAAGGAACCACCTCAGGCAGTTCTGCCCGCTTCAGGGCCTGTTCCATCGGCCACGGGCACCGGTACAGCGGCTCCAGTAGCTCCCACTCCCTCGCCGGCATCGGGCACCCCCGCACCCGCGCCAGCGAAACACTAGCGCTCCTCAACAATCCAGCGGCCCGGTGCGTATCCCAGATGAGGAACGCGCTCTGGCTGAAGCAGCTCGCGGAGGCAATCAGGACGCCTTCGCGGGGCTTGTTCGTCTTCATCAGCGACGTGCGTACCTCGTTGCAAGGGCAATCGTAACGGTACACGAAGACGCCGAGGATGCTGTTCAGGATGGATTCGTCCGGGCGTGGCAGTCGATCGACCGGTTCGATCCATCGCAGAGTTTCGGCGCATGGATCAACAGGATCGTAGCGAACGCAGCACTCGACATAACGAGAAGGCGCAAGGTTCGCTCGACTGAAGAGCTCAGCGACGCGCTTCGCTCACCGTTTCGAGATCCCGCCCTGGATGCGGAGTTGAACACGCGCTTGAGAGAAGCGTTGTCGAAACTCCCGGACAGGGCAAGATCGGTGATCGTGCTTCACGACATCGAAGGATTTACTCACGTGGAGATCGGGGAAATGCTCGGGATTCCGGGCGGCACGGCAAGATCCGACCTCCACCATGCGCGGCAGAAGCTGCGTGAAATGTTGAAGGACCTGAGAGGCTGACATGACTGATGAGCTGAGATTCCCCGCAAACGGTGATCGCGATTCACTCGATGAATCGCTGGTGTCGCTTGTTCGTGAGGCCTATGCGCCTCCGGGCGGTGACGCGTACTGGTCCGGGCTCGAGTCGCGGATCATGAGTCGCGTTACGGGACAATCATCTTTGGATGCTGGATGGTGGAATGTGCTCGCTCCGTGGGCGAGACCCGCTCTCATTGCGGCAGCCGCGATTTTCGCGCTGGCAGGCGTGATCGATCAGAAGTTGATCGAATCCGAGGAGCAGGTGTCTTACGACTCGCTCGTGCAGTCGGTCACTCCTGAAGTGCTTACTACAACTCAAGAGCTGAGCTCAGTCGAGCGTGGTGCCGACGGAGCGACGCTCAGCTATTTCCTTTCTCACTAAACGATAGATGCAGCGCTCAAAGAGCTACGCATTGCTTTTTCTCCTCGCCGCATTCGTGGCAGGCATTGCAGTTGGATATACCGGGGATCGCCTGTTTCATCATGGAGGCGGCCGGGGAGATCGACCGTCGAGAGACCGCATGGCAAAGGAGTTGAAACTGACTCCTCAGCAGCGGACACAATTCGACTCGATCATGAACATTCGCCGTACGCAGATGCGTGAGCTGTTCAAGCCAATTCGCCCGCAGATGGATTCGCTTCAGACCATCGCGAAGGCAATGGGCGACAGCACGCACGAGCAGCTCAAGAGAATTCTTACGCCCGAGCAGGGAAAGAAGCTCGATGAGATGCGCGAGCACATGCGGCGTCGCGACTCGACGCGCGCGCGCGGCGATAGCGGCAGACGACAGGGACCAAGATGAAAAAAAGTTTTATTGGCGCACTGGTGACGATCATCGTCCCTGCTGCGCTCTCGGCACAGACGGCAGTCGATACTGCAGCGACTCCGATTTCACTCGCTGAGGCAATTCGTCTCGCGCAGCTCAACTCGGTTTCGACCGTTCAGGCACGCGGATCGATCCGCACTTCTTCTGCTGCGGTGAAACAGTCCTATGCTGCTTTCCTTCCGAGTTTCTCGCTATCTGCGGGCAGACAGAAACAGAGCGGTGACCGGTTCAACTCGCAGGGACAGCTTGTTCCATTTACTGGTAATCCAACGAACTATTCGACAGGACTCTCGTCGAGTCTCGAGCTGTTCGACGGTGGGAGACGCTTTTTCGACGTAAAGGCAGCAAAGGCCGACGTCGATGCAGCTGAGGCGGGCGAAACTGTCTCGCGATATAACGTCGCCCTTCAGGTAAAGCAGCAGTACTACAACATTCTCGCGGCGCGTGAATCCGAGAGCGCTGCGAAAGCACAGATTCAACAAACAGAGCAGCAGCTGAGAGCGTCTTCACTGAGACTGCGCGCAGGTGCAGCGACAGTGTCTGATTCGCTGCGATCGGTGATTGCTCTTGGCAACGCGCGTCTCGCGCTTCTGAACGCGCAGAACAATCTGCAGCTCGCCAACCAGACGCTCACGCGCCTTGTTGCATCGCCGACCCCAGTGACTGCGAACGCAGCGGATACCGTCGACGCGCCGGTTGTGATTCCCAGTCTCGCTGAGCTGGAGCCTCTTGTGAACAAGGCTCCCGCAATCGAGCAGGCTGAAGCGCAGCTGGATGCTGCGCATGCTGCCGTTCGCTCGGCGAAGACCGCTTTTCTTCCAACCGTGTCGATGAGCTTCAGTCGGGGCGGAAGCGGCCTCGATCCCGCATTTGGAATCGGTGACAAGCAATACGCATACAATCAGAACCTGAGCTTCCGTCTCAACTTTCCGTTGTTCAACAACCTGAATCGGGAAGTGAGCGTCGCACGGGCTATTGTCGCGGAAGATGTGGCCGAGGTCCAGGCGCGCGACGCGCGATTACTCGCGCGACAGACTCTCGTTCAATCGCTTGGACAGATGAGAAACGCGCAGGAGCAGGTGCAGATCCAGACAGTCTCGGTTGCAGCTGCCGCCGAGGATCTCAGAGTGCAGCAGAGACGATACGAGCTCGGTGCAACGACGCTTCTCGATCTTCTCACTTCGCAGACGCAGCTCGACAACGCGCGGTCAGCATTGATTCGCGCGCGATATGACTACCGCGTGGCCAAGGCGCAGCTCGAAGCGCTGATCGGCCGTGATCTCTAGGAGAAAGACTTTGTTAAGAAAGACAACCCTCGTCATTGCCGCCGCATTGTCACTGGGCGCATGCTCGAAAAACAAGAAGCAGGCAGTGACGATTCCGGTGGAAACGGTCAAGCGCGAAACGATCGTCGTCACCGCTGAGGCCACCGGCGTAGTCGAGCCAATCAACGTCATCGAGGTGAAGTCGAAATCATCGGGGCAGATTGTCGCGATGCCTGTCGAGATAGGCAGTTTCGTGAAGGCGGGCGATCTTCTCGTTCAGCTCGACACGCGTGACACACGCAATGCATACGCTCAGGCGAAGGCTGATCTCGATGCAGCGCTTATCAAGCTTCGGGTCTCGAAGACTGCGCGTGACCGCGCGGCGCAGCTCTATAAGGAGCGCATCATCACTTCTGCCGAGAATGAAGCCGCAGAAGTCGACTACGCGAATTCACAGGCAACTGTCTTGAGAAATCGTGCAGCACTCGACCTGCGTGCGCAGGGACTCGAAGAAGCGACGGTGAGGGCACCCGTTGCAGGAACGGTCATCGAGAAGCCCGTTGCACTGGGTCAGGTCATTGCATCGGGAACCGGTACTGCGGGCGGCGGAACGACGATTCTGCGAATGGCGGATCTCACGAAAATCCGCGTGCGCGCGCTCGTGAACGAGACGGATATCGGCAAGGTCCGTCCGGGACTGCCCACGACTGTCACGGTCGATGCATATCCGGATCGGCCGTTCATGGGAACTGTCGAGAAGATCGAGCCGCAGGCAACGATTCAGCAGTCGGTAACGATGTTCCCGGTGCTGATCAGCATCGACAATGTCGGCGGACTGCTGATGCCGGGAATGAACGGCGAGGTGTCCATCGAGACTGAGAGAAGAGACAACACACTTGCAGTGTCGAATGACGCTGTGCGGAGCCCGCAGGAAGCGGCGTCTGTTGCGTCGATGCTCGGTCTCAATCCTGATTCTGTTCGTGCACAGCTGGCATCAGCTCGCGGCAGCTTCGGCAGGAACGGTAACGGTCAGGGTGGACAGGCCACGCAGGCTTCTCAGGGAAATACGCCGGGTGCACAGAGTGCGCAGCAGGGCGGACAGCGCGGATTCAACATGCCTGAAGTTACAGATGCTCAGTGCAAGGCAGTGACTGATTCGATGGCAAAGCATCCTGACGTCCAGAAGAAGCTCGCTGATCTTCGCGCTCAGATGCAGGCAGGCACTCTCGATCGACAGGAGATGCAGGCGCAGTCTCAGGCACTTTATAAATCAGCCGGACTCGATGCGCAGGTTGCGCGCGCGTGCAATTTCAGACAGCGCGGGGGACAGGCCGGAGGACAAGCTGGAGCACAAGCGGGTCAGTCTGGTCAGGGCGCACCCGGTGGAGCACCAGGCGGAGCGTTTGGCCAGAGAGGCGGCCGTCGCGGAATGGTCTTCACCGTGAAGGCCGGCAAGTACACGCCGAAAATGGTCAGGCTTGGCGTGAGCAATTACGACGTATCTGAAGTCGTGAGTGGCTTGAACGAAGGTGATTCTGTCGCAATCCTGAACGTTGCTGCAATGCAGGCAAGACAGCAGGAGCAGCTCGATCAAGTTAGAAACCGCGGCGGCGTTCCCGGACTGCAGCGTCAGAATACCAATCAGGGTGGCGGTGCGGGCGCAGCTCGCGGCGGCGGCCAGAGAGGAGGCAACTAATGACAGCACCGGCACAAAGAGTCCCCAATCCGTCGGGTCAGCCCGAGCATAAGGGTGGTCTGCACCGCCCTGAGATTCCTGCCGCGAGCATCACGCTCGCGAAGGAGATCATGCTCGTCGCGATGGGCGCGCTTCGCGCCAACAAGATGCGCTCATTTCTCACGATGCTCGGCATCGTCATCGGCGTTGCAGCCGTCATCGCGATGGTTGCGATCGGAAAGGGTGCGCAGAAATCGATCAGCGATCGCATCGCCGGACTTGGGACTACTCTGTTGTCGGTGCGTCCGGGCGCTCGTCGCGGATTTGGCGTAGCGACTGAGAACAACGAGAAGCTCACCATCGAGGATGCTGAAGCACTCGAGCGTCGCGGAAAGAATTTCGCCGCGGTCGGACCTGAGATGAACAAGCGCCTTCTTATTCAATATGGGTCATTGAACGCGCAGACTCAGGTCACCGGAGCAAAGCCGGTGTTTCCCGAGATCCGGAAGTTCAATCTCGCAGCAGGTCGCTTCTTCAACGATCAGGAAGAAGCCGGCATGCGTCGCGTTGCAGTTGTTGGATCATCGGTTATTACGAATCTTGGACTGCAGACGCCGGAAGCGATTCTCGGAGAGAATGTCAGAATCGGCGGACTTCAATTCCAGGTGATTGGAGTTTTCGAATCGAAGGGACAGACCGGTGGATTTGGAAACGATCCCGACGATATCGTGATCATTCCGTTGTCGACCGCGCGCTATCGCCTGTTTGGAACGCCGGACCTGAACTCGATTTCAGTTCTCGCTGCGACTGAGCAGCAGATTCCGGAAGCGCAGGCGGAGATTCAGTCGATCCTGCGTCGCCAGCATCGGCTGACACCTGACAAGCGCGACGATTTCGACATTCGCAATCAGGCGGAATTCCTCAACACATTCGCCGAGACGACGAAGACCTTCACGTTCCTTCTTGCAGGTATTGCGGCGGTGAGTCTTCTCGTCGGCGGAATCGGAATCATGAACATCATGCTGGTTTCCGTAACGGAGAGAACACGCGAGATCGGCGTGCGCAAAGCGCTCGGCGCAACGAAAGTTGCAATTCTCTTTCAGTTCCTGATCGAGGCGATTGTGCTCTGCCTTCTCGGCGGCTTGATCGGCGTACTCCTCGGCGCAGGCGGAGCATTCACATTGAGCAAGCTGGGCGGATTCAACACGACGGTGGATATCTCGTCGGTGATTCTCGCTTTCGTCTTCTCTGCGACGGTTGGTGTTTTGTTCGGAGTGTGGCCGGCTCGCCGTGCTGCTTCTCTCGATCCGATAATAGCGCTGAGATACGAGTGATGAATCGCCTCGTGAGTTGATCGCGCGGCTCGCGGCCACGAGGGCACAGAGGACATCGCCGCTTCGCGGCTCGTCTGACAGAGGGCACAGAGCGCAGAGGGCACAGAGACACAGAGGGTCCTCCACGATGCGGCAAATGAAACGCCCCCGGGTTTAACCCGGGGGCGTTTGCATTTCTCTGTGTCTCTGCTGCCTCTGTCAGCCGCATTCACGCCCGAAGGGCGTGAATGCCGGCCTCTGTGCCCTCTTCTTTAGATGGCGTCGTCAGTATTACGCTCTGCCTTGCCGAAGTTTTTCTGGATCTTGCCTTCGAGCTCCTTCGCGCGGCCCTTGATGTGCTCGCTGGTGTTGTCTGTCGCGTCGCCGAGATCACCACGAACCTGGCCTTCCATTTCCTTGGCCGTGCCCTTTACCTGATTCTCGAGTCCGCGCTGGTTGAGATCCTTCGCCATATATTCCTCCGGTTCCGATTAGCGTACTATTTCCACCGCCCTTGCGGCACGGGACATAAACGCAATCGACGTGCCCAGCTCAACGGAAACGCAGGCACGTAGTTTGAAACTCAGAGAACGTTTGCCTGCACACACGAAACGAGACGTAACCCATCAGCACGCAAACTGACTCACATCCAACAGGCAATCGCTTAGCGAGACTGACGCTTCTCGCGATAGGCGTGGTGTATGGCGACATCGGCACGAGCCCGCTGTACGCGATACGCGAATGCTTCAAGGAAGAGCACGGCCTCATCGCCAACACTCAAAATGTGATGGGCGTGCTGTCGCTCATTTTGTGGGCGCTCATCCTCGTCGTGAGCGTGAAGTACATCTCGTTCATAATGCGCGCGGACAACCGCGGCGAAGGCGGCGAGCTCGCGCTGCTTGCGCTCATCCTGCAGACGCAGCAGCGAAAGACAGACACTACGCGGCGGCTCATCATCATCTCATTGGGATTGACGGGCGCCGCGCTTCTCTATGGTGATGGTGTCATCACTCCGGCAATGTCAGTCCTCGGCGCGACAGAAGGACTCGTTGTAATCGCGCCACAGTTCCATATACTCGTCGTGCCTGCGACACTGGTGATCCTCTTCACGCTGTTTATGGTCCAGAAAAAAGGGACGGCGAAAGTCGGCAGAGTATTCGGCCCGGTGATGGCATTGTGGTTTGTCACGATTGCAATACTCGGCGTAATGGAGATCGCGCGGTCACCGCAGATTCTGCTCGCGATCAATCCGTGGCACGGCGTGTCGTTCTTCATCCGCAATGGATTCGCGGGTTTCGTAATTCTTGGCGCTGTTGTTCTCGCGGTTACGGGAGCGGAAGCGCTGTACGCGGACATGGGGCATTTTGGAAAACGGCCAATTCGCGTCGCCTGGTTCGCGCTCGTGCTGCCCGCGCTGATGCTCAACTACTTCGGCCAGGCTGCGCTCGTCCTGAGAGAACCGGCAGCGGCTGCGAATCCGTTTTACCTGCTTGCGCCGCGCATTCTTCTCTATCCAATGGTGATGCTCGCAACGGCTGCGGCAGTCATTGCATCGCAGGCGCTCATCTCCGGAGCATTCTCGATAACACAGCAGAGCATTCAGCTCGGCTATTGCCCGCGAATGTCGATCATCCACACATCGGAAACCGAGCACGGCCAGATCTACATTCCGGAAGTGAATCGCGCGCTGATGATCGGGTGCCTCACCGTGGTTATTGGATTCCGTTCGACGAGCGCCCTTGGAGCAGCGTACGGAATCGCTGTCACAGGGTCGATGGCGATCAGCACGATCCTGTTCTCCACTCTCGCGCGTCTCAGGTGGCAATGGAGCTGGTCGAAAGTAATCGGACTCGCGACGCTCTTCCTGATTGTCGATCTCAGCTTCTTTGGATCGAACGCACTCAAGGTCGTTCACGGAGGATGGGTTCCGCTCGCGATCGCCATTTCTGTTTTCACGTTGATGACGACGTGGAACAGTGGCCGAAAGGTTGTGCAGAATCTTCTTGCACGCGGCTCACTGCCAATCGATCTCTTCCTGGCTGATGTGGCAAAGCGAAAACCCTTCAGGGCGCCTGGCACGGCAGTGTTCATGACGTCGAATCCTGAAGGCGCTCCCCTCGTGCTGCTGCATCATCTGCGTCACAACAAGACTCTGCTTGAAAACGTGATACTGCTGTCGATTCTGGCTACCAACGTGCCTACCGTTCCCGACGAGGAACGCATCACCGTCACCGATCTCGGCGAAGGGTTCTGGCGTGTAGTGGCGAAATACGGATTCATGGAAAAGGCGAACGTGCCCCAGGTTCTTGCGCGATGCCGCAACATGGGAGTCGTTGCTGATCGACGCGACACAACCTATTTCCTTGGAAGGGAGCGGCTGCTGCCAACGGGGAGAGCCCGCCTCGCGCGGTGGCGCAAGAAGCTCTACATCTTCATGTCGCGCAACTCACGCACCGCGACGGAATACTTCGCCATTCCTCCCAACCGCGTGGTGGAGCTCGGAGCACAGCTCGAGATGTGAGACTATTGCAGGAATTCGAGCAGTTCCATTGATTCCTGCCTGCAAAAAGTCTTCAACAGGACTCCACGATTCTCGACCATCCGGAGTCGCATCCGACAGGAGTGCGGCTCAGACAACTGACTCTTGTTGCTCTCGGTGTCGTTTACGGCGACATCGGGACGAGTCCACTCTACGCGCTCCAGGAGTGCTTCAAGCCCCAGTATCATCTCGCCGCCACTCCCGCCAATGTCTACGGCGTTCTTTCCCTCGTCGTGTGGGCACTGCTTCTCGTCGTAAGCCTCAAGTATCTCGTCTTCATTCTTCGCGCTGACAACCGCGGTGAAGGCGGCGTGCTCGCACTGCTGGCTCTTTTGCTTCAGCAGCAGCGCCGCGATGCGGACAGGAATTTCAAGCAGACAATCGTCGTTCTCGGGTTAATTGGTGCTGCGCTTCTCTATGGCGATGGGATAATCACGCCGGCTATCTCCGTGCTGAGCGCAATGGAAGGACTCAAGGTCATCACCCCGAAACTCAGTGTCGTCGTCGTGCCGCTCACACTGATCATCCTGCTCAGCCTCTTCCTCGTTCAGAAAAAGGGCACGCACAAAGTCGGGCGCGTCTTCGGACCGGTGATGCTCCTCTGGTTTTTTACCATCGCAGCACTCGGCATTTACGAAATCGCGATCGCCCCGGAGATTCTCGGTGCAGTGAATCCCTGGTACGCGATTCAGTTCTTCATAACGCACGGAACACAGGCATTCCTGCTTCTGGGTGCAGTCGTACTCGTCGTGACAGGTGGTGAAGCGCTGTACGCAGACATGGGACATTTTGGAAAGCGCCCGATCAGGTTTGCATGGTTCGGTCTCGTTCTGCCGGCGCTGCTTCTCAATTACTTCGGCCAGGGTGCGCTCATACTCCGTCACCCCGCAGGCGCTGAGAATCCGTTCTTCATGCTTGCGCCGCGAGTTCTGCTGTATCCACTGGTAGCGCTTGCAACGATGGCAGCGATCATTGCATCGCAGGCATTGATATCGGGAGCGTTCTCACTCACGCAGCAGGCAGTGCAGCTCGGATATTCGCCTCGCGTCAACATCATTCACACTTCGAAAACCGAAGCGGGACAGATCTACATTCCGGAAGTGAACAACGCGCTCATGATCGGCTGTCTTCTCGTCGTGCTCGGGTTCAGGTCGACAAGTGCACTCGGAGCTGCGTATGGAATTGCCGTGACGGGAACGATGGCAATCACGACGATTCTCTTTTATCTCCTCGCGCGCTCCCGCTGGAACTGGAAACCGCTTCCGGCAGTTTCATTCGTGGTCTTCTTTCTGATCATCGACCTCGGATTTTTTGGATCGAATGCTCTCAAGATTCTCCACGGCGGCTGGGTTGCGATACTCGTCGGCGGAGCGCTGTTCACTCTGATGACCACGTGGTATCAGGGGCGAAGAATCGTACAGAAGCTTCTTGTGCGCGCCTCGCTCCCGATAGACATGCTGCTCAACTCGGTTGCAGAGCATAAGCCCGTGCGCGTTCCGGGGACGGCAGTGTTTCTCACTTCGGATCCGGAAGGAGCACCGCTCGTTCTTCTTCACCACCTCAAGCACAACAAGGTTCTTCACGAACAGGTCGTGCTTCTTTCCGTGCTGAACGCGTCGGTCCCGGAAATTCCGGAGAGCGAGCGGATTCTTGCAGTTCCATTGCGGGAAGGATTCTGGCGGGTGAAGGCACGCTACGGATTCATGGAGACTCCGAACGTTCCCGACATACTCGCCAGGTGCAAGGATGCGGGCATTCGCTCTGAGCGGCTTCACACAACATATTATCTCGGCCGCGAGCGCCTCATTCCAAATCCGCATTCAAAGGCGCGTCTTGCATCATGGCGCAAGAAGCTCTTCATCTTCATGTCGCGCAATTCGCGCTCAGCCACCGAGTTTTTTGGAATTCCATCGAATCGCGTCGTAGAGCTCGGCGCTCAGATGGAGTTCTAACCTCGTCGCTTCAGTCGCTCGATGTCGCGACGGTCTTTTTTCGTCGGCCGCCCTGAGTCGTTCCACGTTCCTGCGTTCATTGCGCGCATATGCGCGGCCATCGCCTCGCGCGCTTTCCTGCTCTCGGCGTCTTCCTCGTACAGCGCCTGCGCGATCGGCGCTGAGCCGCGCTTCTCACTCACTCCTTTGACGAGCACTACATGCTCGTACGGACCCATCCTGATGCGAATGCGGTCGCCCGCCTGAACCAGTCGCGCGCGCTTGGCTCGCTCGCCGTTCACTTCGATTTTCCCCGCATCGATGGCGTCTGCACTCAGTGCGCGCGTTTTGTAGAAGCGCGCAGCCCATAACCATTTGTCGATTCGCACGCGACCGGGCTGGCCGCTCTCACTGTCATCGTGATTGTTCATGATAATTCACTAACTTATTACTCCATGCGATCAGTGCTTGCTGGAGCATTCATGCTCATGGCCTCACCCGTCGGTGCTCAGCCGTCTGACAGCACTGCGTCGCCGCCTGTGGTTCAGGATAACAGCTTCCTCGTAGAAGAAGCATACAACCAGGAAGCAGGGATTGTTCAGCATGTATCGACGTTGGCTGCGCAACGTGGATCTCGCGACTTCGAGTTCGCTTTCGCGCAGGAATGGCCGCTCTTTTCGATCAGGCATCAGCTCAGTTTCGACATGCCGATCGTGCGCTCGCGATCGTCGACCGGATTAGGGGATATAGCGCTCAATTATCGTTATCAGCTGCTCGGCGATGGTGACGCAAAGCTTGCGATCGCACCTCGCGTTTCGATGTTGCTTCCAACAGGCGACTGGAAGCGCGGCCGAGGGAATGGCGCAGTCGGAGGCGAAGCAGCGATTGCAGCAAGTGTTGTTGCATCGCGACTGTTTGCAGCTCACACGAATCTCGGAGTTGCATTTACACCGCGGGCACGCAACGACTCAGGCGCGCGTGAAGACGTTCACGAATATTCTCTCGGGCAAAGCATCATCTTCACCGGGAGCTCCTTCATCCAGCCGCTGGTCGAAGCGATTTATTCGGATGGAAGCTTTGGCGAGCAGCTCCTGATTTCACCGGGCGTGCGAGCCGCATTCAATTTTTCGTCAGGTCTGCAGATCGTACCTGGCATTGCCGTTCCGCTCGGCATCGGGTCGAGCAGGGGCGAAAAAGGGGTGTTCGTCTATCTCAGCTTCGAACACCCCTTCAAGCGCTAGCTAGTTCTTCTTTTTTTCGCTCTTCTCTTTTTCCTTCAGAGCCTTTTCAGTCTTTTCGCGATCGACCCACTCTCCATCCCGCATGATGCGCACGCGTGATGGCGCGAGAAGTCTGAAGTGCTCTCCATCGCGCAACGGCGCAAGCTCTTCGAGCAGCATCCTGCCTCGCAGGCCGTCAAAATCGCGTGGCATCGCGCGCAGACGCTCGAAGGGAAGATTGCGCATCTGCATTCGCATGCCTTCGAGATTCGGTACGTACATCCCTCTCATTGTTCCTGGCATGTCACCAAATGCGCCAAACGCGCCGAACTCACGTAGGTCGGAAGCGCGGCCGACGGTTACCTGCACATCGCGAATTCTGCCGCCTGACCAGACGCGAATGGCTGCGCTCTGACCTGGATTCAGTTTTCCGACTTCGCGGGTGAGCCGGCGCATCGGCAGCTGTGCCGCATAGTCGTCGCCCGCATCGGCTGAGCTCACGCGCAGGTCGACACCATTGATCGACACGAGTCTGTCGCCTTCGACGATTCCTGCCTTCTCTGCAGGACCGTTAGCCACTACACGCGAGACGAAGAGGCCAAGGCTGTCGCGCGCTGTTCCAGTAGGGCTGGTCTGAACACCGATTGCAGGCCGCTTCTGCATCACGGAATCGAAGTCCATTTTGCGGAATACGCATTCGGTTCTGCCGTCGGTCGTTACGCAGCCATCTCGGTCTCGGCCGATTGCTGCCTTTGGCTCCTTCTCCTTCTTCGGCTGTTTCTGCGCGTTCGCTGCGGGGACAGCCCCGAGCAGCGCTGCAGTAGTGAGCACGGAAAGTATTAAACGCATTTTCATTCTCCAGTCACAATAGGTTCGTGCTCGTATGACATCGATTGACCGCTTAAAGGTTGCCCGGTGCCGTATCGGACGCCGCTCGGGCATATTTGACCAATGGCAA
>DATEDH010000094.1:0-2767 GCA_035281765.1 Gemmatimonadaceae bacterium
GGTTTTCCTCGCGATTGGACTCGCGCTCGTCGCAACCATTCGCTCGTATCCCACCATGCTTGCATCGCTGACTTTGATGCCGATGGGAACAGCGTTCATCTTCCCGTGCGTCACCGCGATGCTTTCGCGTGTTGTTCCCAAAGCGCAGCGCGGATTGTACATGGGCGTACAGCACACATTCGGCGGCGTATCCCGCGTGGCGTTTCCCTTGATTGCCGGTTATGGAATGGACACGCTCGGCATGGGAATCCCGTTCATCTTCGCCGGCGTAATGGTTCTCGCAACGCTCTTGCTTACGGGCGCGATGGAATCGTATCTGGCTACTTCGAATTCAACGTGACCTTGTTGTTGCTGTCGTTAACAGGGAGCGCAGTGAGCACAGTGAGGTTTTGAGGTTTGATCATTCGCACTGACAGTGGCCGTCCAAATGGACAGCCTCCACAGCCACCTCAGACAACCCTCAAAACCTCACTGTGCTCCCCGCGCTCCCTGTTAATTGTTTTTTTATGCTCGCTTCCGACTAGCAGTCGCTTCCGGTTTGAGTACACCGTGTGAGTCTGGCTCCTCTTCCCGCCGTAGAAAGAGGAAGTCGTAGAGAACAGCCGCGACGATTCCGCCAAGGATTGGCGCCGCCCAGTAGATGAGCTGCGCTTCGTATATCCCGACAGCGACTGCGGGTCCGAATGAGCGAGCGGGATTCATCGAGCCGCCAGTCAATGGGCCGATCGCAAGAATGTCCGCAGCAACGACGAGTCCAATCGCGAGCCCACCGATTTTCGGCGCCTTCGGATCGACCGCAGTGCCGAACACCACGAGAACCAGGAAGAATGTCGCGATGAATTCGAGCAGGAACGCCTGACCTCCGCTTACCTGCAGCGCGACCGCCTGTCCGCCAGCTCTCGTTGCCTCGATCAACGTGAACGGGAATGTCCACTTCAACACGTACGCAGCGACTATCGCTCCGATCAGCTGCGCGAGGATGTAGACACCTGCCATCATGGGCTCGATGCGCCGCGTTGCGAGGAACCCGATGGTCACCGCGGGATTGAAGTGACCGGAGATTCGCATCAGCGCGCTCACCATGACGGCGAGAATCAACCCGTGAGCGAATGCGATTCCGAGGAGACCCGCAGGACTGTTGGTGTCCTTTGCGATCATGATCGCGGCGCCGCCGACGAACACGAGCGCGAAAGTTCCGATGAATTCCGCAACAAAATGCCGCCAGGAGTCGCGCATTGATGAAGCTCCGTCGCTGATTGTGATTACACTGCGCCTTGGGGGCGCGTCAGTTCACGCGCCGAAGAACGAGAGCGGCGTTGATCCCGCCAAAGCCGAACGAGTTCGTGAGAACATGCTCGACGGCGGCATCCTCGCCTTGTCCCGGGAGAAAGTTAAGGTCGCAGGCTTCGTCGGCAACGGAAAGGTTCACTGTCGGTGGCAGCCATTTGCGGGAGATCGCAAGCGCCGAGATGGCTGTCTCGATTGCGCCTGACGCGCCAAGTGAGTGGCCGTAGTAGCCCTTCGTTCCGCTCACACGCACTGAATACGCGTTCTCACCAAAAACATCTTTTATCGCTTTCGTTTCCGTCGGATCGTTGAGCGGCGTCGAGCTGCCGTGCGCATTGATGTACTGGATCTCGTTCGCTTCGACATGCGCATCCTTCATGGCAAGACGCATCGACCGCGCAGCCTGCGATCCATCAGGTCGCGGCGCCGTCATGTGATACGCATCGTTAGTGAAACCGAAGCCCGCAACTTCCGCATATATCTTCGCGCCGCGCGCTATTGCCCGCTCGTACTCCTCGAGTACGAGAACGGCTGAGCCTTCTCCCATTACAAATCCGTCCCTGTCCTTATCGAACGGACGGGACGCGGTCGCGGGATCGTCATTGCGTGTCGACATCGCCCGAATAATCGAAAATGCGCCGAAGCAGAGAGGTGCGAGCGGAGCTTCTGCGCCACCGGCGACCATCACATCTGCGTAACCGTCTCGAATCAGACGAAATCCCTCGCCGATCGCGAGCGTTCCTGATGCGCAGCTCATCGAGTTGGTGGAATTCGGCCCGCTTACTCCAAGCTCGATCGCAATGTTGCAGCTCGCCGCGCCGCCGAACACGCAAAGCGCGAGCATCGGATCGACAGAGCGAATTCCTTCGCGCAGATACAGGTCGAGCTGCCCTTCGGCGAACTGAAGCCCGCCCAGCGCGCTGCCCATTGTCGAGCCGATCTGCTCGCGGTCTTCTTTCTGGAGATCGATGCCTGCATCGGCAATTGCCATCTGCGCAGTCGCAACTGAAAAATGACCGTAGCGGTCGAGTCTCTTCGCCCGTTTTTTCTCGAGCCAGTCAGTCGCGTCGAAATCGTTTACTTCCGCGGCATTGTGACTCTTGAAAATGGCCGGATCGAAGCGCGTGACGTTTCCGACAGCCGATTTCTCGCGCCGGAGGCCATCCCACAAACCTTCGACAGTCGATCCAATCGGTGTCACTGCACCAATTCCTGTTATCACTACACGACGCTTCGACAATCAACTCTCCTTCTCAGCCGCGACAGCGAGACCCGCAAGTGTGCGGGACGCAATTCCATGAATGAAAACGGGTCCGATCACCATCGTTGCCGCCGGAATTCCAATGAGCGGAAGCGCGGGACCGTCCCATACGTGGACAATAGTCACCTCCGTTCCGCCGCCGGATGCAGCGCGGAATGACCATTCGACGTCCATGCCTTTTGTTATACCCTCGATATGGCGGAATCGGATCGACGGCGC
>DATEDH010000095.1:0-3908 GCA_035281765.1 Gemmatimonadaceae bacterium
GCTATGATCTGCGTCATCCGCGGCAGTATCGGCAGTATCCATCAGTTAGTTCCAAGTCGAAGAAGCCGCTAAGATTTCAGGATTTTTCGAGCCAATCCCCTAGATTTCCCCCCATGCCAATCCCGAAAGCCAAGGATCAACTGAAAATGATCCGACGAGCTCTCGCATTGAGATGTCCTCACTGCGGGGCGAGAGGGATAATGGCCTCCTGGTTCCGTCTCGCCGACAACTGTCCGCGATGCAAGCTCAACACGCATCGCGAAGAAGGAGACTACTTTCTCGGCGCGTACGTGATCATGCTGATCGCGATCGAGATGCTGTTTGCGTTTCTCTTTCTCATCGTCCTGATCGTGACGTGGCCTAATCCGCCATGGGACGCAATTCAATGGGTTGGCGTCATAGTTCTGTCGCTCGGCGCGATTGTCGCCTATCCGTTTGCCAAGACCCTTTTTCTCGCGATCGATCTGATCTTCCGTCCGGTATCTTCTTCGGAGCTCGGATGGTATTCCGGCGACGAGCTATCTGACGACGATTGATCAGCTCTCTGCGGCGAACGGTATCTCGAGCTCGAAACCGTCGCGCGCAATGATGGTTGCAGGAAAAACTTCTTTCGCCTGCTGAAGAAGCTCGGATGGGTTGACCGAGTATCTCGCCGAGAGGTGTGTCAAAACGAGCTGCTTCACTTCTGCCGTCACTGCGACTTCCGCAGCTTCACGCGCCGTTGAATGTCCTGTCTCAACCGCGCGTGGATGTTCGTCATCTGCAAAAGTCGCTTCGTGAATGAGCGCATCGGCTCCGCGCGAGATCTCCACCGTCGCCGGTGATGGACGCGAATCGCCTGTGAACACGACGGTGCGTCCAGGACGCGGCTCGCCAACAAGCTCGGACGGCTGAATCACTCGCCCATTATCGAGAGTGACCGCTTCTCCTTTATGGATCTTTCCCCACGCAGGACCTTCCGGAATTCCCATCTCTCTCGCCTTGTCCGGATTGAATCTGCCGAGACGAATGTCTTCCACGAGCGCGAAGCCGAGCGCGGATTTGTCCTTGTGATCCGCCATGTAGGGGACAATCGAATAACCCTTCCGCTTAACCGGCGTTTCGGGAGTGACCTCCGTTATCTCGAGCGGGAATGGCTGCTTCTCGCTGCCGAGATTGATCGCCTGTCGCAATAATGCCGCGGAGCGTGGCGGTCCCCACAAACGCATTGGCTCCGTGCGTCCCTGCAGCGACAGAGTCCTGAATAAACCGATCACACCGAGCATGTGATCGGCATGCATGTGCGTAAAGAAAATATCCGAGAGCGCGAACGAGATTCCGTAGCGCATCATCTGTCGCTGCGTGCCCTCACCGCAGTCGAACAGGAGCGTCTCTCCCTCGCGAATCATCGCGACTGATGTGACGTTCCGTTCGACTGTCGGACGTGAAGCCGACGTTCCGAGAAAGCGCACGCTCAATGACATGCGCTCAATATATCCGGCCTGGGCTTACGCTACGCAGGCGGAACCGGGCGCAGGCTTGGGCTTGTTCACCACCGGACGATGGTCGAGGTTAGCGACGCGGTCCGCAATATCGCGAACGAAGTTCACGATCCTCGCGTAATGCACGTAGTCGATGTACTGGGGCTCGTCCGTGACCTGGTGATAGTCGCGATGCACGCTCGTGAAGAAGAACGTGATTGGAATGCCGAACCGCGCATACATATAGTGATCGCTGCGGCAGTACATCTGGTGCGGCTCGCCGGGAGTGTCGAATACCTTTGAGAGCGCGAGAGGAGGTGTCTGCATCGAGTTCACATTCTCGACAATGTCGCCGAGCTCGGTGCTCAGGTTGCGTGAACCGATCACTTCGACAAAATCGGGGCTCCCGTAGGAAGGCACGCCATTGACGTCATGGACTTCGTCATTGCTCCCGCCGCGGCCGATCATGTCGATGTTGAGCTGAGTCACGATCGAATCGAGCGGCACCGTCGGGTGCGTCGTGAAATAATTCGAGCCGACCATTCCAAGCTCTTCAGCCGTATGCCAGACGAAAAGAATGGAACGCTTCGGCTTTACTTTCGCTTTTGAAAACGCTTCCGCAATCTCGAGAAGCGCCATCGAGCCCGTGCCGTCATCGTCTGCGCCGTTCATGATGGAGTCTGGACGCGGTCCGCGAATCTTTCGCAGCGAATCGAGAATCGCGCGCACCTTTACCATCTGCTCCGCTGTCGCGACTGGATCTCCACTTTCTGCACCTTCCGGCCTGACGACGGCGTTGTATGCTCTCAGCGAATCGTGGTCGACAGGGATGGGATTCGGCGGCTCGTGATCGTTGTGCGCGCCGAGCGCAACGTATTCTCCGCGCAGCGCAGGGTCGGATCCGGGAATGACTGCGATAACGTTGCGGCCTGGCGGCGGCGTAGTCTGATCGAAGCCAATCTGTCCGCTCACTTTCTTTCCTGTTGTTCCAGGCTTGAGAGATTCAAGCGGGGCGCCGCCGAACATGGCGCTTGCGAGCGCGTCGGACGCGTAGAAGAATGCCGGAACGCTGGGTCCTGCTCTGTTGGCTCTGCTCGCCGGACCCATGGATTTCTCGCCCGAGAGAAGTGCTTTCATCCCGGCCGGCATTCTGCTCATTGTTGCAGCGGCAATCGCGGCCGCGGTGTTGAAGCGGGCGACAGCACCGAAGCGACTTACAGCGTAACCAGACGGCATTGTAAGAACGACGATTTTGCCAGCCGCAGCTTCGCGCGAGATGTACGTGCTCGTGTCTCCCCACACTCCGCCGTACACTGCGGTTGCTCCATCGACAGAGCGCGATCCCGATCCCATGTCGCGCGGAATGAAATCCTCCGCGAGACGGAACGTCTTCCCATCGATTGTCACTGACGAGGTCGACGACACTCCACGCGCATAAAGTGGAACGTCCTGGAAATAGGTTCCGTTTTCACCGGCGGGCTGGAGACCCAGGCGCTTGAGCTCGCGCTCGATGTAGGCTGCACCGCGCAGATTATCTACCGTGCCGGCTGCACGGCCGCGCATGGAATCATCTGCGAAGATATAGATGCGCGTCCTGAGATCGCGCGGCGTTATTGTCGCGGTCGTTGGAGGACCTTTATACGCTCGCGCGTCTGCCGGCGGCTCGGAGTAGCGCGCCGATGCACAGCCCTGTGCGAAGGCAATCGTGAAAAAGGCGCAGACCGGAGCTGCGCGATTGATAAGAGTTTTCATAACGCGGAAAATTATCTTGAAGGAACGCCACTTGCCTCCCTTGCAGCCGATTCACCGATACGAGGCAAGTATGGCAACGGGAAAGAAAACGGGCCGGAAGGCATCAGCAAGCAAAGGTACTGCACGCACTGAGCCTGCACTCAAGCGTCAGAGCCAGTATGTAACGCCCCCGTTGCCGAGGCAGCATCAGGAATCGCCCGGGCTCGAGTCAAAAGTTCATCCTCGGCCGAAATATGAGGCGCCAGAATACAAACCCGCCGGTAAGCTCGAAGGAAAAGTTGCTCTCATTACGGGCGGTGATTCTGGGATCGGGCGTGCCGTTGCGTTGATTTATGCGCGCGAAGGCGCAGATGTAGCGATTGTGTATCTGCCCGAGGAAGAGATCGATGCCGAGGAGACTCGGGAAGCTGTTGAATCGGCCGGCAGGCGGGCTCTTCTGATTCCCGGCGATGTAACTGATCGTGATTTTTGCAACGATGCAGTAGAGCAGACGGTGAATGAGCTCGGACGTCTCGACATTCTCGTGAACAACGCGGCGTTCCAGAAGAATCAGGAATCGATCGACGACGTAACTGAAGAGCAGTGGGACAAGACATTCAGAACGAACATCTACGGTTACTTCTACATGGTGAAGGCAGCGCTGCCCAGGATGAAAGCAGGGAGCTGCATCATCAACACAGGATCGATCACGGGGCT
>DATEDH010000096.1:0-3229 GCA_035281765.1 Gemmatimonadaceae bacterium
CACTTTTCGCCGCTCTCGGGAATCGGCAGGCGCCTCTCTTCTTTCACAGGCGCAACGATGAGCATGTAAGGTGACTCGCCGTCGAGGTCGAAGTAATCTGTAGCGCGATCTTCGAGCACACTTGGCGCGAACGGCCGAAAGCCTTCGCGGAACTTGATCTTGAGGTTGATCAGCGCCTGCATTCGCGGATCGCGAGGATCAGCGATGATGCTTCGCGCGCCAAGAGCGCGAGGACCGAACTCCATTCTTCCCTGAAACCATCCGACGACATTGGATTGCGAAATCAGCTCGGCAGCTCGTCGCGCGATTTCGTCAGGCAGAATGCGCTCATACACTGCGCCTGCCTCGCGCAATGCGTTCTCGATGTCGCCGTCGGAAAATTCGGGACCAAGCAGCGCTCCATGCATTGAGTCAGGCTGAGCGGCGGTGCGCGGTGATTCGAAATACCGATACCATGCGAGTAACGCTGCGCCCAGCGCGCCGCCTGCGTCTCCTGCAGCTGGCTGTATCCACAGGCTTTCCACGTTGCTTTCTCGAAGTATGCGGCCATTTGCAACGGCGTTGAGCGCAACACCACCAGCGATGCAAAGCGAGGTCGCCCCTGTTTCCTTCCGGGCAGTGCGCACCATGCGAAGAACAATTTCCTCGCAGACTTCCTGAACGCTGCGCGCGAGATCCATATCCCGCTGCGTCAGCTTGGACTCGGGAACGCGAGGCGGACCATCGAAGAGCGCGGAGAACTTGTCGCTCGTCATCGTGAGACCGCTCAGGTAATTGAAGTAACTCTGATCGAGCCTGAACGATCCATCTTCCCGTAAATCAAGCAGGTTGTCGTAAATCGCTTTCACATATTTCGGCTCGCCATATGGTGCGAGCCCCATCACCTTGTATTCGCCCGAATTCACCTTGAACCCAGTGTGATAGGTGAAGGCGGAGTAAAGAAGCCCGAGTGAATCCGGCCAGTGAAGCTCGCGCACTAGCTCGATCGCGTTGCCATCGCCACGACCGATTGACGCAGTCGCCCACTCGCCGACGCCGTCGACCGTCAATATTGCAGCACGCTCGAAAGGGGACGGATAAAATGCGCTCGCTGCATGTGACTCGTGGTGCTCAGCGTAGAGGACTTTCCCGGTGAAGCCGCCGAGTGCATCGCGAATCGCGCGGTCAGTATAGAGTTTTTCTTTTATCCAGAGCGGCCCGGCTTTCAGAAATGAGCCAAATCCGCGCGGGGAAACGGCGAGGTAAGTCTCGAGTATGCGATCGAACTTGAGAAGCGGCTTGTCGTAGAACACAACCGCGGCAAGATCATCGATCGTCGTCTTTGCCTGGCGCAGGCAGAAATCAACCGCGTTCGCTGGAAACGAATCGTCACCCTTCTTCCGGGTGAATCGTTCTTCCTGCGCCGCGGCGATGATTACCCCATCCTTCACGATCGCGGCAGCGCTGTCGTGATAATATGCCGAGATCCCGAGGACACACCCGTGGGTCAATTTTGGCCGCGCCTGGAAAGAGCGAAATGCATGCGACGAAAGCTGTGCACCATCAGGTCACGCGCAAGCGCCGTTGACAAACCCCTTCGAAAGCTTATTTCGCGACATGCACAATTCCCTGACCCGCGTGAAAATCTGCTGCATTGCCAGCATCGATGAGGCGTGGCTTGCAATCAATCACGGTGCGAGCGCGCTTGGCTTCGTTTCGCGTATGCCGAGCGGTCCGGGGCCGATCAAGGAAGAGCTGATCGCCGAGATCGTCCCGCGAATTCCTGCGGGAATCGCAACGTTTCTGCTGACCTGCGAGACTGAAGCGGAGCCCATTGTTGCTCAGCAGCGAAAGACGAAGGTGAACACCATTCAGCTCGTGGATGCTGTTGTGCCAGGCACTCACGAAAAGCTGCGAAATAGCCTTCCCGGAGTTTCGATCGTACAGGTGATTCACGTCACGGGTCGCGAATCAATCGATGAGGCGCTTTCGATTGCACCACTCGTCGATGCACTTCTTCTGGATTCGGGGAATCCATCGGCAGCGGTGAAGGAGCTTGGCGGCACGGGTCGAAGACACGATTGGATATTGAGCAGGGAGATCCGCGATCGCTCACCTGTCGTTGTTTACCTCGCTGGCGGGCTCAATCCGTCGAACGCACGAGAGGCGATCGACCAGGTGCGGCCGTTCGCCCTCGATGTCTGCAGCGGATTGAGAACCGATGGCGCGCTCGACCCGCAGAAGGTCGATGCCTTCATGCGGGCCGTTCGCACCGGGTGACGGTCACGCGGCTTCCTTAGCTTCCTCTGCCTGCGCAGTGAATTCCGCGTCGATGGAAATTTTGATCTCGTCACCGACGACGAATCCGCCTGCCTCGAGGGCCTGATTCCAGGTAAGCCCGAACTCACGGCGATCGATTTTGCCCTGGGCGCTGAATCCGATTCGTGAATTTCCCCACGGGTCGGTGACTGCGCCCTCATTGGTGACATCGAGCTTCACTTCCCGCGTGACGTCGCGGATACTGAGCTCTCCGATCAGGGAGAATTCTCCATTGACGTCGCCGTCGATGCGCTTTCCGACAAAGCGGATGGTCGGCCAGCGTTCGGCGTCGAAGAAATCGGCTGAGCGAAGGTGCGCATCGCGCTGTGCCTGTCGCGTGTCGATGCTGTCGGTCGTGATGCTCACGTCGAGGTTGAACCGCTCGGGTTCGTCGAGGTTCCCCTTGAGGGTTCCGGTCATCTCACCGAAGCGTCCTTTCACATTCGAGATCATGAGGTGTTTGACGGCAAATTCGACGTGCGAGTGTGCGGGGTCGAGTGCCCATGTGGTCGTGCCGGTGATCGGCTGGATTGCAGTTGTCATTTCGTTTTCTCCTGAATTGTTAACTTATGAGTTATTGCCTACTGCACTTTGCATATATGAACCATTTACCCAAAAAAACTCACTCAAATGACGACAGGGCCGTCTCGATCGCATTGAGATCCGCTCCACCCAGCTTCTCGATGACCTCCTGATGCACCCGAGTCATTTCCGCTGCACCCGCTACCTGGCGCTCCTTTCCCAGATCCGTCAGCTCGGCGCGAATGCTTCGGCGATCCGATGGATCCGCCACCCGTCGGACCAGACCATCAGACTCGAGGCGATCGACCAGCTGCGTAATGTTGGAACGGACACAGCTGAGTCTCTCTGCAAGGTCACTCAGCGTCAGCGGCTCCCCTGCCTCCTGCAGCTTGGTCAGAGCGGTGTGCTT
>DATEDH010000097.1:0-12883 GCA_035281765.1 Gemmatimonadaceae bacterium
GTGCTCCAAGCGCAGGACCCGATGCAAAGCCAAAGGATCAGGCGGGTCCCAACGCTGCCAACATTCTGGTCGGTGGGCAGGATCAGTTCGTTGCAGTGAAGTCGTCGAACGTCAACTATGATGGTGGCACCGGTGCATTCACGTTTGACGTGACCGTGCGCAATCTCATTCCACAGCCGATGGGCACCAAGGATACAACCGGTGCACAGGCACCCGACGCGAATGGCGTAAGAGTGTTCTTCGCTGCCGGTCCGACAGTGACGAGCGGCACTGGCATCATCACAGTCAGCGGCGACGGTGTCGGTACGTTTACCGGTGTAAACCAGCCATACTATCAATACAACACCGTACTCGATCCGTTCGAGATCTCAGCGCCGAAAACATGGCAGCTCAACATGCCGCCGACGGTCACGACATTTGACTTTCTGCTGCTCGTATCGACAGAGGTGCCGAGGCCGGATGGATATATCGATGTTCAGGTGAGCCAGCTGCGTCCGCCGCAGGACAAGCAGGCGACCTACACTGTGCGCAATGCACTTGGCACGATCGACAATTCCGGCGACCCGATCAACTGGTCAGTGAGCGACACGACGCGCGCGACGGTCGACGCCAACGGTTTGATCAATCCGCTGAGAGCGGGCAACGTGACGATCATTGCTCAGCAGGGACTGCGCATCGGCAAAATCACGGTCGCGGTCAAGTCGATCCGGCGTCTCTGGACTGGTGCAACGGGCACGACGAATTACGCGACGGGCGCTAACTGGATGCCTGATTCGATCAAGCCCGAGCCGACAGACACAGCAGTCGTGAACGATGCGGCCGCGACCATCTTCCCGCTGCTCACTCAGAATGAGTCGATCGGCGGAGTCGAGGTCCTGGACATAACGCCCGGCGGAACGATTCCGACGCTCAGCATCGGACCCTTCAATCTCACCGCGTCGGGTGACGTCGCGACGACGAGCAGCGGCAACATCAACGGAAGCGCCGGATCGCTGATTCTCACCGGAGTCGCGAGAACGATGAAGGGATTGCTTCCACGAATCAACGTGCTTGGGAGCTACACACTCGACGGTAACGTCACCGCACAGCAGCGGATTCAGGTGCAGGGTGGCCGGATCACCAACTGGTCATTCCGACTTCAGCAGAACCCGTTCTAATGACACGCACAACTTTCAAACATCAAGGAGCATTCATGTCGTTGCGCTTTCTCCGCAGCCTTTTACTGATGACTGGCATTCTGCTCGCGGGGGCTGCAATTGCGCCGCGCGAAGCTCAGGCACAGTCTGACATCCTTCTCCGTCTTCGGTCCGGATCACCGGCAGGTGATCGGTTCCGGGTAGACTCCGCTGGTGGCGTAGTTGCAATCGGAGAGCTCGGAATCGGAATCATTCCCGCGAGCGGTGCGGGATACCGCATGATGTGGCACCCTTTCAAGGCAGCGTTCCGTGCTGGCGGCACCGATGACGGCGGAGCCGGAACGTACTGGGATGACGCAAACGTTGGCTTCTATTCGTGGGCTGGTGGAAACCGCACGATTGCAAAACTGTTCGGATCGTTTGCATTCGGGGATCAGGCGAAGGCGACGGGTCAGGAAGCAGTTGCGTTCGGATCGTCAACTGAAGCATTGGGCACAATTGCTTTTGTCATGGGTGCCTCCAGCAAGGCTTGCGGATTTGGCTCGGTGGTAATGGGTTACACGAATACTGCGGGAAGCATCGACGGTTCAGGTAATTGCGTAGCCGGAAACGGACAGGGCGCAGTTGCAATTGGTTATCGCGTAACCGCCGATTGTGATTACTGCGTCGCAATTGGTCACCGCGCTTCCGCCAATGGTCATGATGGTGCGTTCGTAATTGCCGACCAGTCGACAACCGACTCAGTCGAAGCATCGGCGAACAACCAGTTCAGCTCCCGCTATGCAGGCGGCTACCGGTTCTACACCAACGCCACCACGACGCTCGGTGTGAAGCTCGATCCGAATGCAACATCGTTCACGGTCATCTCTGATCGCAATGCGAAAGAAAACTTCCGCAGCGTGAGCAACGAAGACATTCTCAGGAAGATCAAGGCGATTCCGGTGAGCATCTATAACTATCGTGATGATCCGGATAAGACGCCGCACATCGGCCCGATGGCTCAGGACTTCCAGAAAGCTTTCCCGCTCAGAACCGATGACAAGAGCATCAACATGAGTGATCTGGACGGCGTGAACCTCGCCGGTGTGAGAGCGCTCGAGGCGAGAACCAGCGAGATGAAGAAACAGTTCGCTGACGAGCTCAAGGCGAAGGATGCCAGAATCTCCGATCTCGAAGCGCGCATTGCGCGTCTCGAAGCATTGCTTGAGAAGAAATAGCTTGCCATAAACAGAAGGCCCCGCCATCATGGCGGGGCCTTCTGTTTTTTCCCACGATTCCTGATGCTCCTCGGCTTCGCCCTCACACGACACTGCAACCTTCGCTGTCCGCACTGCATCCGTGACGATGTCACTGAAGTGCGTGCTGTTCCCCTCCCGCTCATCGAGCGGATAGTCGACGAGGCGCGTGAGCTGTTTGGAGCTGTCACATGCAGCTTCACCGGCGGCGAGCCGACAATTCATCCGGAATGGAATGCACTGATCGATTCGCTTAGAAGTCGCGGCATCGGCTGGAGAATGGTGACCAACGGCTGGCATATGCGACGCATCATGCCATCGATCGACCGTCACCCTCCCGGAGCCGTGCGAGTGAGTCTTTCGGGCGCGACCGAGGATGTCCACGATGAAGAGCGGGGAAAAGGCAGCTTCAAGCGCGTTCAGCTTGCAGTCGCCCTGCTCACGAGCCGGCAGGTGCCGACGGGATTGTCCATCGTTATAGACAAGCGCGATCGTCACCAGATACGCCACGCGGCGGATCTCGCGGAAGATCTCGGATGCAACTGGATCAGCTTCATCCTGCCGCAGCCAGTGCCTGCAAGCGCTGATCGGAGCAGCGATCTCAGTCCCGATGACTGGTATCGGGTGCGCGATGAAGTCGCCGAATTGGGACGCGAGTCGCACCGGAGCACGCGCGTTCTCATGGACTACGGTGCGCCGTTCGATGGTGACGAAGTCGAGTGCGACACAATGACGCTGAAGCGGATCTATGTCGATCCCGACGCGCGCGTTTCACTGTGCTGCCAGCTGTCTGACTATGGCTTCAACACGCGCGACATCACCGGTGACCTGAATCAGCGATCACTCGGCGACATCTACCAGGACTATCTGCTGGCGATGGATGAGCTGCGCGCTCAGGCCGTGCGTCCGCCGTGTCATGACCCGCTTTCACTCGATGCATTCCCCTGTTTTCGCTGCGCACGCGCACTCGGCAAGCTCGACTTCCTTGAGCAGTTTCCGGAAAGCCCATGGGGACTGCATTCCCTCTCAACAATTTCGTTACGTCCGGTATCGAACATTTCTATTGAATAAACGACTGGTTGCCGTACGTTCACGAAAATTCGAGTCATAATCGGTTACTCGAATGCAAACGGTAATCGGAGCGGCCCCCCAATGCAGGATTCATCCGTGCCAGATGTTCCGGTTCCCCGGTGCTCTTCGACAACGAAGAGCACTTGTCGCTTATGGGAACCACCGACCCTCACAAAACTTCCACGACTCAGCGAATTAACATTGCAGAGCGGTGGTAACGAGATACCTGGAGGGGGCGGGACTGGCGGCGGCGGCTCGACCGTCGTCCCATGACGACAGTATTTCGTGGGCGACTGTTGCTCGTCAGCGCTATCTCGATTGCAGCGATCGCAGTTGCATGCGACAAGGAAGCTCCCACTTCGCCGGGCGCAAACAATGGGAACGGTGATGAGAGTGGAATCGATCGCAGCTCGATTGTCGCAGTCCTCACGTGTCACGGTGATGTGCGAAAGCTCACGGTGTCATGTGCGCAGCCAACTGGCGGACCAGCAAACTCTTCGAGTAAAGACGGTGCCGCAAATATCCTGATCGGTGGACAGGACCAGTTCGTTGCCGTGAAGTCAGGACCCGCTGCGTATAACGCCGGAACCAGCACTTTCACTTTCGACGTCACCGTGCGGAACCTGATTCCGCAGCCGATGGGCACGAAAGACACTACTGGCGCAAACGCTCCCGACCCGGCAGGAGTGCGAGTGTTCTTTTCTGCTGGACCAACAGTGACGAGCGGCACCGGACTGGTTTCGGTAGTTCCCGACGGCTTCGCAACGTTCACGGGCGTGAACCAGCCGTACTATCAGTACAACGCGGTTCTGCCACAATTCGCAATCACGTCACCGAAGACGTGGACGCTTTCGGTTCCTCCGACAGTTCTGACATTCGATTTCCTCCTGCTCGTCTCGACAGAAGTACCGCGGCCGAGCGGGTATATAGATCTCGTTGTAGGTCCAATCACTCCGCCGACTGACCGGCAGGTTACTTACACGGTCAGAAACGCAAACGGCACAATCGTCGGGTCTCCGGAGCCGATGACGTGGTCGGTGAGTGATACCACGCGCGCAACGGTCGATGATGACGGACTCGTGAATCCGCTGCGCACCGGGTTCGTCACGTTGATCGCAGAGTCAGGCGGTCGCATCGGCAAGCTGACGGTGTTCATCAAGCCCATCACCAGAACGTGGACGGGCGCTGCCGACGCGAACTATGCGAACGGTGCAAACTGGCTTCCGGATTCTGTGAAGCCCGAGCCTGCGGACTCGATTCTCGTCAACGATACTCCGACTCTCTACCCCGCTCTTACCGCGAACGAGAGCGTTGCAACAATCAACGTTCTCGATGTCACCCCGGGTGGAACGATCCCGACGATCAGTCTCAACTCGTTCACGCTCAATTCATCCGGTGACGTTCACACGACGAACAACGCTTCGATCAACAGCACGACGGGTTCCCTCATTCTGTCGGGAACAGGCAGAACTGTCGGCGGGACGCTTCCGTTTCTCGATGTGACAGGAACGTACACAATGGATGCCGACGTAATCACACGAGCGCCATTGAAAGTGCGACTCGGCAAACTGACAAACCCATCACTGCTGCTGCGCGCAGTTTCGAACTAGGACGGAGAGAATCATGCGACTATCCAACATTTCAATTTCAAGAGGAGCATTCATGTCGTCGCGCCTTTTCCGCAGCATTGTTTTCGTTGCCTCCGCTATGTTCGCGGCTGCGGGCGTCTCGCGAGACGCGTATGCCCAGTCTCCAACACTTCTCCAGCTTCGCTCCGGCGCAGTTGAGAGTGATCGCTTCCGCGTTGACAGCTCCGGCGCGTTCGTGGCTTTTGGCTTCGTGCGTGACGTAGGAAGCACCACGGGATGCGCGGCGCAGAAGCCTGCCCCCGATGGCGCGGGCACGTGGTTCTTCTGGCATCCATGCAGAGGTTCGCTGCGTTTTGGTCGCGTGTCGCCCACCCATTCGTACTGGAACGACAGCAACATGGATGACTTCACATTTGCCGGCGGCAACGATGTGCAGGCATCGGACTACGGCGCATTTGCTTATGGCGATCAGGTCAGTGCCACTGCAACCGTCGCCGTCGGATTCGGCTCAGCCGTGACAGTGAGCGGAACCGCCGGATTCAGCGCGGGAGCATCGAACGTGTGCTCCGGCTTTGCATGCACCGCTATCGGATACACGGTTAGAGCAGGAGGCCAGGGTGCAGTCGCGCTCGGATATCGCACCACAGCGAACAATGATTATTCCGTTGCGATCGGATATCGCGCTTCGAACAATACCCATACCGGCACGATGGCGATGGGCGATGAATCGACGACTGACTCGGTACGCAATCAGGCCGACAACGAATTCCGCGCGCGCTATAACGGCGGATTCAGGCTGCGTGTCTCGACTGCAGCGAATGGAAACACGCCCGGCGCCGGCGGAAACGTAGGATGCGACCTGACCGTCGCAGTGCCGTCATGGACATGCGCATCGAGCCGCACGCTCAAGGAAAACTTTCACAGCGTCAACGGGGAGGACGTTCTCAAGCGTATCAAGACGCTCCCCGTCACCACATGGACGATGAAAGCGGACAAATCCGGCGCGCGACACCTGGGACCGGTGGCAGAAGACTTCTACAAAGCGTTCGAGCTTGGCATTGGAAGAACCACCATCGGCATGAACGACATCGATGGAGTGAATCTCGCTGCCGCCAAGGCGCTTGAAGCGAGGACACGCAAACTGCAGAGCGATCTCAAGGAACGGGACGAAACAATCGCTGTGCTGAAACGCAAGTCAGCTGACCTCGAAGCACGACTCGCGCGACTCGAAGCGCTGATAAACAAGAAATAACGAGAGCAATTTCCCGCTCTCATAAGAAACCAGCCAACCTCAAAATGGTTGGCTGGTTTTTTTATCAGTGGAGACGCTCCGCAACGAACATCAACTGCTCATCGGGTGTGAACGTGCGATCGACTCTCCCACATTCGACATGAATCAGCCGCGTCGCGACTGAAGCGACGAGCGAGCAGTCACGCACTGCGATGAGTGTCGCGATTCCGCTCGCTGCAAGACGTGCCAGACACCGCTCACTTATTTTGTCAGCCGGCGCCGTATCGATCAGCATCACATCGGGATGCGAGCAAAGCGATTCCGCGATTGCAACGCGCTTGATCTCTTCCCTTCCGAACCTTGCAAGGGGATAGTGCGCGAGATCAGTGAGCTCGACGATATCGAGAATGTTTTCCGACTGGTGATCGGAAAGCGGGCGGCTCATGCGCGCGGATTGAAATGAGAGAACGTCGCGCGGAGTGAGAAAGGGATAGAACACGGGCACGGCGGGCACGTAACCTATCGGCATGCAGCGGGACGCGGGCAGCGTATCGCCGCGCAACATGACATCTCCCGCATCCGGCCGGAGAATGCCCGCAACGCATTGCAGAAGCGTGGTTTTGCCGGATGATTCTGGACCGAAGAGGGCAACCATCTCGCCCCTGCCGAGGTCGAGGTCGACATCGGAAATCGCAAACGTGCGCCGTGAGCCGCGCGCGAGCCCGCGCGCGAACGACTTGGATAAACCGCGAACCGAGAGAATCGGCATCGAGCGGCATCTTACTACGGATTCAACACTGCGCCGGAACCAAACTCAAACGCAGCGAATCGAAAACGGGCTACGCCGTCTTTACCACCACCGGGGGAACTGGAATTTCCGCCTTCTGCCTGTAATGCAGCACGTCCATCAAAGGCTCACTCGGCAAGAGCACACCTCCGTCTGGAGCAGGCACCCTCAGAACGAATGAGCGGTCTCGCGTACTCTTGCGAAATCCTTTCCCTTCGTAGATGCGACTGATCAGAATGCGCCGCACAATCACCATCACCGATGCGAGCATCGGAACCGCTATCACGAATCCGAGAGCACCGAGAAGCTTGCCGACTACGAGAACCGCCATGATCGTGAGAACAGGCGGAAGCTCGACCTTGTGTGACATCACGAGGGGCGCGACGATGTTTCCCTCGAACAGGTGAACGATCACGCCAAGCAGAATCACGAGCAGAGCTCGTGTGCCTCCACCCGGGCCGCCAAGAACAATCAGCGCAGGCAGGATCGTCGAGAGCAGACTGCCAAAAAACGGGATGACTGCGACGAGTCCGGTGAAAATTCCAAACGTCAGCCAGTACGGGACGTCGAGGATATACAGACCGATTGCCGTGAACGTCCCGAGAATTGCCATCGCCAGGAGCTGAGCGACGATGTAGGAACGAAGCGCATCGGCAAGATCACGCAGCACGTCGCGAATGAGATCACGATGCACTGGAGGAAACAGGGCAATCAGCCACTCCCGATACACACCGGGCTGAAGCGCCATGTAAATGCTCATCACCATCACGGCAAAGATTTCGATGAGCACGTGAACAAGCGAAAATACTTTCGGCACAACTTCGCTTGCGCCTGACGATAGCTGCTCGTAGACAGCGAGAAGGACTTTGTGCTCGCCCGGGCGCCAGACTTCGCGCAATGCCGGGAAACGGCCGGCAAAACGATCGATTCCGGCTTCCCACTTGGTGATCGTCGCCGGAAGAACGGTGATGAGCTCTCGAGTCTGCGCGATTACCGGCGGAACGAGCAGGGTGAACAGCCCGACTATCGCGACGAGAGTTCCTACTACCGCAAAGAAAAACGCAAGGCGATCCGGAAGGCGGCCGCGGTGCACGAGGATGTCGCGCACCGCGCCGAGGTACAACGATATGATGATTGCGAGGAACAGCAGCAGGAACACATCTGCTGTTGAACCCACCAGCCATAACGAGAGGATGGTGAGGATGACTGTCGCCAGCGCCGTCCCAAGCTTGAAGGACCCGCCGCTCAGTGCGTCAGTCAAGCAGTCGGATTCTCGTCGTGAACTTCTTCAGCTTCTGCGATCTCATCTGCATCGCCCTGCCCTGCGCCAAGCTGCCTGCTCGCTTCTGATGATGCGGGCGCGGCGATGAGACCCATCTTCTGCTTGAGCTGCAGAAGCTGCGCGTCGGCGCTTGCATTGCCTGCGGTAGACTCGAGACGCTTGAAATCCTGAGCGAGACGATCGCCCGAGAATTCCTCGTTGATCTCGATATGCGCGCGAATCTGACGCTCGTTCTGGTCGATCTTCTCTTCCATTCGCGCAAATGCTTCAAACGCAGACTTCTCGGACATCGACGACATCGTCTCGGATATGCGCTTCTGCGCATCCGCGCGACGCTGCTTTGCGAGCAGAAGATTCTTCTTGCGCGATGCCTCCTCGATGTTGTCGTTGAGGCCGCGGAGCTGATCCTTGAGCCGATCGGTCTCCTGCTTGTGCGCTTCCCAGGTAAGCTGAAGCTGCGAGCCGCGTGACACATGCTCCTGGCGGCGCATCAGCGCCTGCTTGGCGAGATCGTCGCGGCCTTCCTTCACCGCGAGCATCGCGCGATGCTCCCACTCTTCGGCTTCGCGAAGCTCCTGCGCCGTCTGGTCCTGAAGGCGCTTTTCATCGGCGATTGCCGCTGCAACCTGCTGCTTCGCTTTAACCAGCTGGGAGCGCATATCAATGATGATCTGATTCAACATCTTCTCCGGCTGTTCGGCCGAAGAGATCAGGTCATTGACATTCGCCCTGAAGAGCCGGGCTATGCGATCGAATATGCTCATGTAAGTAAGTCCCTTATTTGACTCGAAAATACGGCATTGCGAGCGGCCATTCCAGTAAAAACCGCCTCAACTGCGTCTGATCTGGTACAATCGCTCCCTGGCCAGCCGGCGCCCGGTCGGCGTGGCTGCCAGTCCTCCGCCCGCCGTCTCCCGATAGCGAACGTCCATCTCCTTCCCGATCTCACCCATCACATCTATGACTTCATCCGCAGGTATCGCAAACGTGATTCCTGCGAGCGCCATCTCGATCCCCGCAAGCGCGATCGCCGATCCGGTTGCATTCCTGAAAACGCATGGCAGCTCGACCAGTCCACCAAGCGGATCACACACAAGACCCAGCATTCCCTGCATCGTCAGAGCGACAGCGTGTCCTGCCTGAGTCGGCGTGCCACCAAGCATCTCAGTTGCAGCAGCTGCAGCCATTGCAGCACCCGCGCCCGTCTCCGCCTGACAGCCGCCCTCCGCTCCTGAAAGCGAAGCGCGCTCAGCGATCACTGCCCCAACGAGTCCCGCCGTTGCGAGAGCATCGATCACCTTCTCATCGGGAATCGACCTCGCTTTCGCAAGACCGGTCAAAACTGCAGGGAGCGTCCCCGCACCACCCGCTGTGGGCGCCGCGACAATCACTCCCATTGCTGCATTCACTTCCTGCACAGCGAGCGCTCTAGCAAGAATATCCCTGAACAGCGTATCTGCGAGCGGACCTGCTGCTTCATTGAACAGCTTTGCTGCATCACCACCAACGAGCCCGGACGCAGATCTCAGATCGCCCGTCGCTCCGTCACCGATCGCACCGCGCATCACATCGAGCGCACGCGTCAACGACGCACGAATCTCTTCGATCGAACGACCCTGATCCTCCGACTCACGCTCGAGCGCAACCTGCGAGAGTGTTTTCCCCTGACTCTCAGCCTCACGAATTGCATCCGCAAGCGCGCGATACATCAGGCCGCTCCAACCTTGTCCAGCCGGCGAGCCCAGCGCACCCAGTCGAGTGACCTGATCTCGTCTCGAACACCTTCACCCGGAGACTCGTCGCACTCG
Organism: Gemmatimonadaceae bacterium; assembly: GCA_035281765.1. Lineage (GTDB taxonomy): Bacteria > Gemmatimonadota > Gemmatimonadetes > Gemmatimonadales > Gemmatimonadaceae > UBA4720. Next base: position 10,140 of record DATEDH010000097.1, read on the forward strand.
ATCACCATGAACGCATCGCCTCCCTTCTGCTTCCTGGTAAGACGCAGCGTTGCGATGTTGATGTCGTGATCGGCGAGTATGCTGGTGATACGGGCGATCGAACCCTTCCTGTCTTCAGCTACGAGCACAATGGTGTGGAAGTTTCCGGTTACCTCCACGGGGTAGCCGTCGATCTCGTTGACCTCCACCCGGCCGGCGCCAAGTGACGAGCCGGTGAGCGTCGCCTTGATGTCTCCGCGCTCGAGGGTCATCCGGACGGTGTTTGGATGGGCGGTATCCGCCAGCGACGTCTTCTCGAACCTGTAATCAAGCCCTTCCTGCTCGGCGATCTGGAGTGCGGTGCGAATCCTCTCGTCATCGGGCCGGAACCCGAGCAGACCCGCCACCAGCGCCTTGTCGGTGCCGTGCCCTTCGCCCGTGCGGGCGAACGAGCCATGCAGCTCGAGCAGCGCTTTCTGCGGGGTGCCGCTCACGAGCCCACGGCCAAGAAGGCCGAGGCGGCAGGCACCCGCGGTGTGACTCGATGAGGGGCCCACCATGACGGGGCCGATAATATCTAGCAGGGACACCATACTATAGTATCTACTCCCTAACCGGCCTTTCGTTGACGACTCGAGCCCACGATCGGCTTGAGGAACTGGCCGGTATGGGATTCCGTGACTTTCGACACCTGCTCAGGCGTACCGTTCGCAACAATGCGTCCACCGCGAAGCCCGCCGTCCGGCCCAAGATCCACAATCCAGTCCGCGGTCTTGATGACATCGAGATTGTGCTCGATCACGAGAACAGTGTTTCCCCGATCCACGAGCCGGTGAAGGACATCGAGCAATAACCTGACGTCCTCAAAATGCAGACCGGTGGTGGGTTCGTCGAGAATGTAGAAAGTTCTGCCGGTGTCGCGCTTGGAAAGCTCGGTTGCAAGCTTCACGCGCTGCGCTTCGCCGCCGGACAATGTCGTCGCGCTCTGGCCGAGATGTATGTAGCCGAGGCCAACGTCGTTCAACGTATGGAGCTTTTGATAGATGCGCGGCTGGTTCTCGAAAAATGCGAGCGCATCCTCGACGGTAAGATCGAGAACATCAGCGATGGACAATCCGCGAAAGCGAACCTCGAGCGTCTCGCGATTGTACCGCTTGCCCTTGCATACATCGCACGGGACATAGACGTCGGGAAGGAAATGCATCTCGATTTTCACGAGTCCATCCCCCTCACATGCTTCGCATCGTCCGCCTTTCACATTGAATGAGAAACGGCCCGGACCATATCCGCGAATCTTCGCTTCAGGCATTTCGGCAAACAGCTCGCGTATCGGTGTGAACAATCCCGTATACGTTGCAGGATTCGATCGCGGTGTTCGGCCAATCGGACTCTGGTCGATGTCGATCACCTTGTCGATGTGCTCGAGTCCACTGATCTCGTCATGCGCGCCCGGTACGACACGCGCGCGGTAGAAATGGCGGGCGAGCGCGTTGTGAAGGATGTCTTCGATCAGTGTCGATTTTCCTGAACCCGACACTCCTGTGACGGCAACGAATAATCCGAGAGGAATCTCGACGTCTACATTCTTGAGATTGTGCTCGCGCGCACCTTCGATGCGAATCACGCGCAATGGATCCTTTGGTCTCCGATCCTTCGGAACAGTGATCGAAACTTCACCGCGAAGATATTTCCCGGTGATCGACGAAGGATGACGTATCACATCATCGACAGATCCTTCGGCGATGACGATACCGCCATGCTTCCCCGCGCCCGGACCGAGATCGATCAGGTGATCGGCCTCGCGCATCGTCTCTTCATCGTGCTCGACGACGATTACAGTGTTGCCGAGATCGCGAAGCTGCCGGAGCGTTGCCAGTAGCCGCGCGTTGTCACGCTGATGCAATCCAATCGACGGCTCGTCGAGGATGTACAACACACCAACCAGGCGAGATCCAATCTGCGTAGCGAGACGAATGCGCTGTGCTTCCCCGCCAGATAGTGATTCTGCAGAGCGGCCGAGTGTGAGGTAATCGAGGCCGACGTCGTTGAGAAACCGCAGACGCTCGCGAATCTCCTTGAGAATCGGGCCGGCGATATCCGCATCGAGTCCGACATCCTCGCTGTTCTCGCGAACGGGTACCGATTCGAAGAATGTGAGAGCGCCGGTAATCGGGAGCTCGGTGACTTCACCGATGTTCTTGTCATGGATCGTCACCGCGAGTGATTCGGCCTTCAGCCGTCGTCCCTCACACGTCGTGCACGGCCGCGCCTGCATGAACTCATCGAGCTGCACACGCACGGAATCAGATTCCGTCTCGTTGTAGCGACGCTGAACGTTCGCGATGATGCCTTCCCATTTTCCGCCGGCATTGAGCAGACCGCGCTTGCCGCTTGCTCCGTAGAGGAGAACATCACGCGCATGCTGTGAGAGCTGGCCCCACGGCGCATTGAGCGAGAACCCGTACTGCTTTGCGAGTCCGGGAAGGATCACTTTGCGCAGATAACCGTCGGGCTCGCCCCAGGGAAGAATGACGCCTTCGAGAATCGAGATGCTTGGGTCGCCAAGTATGAGCTGCTCGCTCACCTCGCGACGAACGCCAAGTCCGCCGCAATCGGGGCATGCACCGAATGGCGAATTGAATGAGAAGTGGCGCGGCTCGAGCTCCGGAAGCGAGATGCCGCAAACAGGGCATCCGTATTTCTCCGAGAAAAGATGCGTTGTGCGATCGTCCTGACGCGTGACCTCGATCAATCCCTCGGATAAT
>DATEDH010000098.1:0-6432 GCA_035281765.1 Gemmatimonadaceae bacterium
CAGGCAATGAAATCGAGGCGATCAGGTTCGATTCACACGCCGCGAGCGGGGAATACTTCGACGGTTCCGGCAAGTCGCTCCGTGCGGCGTTCCTTCGCGCTCCCGTGGCATTCCGGCGAATCTCGAGCATCTTCGGAGGCCGCAGGCACCCGGTGCTTGGGATCTGGAGAAAGCACAAGGGAACTGACTACGCTGCATCGATGGGAACTCCGGTGCGTTCGATCGGCGATGGTGTCGTAATCTTTGCAGGCCGCAAAGGCGGCTACGGAAACGTCATCGACATCCGCCACCGCAACGGCTTTGTCAGTCGCTATGGGCATCTCCGGAGTTTCGCGAAGGGGATTCACCGCGGCTCGCACGTCTCGATCGGCAGCACCATCGGCGCAGTTGGCATGAGCGGCCTCGCGACGGGCCCGCATCTGCATTTCGAAATTCTCGTAAACGGTGTACAGCGCGATCCCAAAATCGCTCTCCAGATGAAGGGCGGTGATCCGATTCCTTCGTCCGAGAAGGGAGTCTTCCAGGCGATTCGTGAGCGAACTTTGGCGACATTCGGGCCGTCTCTCGCGAGTAACTAGGTCTTCTCGCTCGCACTCTGCATCTGACGACCTGGACACGGAGTTACGGAGTCTCGGAGTACCCACGGAGAAGTAAATCGAAAGCCCCTTATCGGGGCTTTTTGATTTTTTGTTGGGTCCTTCGATGACGCGCAGATGATTGCGCGTGCGCAGCGTCCGTCATGGCGCTCAGCTATCCCGAACTAGTTCCGCTTACATCCGAGGTTATTCATGCCGCAATCGAGGTCCACAGCCACCTCGGTCCGGGGCTACTCGAGAACATTTACGAAGAAGCATTGAACTGGGAGCTCGTGGACAGCGGGTTGAGCGTACGCCGTCAGCATCTCCATCCAATCATCTACAAGGCTCACGTACTTCCGGGGGCCTACAGGCTGGATCTCCTTGTAAACGATGCGGTTGTAGTTGAAGTCAAGTCCGTCGAGAAAGTGATACCTGTTCATAAGTCGCAGGTGAGAACGTACCTCCAGATGACCCACTGCCACGTCGGCCTGATCTTCAACTTCAACGTTGAGCAGATGCGTGACGGAATCTTCCGCATTGTCCTCTAAATCACTCCGTGGGTACTTCGTAACTCCGTCACTCGGTGTCCAGGTCGTCAGATGGTGCTTGGAGCAGGAGGTTAGAGGCGGGCGAGTTAACTTTAGACTATGGCAAGAATTCTCAGGAAAGGCACTGATGCACCGACGAGATCACTGTGGCAGAAGATCGTCGACCTCGCGATGCTCGACGTCACAACCCTCGCGCGGGGCGGGACGATACAGGGATCACTCGAGAAACTCGAGGAAGTCCTCATAGAAGCAGACTTTGGCGTTGCAACCAGTATGCGCCTCGTCGAGGAAGTAGAGCGCCAGGCAAAGCGCGGTGACGTAAAAACTCAGGACGATTTTCTGCGCGCGCTCGAAGAAGGTGTCGCACGCTCACTCGGCGCCGATACTGACGATACATCGATGCAATTCGCGCCGCAGAAGCCGACTGTCGTGCTCGTTATCGGCGTGAACGGCGCGGGAAAGACCACGTTCATTGGAAAGCTCTCGGCACTGATGGCTGCGCGCGGCAAGAGAGCACTCGTCGGTGCCGCAGATACCTTCCGCGCGGGTGCGATCGACCAGCTGGAACGATGGGCAGAGCGCAGCGGCGCGGAGTTCGTCGGGGCAAAGCAGGGGAGCGATCCTGCATCGGTGGCCTTCAACGCTCTCGATGCGGCAGTGACACGCGGAGTAGATGTCGCGATCATCGATACCGCAGGCCGGCTTCATACAAGTGCCGGCCTGATGGAAGAGCTCAAAAAAATTCATCGCGTTATCTCGCGGCGTATTCCCGGCGCCCCACACGAAACATTGCTCGTGCTCGACGCAACCATCGGACAGAATGCGCTTGTTCAGGCAAGAACCTTTGCCGAGGCGGTACCGATTACGGGAATCGTCATGACGAAGCTGGATGGAACAGCGAAAGGCGGAATAGTTCTCGCCGTGCGCGATGCGCTGAACGTTCCCGTCAAGTTCATCGGAACCGGCGAGACAATGGCTGACATCGAGCCGTTCAATCCGGTTGCATTCGCTGCCGAGCTCGTCGAGGGATAGCGATTGAGCGCCGACGGCCCGCGAGGTTCGGCGTCAGGCAAAGTGTATCTCGACATGCCCGTCACGTATCTCAAGGGCGTCGGGCCAATGCGCGCGGAATCCCTGCGGCGACTGGGAATCGTGACCGCGCGCGATATGCTGTTTCACATTCCCCGCCGCTACGAGGATGCGAGCACTGTAAGTCCCATATCGTCACTCGAGCCGGGGATGGACGCGACGATCGTCGGACGTGTCGTCTCCAAGGGCATCATCCCGACGCGAAAAGGCCTGCGAATCTTTCAGGCAGTGATCAGGGACGACAGTGGAATCATCGAGGCTTCATGGCCGGGCCAGCCATTTCTCGATCGCACGATTTCAAAAGACGACACACTCCTTCTCACGGGTCCCGTACGTTTTTTTCACGGCCGCCAGCTTCAACCGCGCGAATACGTCAACCTCGGCAACGAATCGACGGGCCTGTCCGAAGGCCGTGTTCTCTCGGTGTATCCGGCGACAGAAGGTCTTTCATTCAAGGTCATTCGCGGAATTATTGCGTCGCATCTCGATGCTCTCCTGCCGCTGATCAGTGAATATCTGCCAAAGGAGATTCTTCAGGCAACCGGGCTGCCGCAGCTGAAAGATGCTCTCCGAATGGTGCATCGCCCCGAATCGATCGCCGATGCGCACAAGGGGAGAGATCGCCTTGCATTCGACGAGTTCCTTTTCATGCAGCTGTTGATGCGGCGGTCGAACCACCTCGCGCGTTCCAGGCGCGAGGGAATCACCTTCGTCAACAAGCGCGAGCTCACGAGCAGGCTGCGCGAAGCGCTGCCGTACGCCCTGACTCAATCGCAGGTGCGTGCGATCAGGGAGATCGTCGACGACATGTGCAGCGACCGCAAGATGCACCGCATGCTGCAGGGCGATGTCGGCAGCGGGAAGACAATAGTCGCGCTGTTCGCATCGTTGCTCGCGATGGAGAACGGATACCAGGCGGCGATAATGGCCCCCACAGAGCTGCTGGCAGAACAGCATTATCGAACGATGTCGCGACTGCTCGAGCCGCTCGATATCCGGCCCGTTCTCGTGACCGGCAGTCTCAAACCGAAGGAGCGCGCCGAAATCCAGAAGCAGATGAAGCAGGCGGCTCCGCTCCTCGTACTCGGCACACATGCGCTGATTCAGCAAAGCACGGAATTCGCGCGGCTGGGATTTGTCACCATCGATGAGCAGCATCGCTTTGGTGTAGAGCATCGCGCCGCGCTCAGTGCAAAGGGCGAGTCACCCGATGTGCTGCTGATGAGCGCAACGCCGATTCCGCGATCTCTTGCTCTCACGCGTTACGGTGACCTCGATGTGTCGACACTTACCGAGCGACCCGCGGGCAGGCAGCCGGTGATGACCGCGCTCCGCCCCGAGAAGCGTCGCAAGACAGTGCTCGACTTCGTCAAGCGCGAGACTGATGCGGGGCGTCAGGCGTACATCGTCTATCCTGTCATCGAAGAATCTGAAAAGACTGATCTCAAAGCCGCGACAACGATGTTCCAGTCGCTGTCGACAGGAGTCTTTGCAGATAAGCGCGTGGCGCTGCTGCACGGGCGCATTCCGCCGGCGGAACGCGACGATACAATGCGCGCCTTTCGCGATGGTAAAATCGACGTGCTCATTGCTACGACAGTGATCGAAGTCGGCATCGATGTGCCCAACGCGACGGTGATGCTCATCGAGCATCCCGAGAGATTTGGATTGTCACAGCTTCATCAACTTCGCGGGAGAGTCGGTCGCGGTGCGGAAGCGTCGTATTGCATCCTGCTCGGCGACGTCGGTCCCGACTCCATCGAACGGCTGCGAATATTCGAAGCGACGGAGGATGGATTCGAGATTGCCAAAGCCGATATGGAGATTCGCGGATATGGCAATCTCTTCGGTCAGGAGCAAAGCGGTGACGAAGGTTATCGCATCGCGGACCCGATTCGCGATGAGAATCTCAATGTCAGGGCGCAGGATGTCGCGATGCGGATTCTGGATGCCGATCCCGAGCTGAAAAAGAAAGAGCACTCCGGAATTCGCGAAGTGCTCTCCAAGCGCTACTCACGCGCGCTTCAGTTGTTCAGAGTCGGCTGATCAGCTTTTGGGATTCGCCAGCCGCTTCTTGATGCGGTCGAGCTCGGCGTTTGCTTTTGCAAGCTGATCCTTTAGCTCTGCAATCTCTGCCTCGCGCGACACATAAACGGTGTCGCTCTTGGAGGTGCGCGTCGTCAGCGCGGCATTCGAGCGAAGCGCGAGGACACTTTGTGCAGTGCGCCGCAGGACGAGCGCCTCGGGTCGAAAGCGCTTGGTGTGGCTGGTGTTCAGGTAAATGTCGAGCGCACGGACGCCTTCTGCCATCGACGCGTTCTTGTTATTTGGATCGACCATGTAGAGAGCGCGGAAAAAGGCGATCTCCATTCCGTTCTCGGTGTTCTTGTTCTTGAGCGCGTAGTCGGAGAGAATGCGATCGGCACCGGAGTAATCTCCGGCTTCCACCCGCCTGTCGGCAGCGCTTACAGCGGCAGCGAACCCGTCGTCGGGCGCAGGCGGCTCAGCAGCCTTGCTCCCCTGCGAGCAGGCCGCGACGATCGATGCAGCTGCGACTAGAAATGCGATGCGCTTGATCAAGCCACTTCCTCGACGACGGGAGTTCTCCGGAACGGAGTGCGACGCGTAATCGCCGCACGCACAGGAAGGTTAATAGAAAAAGTCGTGCCCATGCCAAGCGTGCTCTCGACTTTGATCGAGCCGCCGTGCGCCTCCACGATTTCCCGCGCGATAGCGAGGCCGAGTCCCGTGCCCTTGGCCGCTGCATACGCCTGATTGCTCGCCTGGAAGAACTTCTCGAAGATGTGCGGCAGCTGCTCAGCGGCTATTCCAACTCCGCTGTCGCGGACCGAGAGACACACTTCGTTCTCGGATCCTTCGATGATCAGCTCCACTGTGCCGCCGCGGTCAGTGAACTTGAACGCATTCGACAGCAGGTTGCCGAGTACTTCGTTGATGCGGTCTTCGTCCCAGAGTACGTGAGACGGAACGTTCGACCCGCGGATTACGCGGAAGTTGATCTCGCGCTGAAGTGCAAGCACGTGGAACGATGTCTCGAATGAATGCAGGAACCGATCGAGATCGACCTGTCGTCGCTCGAGCTTCCCGCCACCCGCTTCGAACCGGCTGATGTCGAGAAGTCGCTTAACGAGACGCGTCAACGTTTGAGCCTGCTTCCCAAGCGTGGCGCATATCTCGCGCTGCTTTGGATTGAGCTCTCCGTAAATATTCTCCTGAAGCAGCTCGAGATATCCGACGATGACGTTGATCGGCGTCTTGAGCTCATGCGAAGCGACCGACACGAACTCCGCCTTGAGCTTATCGAGCTCCGCGAGCTGTGCAGTCATTCCGTGATAGCTGTTCGCGAGACGTCCGAACTCATCCGACCGCTTTTCCATCAGGGGCAGGCGCTGAGTGAAGTCTCCGTCTGCAACCGCTTTCATTCCCTTGTCGAGCTCGAACACCGGGCGGCTGATCGAGCGTGTAAGCCATATCGCGATGAGCGTGGCGAGAAGCAGTGCGATTGCGAGTGACCCTGCCGCAGTCCTTTGCGCGTCGATTGTCGCGTCAGCGGCGCCCTGCACCCGATCGTGCGTCTCATCGCGCAGGCGTGTCTCGGTGCGCGCTATGATCCGGTCGATCGAGATGATCGCCGGCCGGCTGCGCTGATTCGATATCTCGTCTGCAGTGTTTGTTGCGTCGGCCTCGAGAGCCCGAATCTCCGCCTCGGTCGCAGCCCGCAGCGCGGTTACTGCATCGCCAAGATCGGTTGACGTTGGTCTGTCGATGTACCGGCCCAGCTGCGCAGCTGTATTGGCGAGCGCGTTTATCTGGCTCCTGATGCGCGGATACGTTTCCGCATTATTTGAAAGGAGAACTGCGTCCTCGGTGCGCTTCACATCGTCCGTGATCGCCCGGAGGTTTCCAAGCACGAGCGACGCTGCAAATTCCTGGTCACGCAACAGGCGGGTCTGCGTGTGCACCGCCTCGAGTGACCGCAGGGCGAGTATGAGGGGCACGAGCAGAACGATCGTGATGGAGACGATGCCCAGCCCCAGTCGCGTACGCAGTTTCATGCGCCGTTGACACTCCTAACGGCGCGTCCTAGCTTGCCGCCGACCCGCCTTGCCGAACCCGAGATCAATGACTCCCCCATACGTACGAATAGCAGACCTCAGCCCTCATGCCGGCCAGAATGTCCGGGTAAAGGGCTGGGT
>DATEDH010000099.1:0-7720 GCA_035281765.1 Gemmatimonadaceae bacterium
AGCGCGCATCGACGCAAGGCGGAGATCGCGAGCAGTAGTCCGCAAATCCATGACAGCAGATTCGCCGCGCCGCTGAATTACATGAGTCAATCGCCGATGACGGGACCGCAGTGCATCGGCCATATCTGCAAGCGCCGGAATCGCCCGCTCCGCCGCAACCGACGGAGTCGCGGCGCGAACATCCGCAACCAGATCGCAGACGGTCGTGTCGACTTCGTGACCAACTGCGGAAATCGTCGGAATCGGTGAGCGCGCCAGCGCGCGAGCAACGCGCTCATCGTTGAATGCGTGCAGGTCCTCGCGTGATCCACCTCCGCGGCCAATGATCAAGACGTCCGCGCATCCCCACTTCATGATCATGTTGAGCGCGCGACAGATCTCTCGCGGCGCGGTCTCGCCCTGCACCGATGCGCCGGCTACAACCAGCTCCATTCCGGGTCGGCGACGATGCGCGACTGCAATGATGTCTCGAAGTGCAGCACCGCTCGTGCTCGTCACGACACCAACACATTTTGGATAACGCGGAAGCTCGCGCTTCTTCTCGGGCGCCATCAGCCCTTCTTCCTTGAGCTTCGCGATCGTCATCTCGATCGCCTTGCGCCAGAGTCCATCACCTGCTGCTTCCATTCGTCCGATGCGAAGCTGCAGCGTCCCCTTTGCAGGATAGAAATTCATTCGCGCCTGCGCGATGACTTCCATCCCTTCATCGGGCGGCGCGGGAATTCTCCACTGATCACTCTGCCAGACAACGCATTGCATCTGCGAGTTATGATCGCGCAGACAGAAGTACCAGTGTCCGCTCTTGTAGCGCTTGAAGTCCACGACTTCGCCGCGAACCCAGAATACACCGTAAGCCTGGTCTACCAGATCGCGCGTTCGATCGTTGAGCTCGGAAACGGAAAGGGCTGAATCGCGCGAAGCACCGGGCAGATCGACGGGCTCGATTCTTCCCCGTCGCGAATGACTCCCGTGATCGGAATAACGGCCGTACGTCACGACGCGAAAAGGCCTGCGGCCTTGACCGTATTCGAGAGAAGCATCGCGATTGTCATCGGACCGACTCCGCCTGGAACAGGCGTAATCTTCGACGCGACTTCGCGCGCGGACTCGAAATCCACATCGCCGACAAGACGATAACGCCTCGGCGCCGTGTCATCGGGAACACGATTCATTCCAACGTCGATCACGACTGATCCTTCCTTCAACATGTCACCCGTTATGAGCGCGGCACGTCCCGCCGCAGCGATCACAATGTCTGCTCTCCGCGTGTGAAACCCGAGATCTTTTGTATGCCGGTGACATACTGTCACTGTGCAGTTGGCCCCTGGGTTGTCCTGAACGAGGAGCGCAGCCATGGGCTTTCCGACAATATTGCTGCGCCCAACGATCACGCATTCCGCGCCATTTGTCCGGACGCCCGATCTTTTCAGCATCTCCTGAATTCCGGCTGGAGTGCACGAGACAAAACCGTCGCGCTCCCCTATCAGCAGCTTGCCGACATTCACCGGATGGAATCCGTCGACATCCTTGCGTGGATCGATCGCTCGAATCACCCCGTCAGCATCGAGATGTGACGGGAGCGGCATCTGCACCAGGATTCCGTGCACGAGCCGGTCAGAGTTGAGCGCATTGACCGTGGCGAGCAGCTCTGATTGAGATGTGCTCGCGGGAAGCGTGATCGTGATGCTGTGCATTCCCGCCTCGTCGCACGCTTTTCCTTTCGCACGGACGTAAACCGCGCTCGCGGGGTCGTCTCCAACGAGGACAACAGCGAGTCCGGGGCGAACCCCGCGCTCGATCAGTTTCGAAGTTTCTGCTGCTGCCTCTTCCCTGATCGAACGGGCGATCGCTACGCCATCGATGAGCTCAGCGGGCAAAGTCCACCGCGCGCGTTTCGCGGATCAGAACGATCTTGATCTGCCCCGGATACTGAAGCTCCGCCTCGATGCGGCGCGCAATTTCCTCGCTGAGCGTGGTCATTCGCGCATCATCGACATCCTCTGGTGTAACGATGACGCGAACCTCGCGTCCCGCCTGGATCGCAAAAACTTTTTCGACTCCGCGATAGCTCGACGCGATTCGCTCGAGTCCTTCGAGTCGCTTTACATATGTCTCGAACGCTTCACGCCGTGCACCCGGACGCGACCCTGAAATCGCGTCGGCAGCCTGCACCAGCACCGAGATCTCGCTCTCGTGCGGAACATCGTCGTGGTGAGCGGCAATACAATTAATGACGAGCGGATGCTCGCCGTATCGCGTTGCCATCTCTACGCCGAGCTGTACGTGTGTGCCCTCGTGCTCGTGCGTGAGAACTTTGCCGATGTCGTGAAGCAACGCGCCGCGGCGGGCCATCGCCACGTCCAGCCCGAGCTCGGCAGCCATGATTCCCGCGAGCCACGCGACTTCCTGAGAGTGATGCAGGATGTTCTGCCCATAGCTCGTGCGCCATCGCATGCGGCCGATCAGCTTGATGAGCTCCTGATGCAGTCCATGAACGCCGCTGGCGTACGCAGCGCGCTCACCGGTGTCGATGATTCCCGCATCGACTTCCTCGCGCGACTTCGCAACCACTTCCTCGATGCGCCCGGGATGGATTCGCCCATCGGCGACAAGCTTCTCAAGTGAGAGACGCGCAACTTCGCGGCGAACAGGATCGAAGCCCGAGACTACTACAGTATCGGGAGTATCGTCGATGATCACGTCGACGCCGGTCGCGAGCTCGAATGCGCGGATGTTGCGGCCTTCGCGGCCGATGATTCGGCCTTTCATCTCATCGTTCGGCAGTGCGACGGCTGACACAGTCGTCTCCGCAGTCTGCTCAGCCGCTATTCGCTGGATTGCAAGCGCGATGATTTTTTTTGCTTCGCGATCAGCGTTGCGGCGCGCGGTTTCCCGAATGTCGCGAATGCGGTTCGCGGCGTCCGCCTGAGCCTCATCCGCGAGGCGCTGCACGAGCTCCGCTTTCGCCTCCGCGGCAGACAATCCTGCAAGCTGCTCCAGGCGACGGCGCTCGTCGGCCATCAACCGGTCGAGCTCCTGCTCACGCGAATGAAGCGCATCCTGCCTTCGCCCGACATCGGCGGCCTTCGATGCAGCGTCCTTTTCGCGCTGCTCCAGCAGGTCGTATTTGCGGTTGAGTAAAGTGTCGCGCTCCTGTACGCGACGCTCTTCGGCTTCTATTTCTTCGCGGCGCTTGCGGGCTTCGAGCTCCCACTCTTCACGCAGACCGATCAGCTCTTCCTTTCCGGAAAGAACAGCGGTCTTGCGGAGCGAATCCGCTTCGCGGGCGGCGTCTTCGAGAATCCGGCGCGCGGTCTCTTCCGCAGTCGCCTTGGCCTGCGCCTGACGCGCAAGCTCAGCACCGGCACCAGCGCGTTTTCCAAAAACAAAAAAGACCGCAGCGGCAACTAAAAACGATAAAGCGCCAACTGCGGCGAGTATCGCCGTATCAGTCATTTGATATCTATGCAGGCCCGCGGCTAAGCCACAGGCGGCCCCTTAATCGCGCCGATATGTCGTCGCGTATCCGGTTTATAAACTAGCTGTTACGCTTCGCGGGGGGGAGCCACGGCCGGATTTCGTCACTCAGGGATGCCATTTCCTCAGCCAGCATGTCGCTTCTCGCACGGGATTCGAACAGCTCGCCCGCGATGCGCAACGCCGCCAGTATGGCAGCCTTGTGGCTTTCGATACGCGCGCCTGATTCCATAGTCTCGCCGATGACCTGATCGACGTACTCCGCCACCGCTCTCGCATGGTCCGGCGTAGTCTCGGTCCTGAGCGTGTACTCGGCGCCCTGGATTGTGACGTTCACCACATTCTTGCGCGTCATCGCGTTGCTCCTTCGTGCTGCTGCCTCAGGAATCTCACACGATCCAGTACCTGCCGCGTTCTGGCGCGAGCCGCTTCGAGCCGTCGCTTGAGATCGGCGTTTTCCGTTTCGAGTCTCTCGATCCGCTCAGGTGTTGCGCGAGGGGCGCCTGGCGATCCCTCGAGCGCCTTTACACGCGCTTCCGCCTGAAGCGCGCGGCGGCGAAATGCCGCGAGCTCGTCACCAAGATGCCTGACGAGCTGTTGTAGCTCGTGAAATGCCTCCAGATCAGGACGATCGCTGTTTGACGCCAAGTGCTGCCTCGAGAGTACTTAGAATTTTCGCTGTCCGGCCCTGAATTTCCCGGTCGCGTAGTGTGCGCTCCGGATGCCTGAAGGTCAATCTCCAGGCGAGGCTTCGTGTGTCTTCCGGAATGCCTTTCCCCTTGAATTCATCGAAAACCTCGAGCGATTCAAGCAGGTCGCCGGCGGATCCACGAATTGAGCTCGCCACCTGATCAGAAGTAATCGCATTGGGAACGATAAGCGCGAGATCCACTTCCATCGCCGGCATGTTTGGAATCGCGCGGTATCCGCGCGTTGCCGTAACGAACGGAATCGCATCGAGATCGATCTCCACTCCGTAAACCGGCGATGCCCACACCGGAGCATCCACACTTACGCGCGTGACTGTGCCCACTGCATTTCCATTAACTGACACATTCCACAACACCTCACCCACTGAGGCATCGAGCGAAACCGCGGCACCCGGCCACGCAGCGTCAACAATTGCTTCGGCGAGAGCCTTCGCGTCCCACTCGTCGAAGTGCGGTGGCTGCGGCTCTGTGAAATGTCTCGGACGCCGGTCGCCGGCAATCACCGCTGCGGCGTGAATTCTTTCTGCGGGCGCTCCTGTGTCAGGATTCCGCGCAGCCGTAAATACTGTTCCAATCTCGAACAGCCGCACGTTACGTTGCATGTGCGCGAAGTTGTATTCGGCGCGGCGCCCGAGCGTGTCGATCACGCTCGTGCGGAGATACGCCTCGTCCTCCGCGAGAGGATTTCGTACGCGATGACTGTCGTCACCGGTGCGCACGAACGGCATCGGCCGCGATTCGAGAAGGCCGAGCGCGATGAGTCGCTCGCGCACGCGTCGCGAGAGAATGTGCATTGGCGCATCGGGAACTGTCCCCGGGCGGAACGCGCGGATCTCCGACGAGACATTCTCGTAACCGTGCAGCCGCGCGATCTCCTCGATTACCTCGGCCTCAGCAACAACATCCGCGCGGAACGACGGCGGCGTAACGAGCAGCTGATCTGAATCGAGATCCCGGTTCACGACAAAACCTATGCTCGTCAGATACTTCTCGATTTCATCAGCGCCGATTTTTTCGCCGAGGAGCCGCTCCACTCGCGAGATGCGAAGTCGAATTGCGCCGGGCGGAGTATACGGCTCGTGCGTATCCGTGGGATCGCCAGGAACTACACCACCTGCGACTCGCGTGATCAGCTCGACGGCGTAATTGAGCAGATCGGGAATTGCTGCCTGATCGACGCCTCGCTCGAATCTGTAGCTCGCGTCTGTCGAGATACCGAGCTTGCGGCGCGTTGCGCGAACGCGCTGCGGATTGAATGCCGCAACCTCGAGCAGAATGTCCGTTGTCTCGTCCGTAACTTCGCTTCCCTTGCCGCCAATGACCCCGGCGATCGCGGTCGCATGATGTGCATCGGCAATGACCATCATCGAGTCGTCGAGCACACGATCGACACCATCGAGAGTCGTGATCTTTTCACCAGCGCGCGCACGGCGCACGATGATTTTTTCTCCCTCGATCTTTCGAAGGTCGAACGCATGCATCGGCTGGCCGAAGCCATGCAGCATGTAGTTCGTGACATCCACGATGTTGCTGATCGAGCGTGCTCCCGCTGCCTCGATACGTGATGCGATCCAATCGGGACTCGGGCCGACTTTCACACCGCGCACGATTGCGGTCATGTATCGCGGACAGCCGTCGGTATCCTCGACAGTTACATCGATCGTCGGAACGTCTTTGACCTCCGGCGATTTGTGGAGCGTTGCCGGAGGATGATGCGGTCGATGGAGCTGCCTTCCAGTCGCTGCAGCGATCTCGCGCGCAAGGCCTTCGTGCGACAACAGGTCAGGCCTGTTGGGCAAGACATCGATCACAATGCGCGTGTCACCGACTGGCATCACATCCAGAAAGCGGTCGCCCGGTGACGCCTGAACGTCGAGCGCGAGAATTCCCTGATGATCAGTGCCAAGCCCGAGCTCGCGCGCCGAGCACAGCATTCCCTCGGAAACTTCCCCGCGGATTTTTCTCTTTTCGATCTTGAGTCCGCCAGGAAGCGTCGCGCCAACAGGAGCAAAGGGATACAAAATGCCGACTGTTACGTTCGGTGCTCCGCATACAACATCGTGAAGCACACCCTTCCCTGCGTCGACCTTTGTAACCCAGAGATGATCGGAGTTCGGATGACGCCCTGCTTCAATCACGCGTCCGATTACGATATCCGAGAGGTCGTTGCGCAATGCAACTACTTCGTCGACTGTCGCGCAGCGCATCGTCAGCACTTCTGCGAGTGCGGACGGCGACAGCTCGATATCGACGAAATCCTTGAGCCACTGATATGACGCGTTCATTGCGCCACCTGCTCGAGGAATCTCATGTCTGAATCGTACATGAGCCGGATATCGGGAAGCTGATAACGCTGCATTGCAATGCGGGCGGGCCCCATGCCGAACGCCCATCCGGTGTATCGCTCCGAATCAACTCCTGCAGCAGTGAGAACGTTGGGATGCACCATGCCTGAGCCGAGTATCTCCATCCAGCCGGTGTTTTTGCAGCTTGCGCAGCCCGAGCCGTGACAGATCTGGCATTCGACATCCATCTCTGCCGACGGTTCGGTGAACGGGAAATAGCTCGGACGGAATCGCGTCTTTGTTTTTCCGAAGAAGCGATTCGCGAATTGCGTGAGAGTTGCCTTGAGATCGACGAAGCTTATGCCTTCATCGACTGACAGACCTTCGATCTGCGAGAACATCGGCGCGTGTGAGGCATCGAAGAAATCGCGGCGATACACATTCCCCGGCGCGAGAATGCGAATCGGCGGAGCGTAGCTCTGCAGTGTTCGGATCTGGACCGGAGATGTATGCGTGCGAAGGAGCACTCCATCGCTCAGATAGAGCGTGTCGTGCATGTCCATCGCGGGATGATCACTTGGAAAATTCAGCGCGCCGAAGTTGTACCAGTCGGTTTCCGCCTCAGGGCCGAGCGCGATGGTGAATCCGAGCTCGCGGAAAATCTCTTCGATCTCGTCGATCACGACAGTTACAGGATGCCGCCCGCCTTTCCATTGACGGCGCGCGGGCATCGTAAGATCGAGAGCGGGCGCTACGGTTTCCTGTCCAAATTGTTGAAGCTTCGCTTCAAGCTTACCTTCGCCCTCGACCTTCAGACTGTTGAGGCGAGCGCCGACAATTTTTCGATCCTCGGGTTGCAGGGACGCAAGAAGCTTGGAAAGCTGAGTAAGCCTCCCATTCTTCCGCCCAAATATTTCATTGCGCGCTTGCTCCACCGCCTCTCGCGTTTGCTGCATTTCTGCAGCAATCAGCATGGCTTGGACTTCGTCGAGCGCTGACAGGATTTCTTCGCGTGTCATCGTGATTGAGTATAAAAAAGGCGGCTCCGGAAACTTATCTGTTCCCGGAGCCGCCTTTTAGTTGCCTTGAAAAAATCAGGCTGCGTTGAGCGCGGCGCGGGCTTTTTCGGCGAGTACTCCAAAAGCTGCGGCATCGTTGATTGCGAGGTCCGACAGCACCTTGCGATCGATTTCGATCCCGGCCTGCTTGAGACCGTTCATGAACACGCTGTAGCTCATGTCGTTCTGG
>DATEDH010000100.1:0-25022 GCA_035281765.1 Gemmatimonadaceae bacterium
AACGATGAGCCCGGTGGATCAGCTCCGGCTCCGGCCGAAAGCACCGGCAGCAGCGATATCTCGCAAACCCAGAATCCGCCGCGTTCCCAGCAGGAGATCAGGAACAATCCGGTCTTCAAGGGCACCAAGCCGCTGACGCCGGTCAACAACAAGCTGTCGCAGCCGCAGACCAGCGGTGTGTATCAGGTCGCAACACTCCGGCATCTCGCCGATGCCGAAGCTTTACTCACGTCGTTCGCCCTCGAGTCAAAGGACCAGAGGATGGACAGAAACTTCGCGGACTGGGCGAAAGGCCTTCTTTCGAATACTCGCCTGCTCCTCGATTCACCCGCGGGTGACGATCCGCGGCGCGCAAAGCTGCTCCAGGATCTGGAGATGGTTCTGGCGCAGATAGTACAGCTCTCGCCCAACGCTGCAGCGACGGATCGCGAGCTGATTCAGGGTTCGATACAAAACGGTCAGGTCATTACACGCCTGCGCACCGCGATTCCCGCGGGCGAGGCAAGAGCAATTCTGGAGAGATAGATGAAAGTACTCGCACTCGTCGTGGTCACCGCAGCATTCGCGGGTGGACCCGTCAACGATTCGCCGAGCCGAGCTCGCGCCCCCAAGGCAATTGCAGTTGAAGTAAAACAGGACGCAGCGGACTCCCTGTATCGTGCAGCACGCGATGCAATGAGCCGGGGCGATTACAGTGGTGCGGCAAGTCTCTTCCAGAGAATTGCTTCGCAATATCCCAACTCTTCCGTCGCGGATCAGGCGATGTACTACCAGGCCTTCTCGCTCTACCGTCAGGGTGGAGCAGAGCGCCTCAAGAGCGCGCGCAAGGTTCTCGACAACCTCAAGACGAAGTATCCCGATTTCGCCAAAGGCGAGCCGGCGTCGCTGCGCACGAGAATCTGCGGCGAGCTTGCAAAACAGGGCGATGAAGCATGCGCCGCCGAAGTGACGAAGGCTGCTTCCGAGATCGGAAAAGCAGAGCGCGACGCAGCTCGTGCAGAGCGTGGATCCTCACGCTCCTCGAGTGCGGGCTGCCCGGACGAGAATGACGAGAACGATGAGCGCATAGCTGCACTCAATGCGCTTCTTCAGATGGACGCCGATCGTGCAATGCCGATTCTCAAGCAGGTGCTACAGCGTCGCGATGCGTGCTCGAACGGACTTCGCAGAAAGGCAGTGTTCCTCGTATCGCAGAAGAACACGTCGGATGCTGCGGACATCCTGCTCTCAACCGCGCGCAACGATCCGGACAGTGAAGTGCGCCAGCAGGCAGTGTTCTGGCTGTCGCAGGTGCGTGACGAGCGCGCAGTGGACATGCTCGAGGACATTCTCAAAACCTCGAAGGACGAGGAGCTTCAGAAAAAGGCGCTGTTCGCACTCTCGCAGCATAGAAGCGGACGCGGAAGCGCGATCCTGCGCGATCTCGCCGGACGCGATGGCGCACCGGGTGAGCTTCGCGAGCAGGCAATCTTCTGGCTCGGCCAGCGCAATTCCCAGGAAAACAACGATTTCCTTCGCGCACTGTACGGCCGGCTGAACAGTGACGAGCTCAAGGACAAAGTTCTCTTCTCGCTCTCTCAGCGTCGCAACATGGGCAACGAGAAATGGCTGATGCAGATCGCTGCCAATGGCAAAGAGGACATCGAGCTTCGCAAGAAGGCGCTTTTCTGGGCGGGACAGAGTGGAGTGGGAGTCGATGAGATCATTCCCTTCTACACTCAGATCCCCGATCAGGAGATGCGCGAGCAGGTGATCTTCGTTCTCTCGCAGCGGGGCAACAACCCGCGTGCGGTGGACAAGCTGATGGATATCGCGAAGAACGACAAGAATCCGGAGCTGCGCAAGAAAGCAATCTTCTGGCTCGGCCAGTCACGCGACCCGCGAGTTCAGCAGTTCCTCGTCGACATGATCAACCGCTAGGAGAGCGTGATGAATATCTCGAGAAGCTCCATCGTTGCAGGCGCGCTTGTTGTGACGGCGTGCCTGCTGCCCGGCCAGTCCAGGGCGCAATCAATCGCCAGTCGCGTCAACGCAGTGCGCGATGGAAAAGTGCGGATGACGTACGCATCGCGTCCTGACCTGTGCGGCTGGGGAAATGGAATCAGCAACAATTACGACGAGCAAAGGAATACCGGGCGCAACTGGTCGTCGAGCGATCGCAATGAAGACGTATCGTATGACGATTCATGCAGTCGTGGCCCGGTTCGGCTTGTGATCACTAAGAGCGGCGGCCAGATCGATGACATTCGCGCATCCATTGGCGGCCGATGGCGCGCGAATTCAAGTGCTACCGACATCGGCGCTGTGTCAGCTCGTGAGGTGGTCGATTACCTGTTCGCTCTCGCGGAATCAGGCAACGGAAGAGGCGCGCGCAAGGCGGTGTTTCCTGCAACGCTCGCAGACAGTGTCAATGTGACGCAGCGGTTGTACGATCTCGCACGCAACGATTCGCGCGACAGAGAAGCGCGCGACCAGGCAGTGTTCTGGCTCGGCCAGCAGGAAGACGACCGCGCTGTCGACCTGCTCGAGAACATTCTCAAATCGTCGCGCAACAACGACATCCGCGACAAGGCGATCTTTGCATTGTCCCAGCATCGGAGCGGCCGCGGCTTTGGAATCCTTCGCTCATATGCCGAGGATAGCAACGCGCCCGAAGATCTTCGCGGAAAGGCCATCTTCTGGCTTGGGCAAAGAAAGGGAACGGAGCGCTTCAATTATCTGCGCGGACTGTATGCGCGCCTTGAAAGCCAGGACCTGAAGGACAAGGTGATCTTCGCGATGTCGCAGCAAAAGGACGAGCAGAGCATGAAGTGGCTCGTCGATCTCGCGTCGAATTCAGGAGAGCCCATGGAGATGCGGAAGAAGGCGTTGTTCTGGGCGGGGCAGAGCGGCAACAGCTCTGAGAGCCTTGTCTCGATGTACGACAACATGCGCGAGCGTGAGATGAAGGATCAGATGATCTTCGTTCTGTCGCAGCGCCGCGACCGCAGTGCGCTCGACAAGCTGATGTCGATTGCGCGCAATGACCCCGACCGCGAGATGCGCCGCAAGGCGATGTTCTGGCTCGGCCAGTCAAAGGATCCGCGCGTCGCATCGTTCCTCACCGATATCATCACACGCTGAGGTGAAGAATGAAAAAGACATCAATCCTTGCCTTTGTCGTCGTCGCGAGCTTTGTATCGCGTGACGCTGAAGCACAGTCGATAGCAAGCCGCGTTGCGAACGTAAGGAACGGAAAAGTTCGCTTCACTTTTGCATCGCGCCCCGACATTTGCGGATACGGCAACTCGATCTCGCGTGGCAACAACGTACGGATGAACTGGGGGTCGGATAATTCTCCCGACGTGTCCTACGATGAGGAGTGCAGCCGCAGTCCGGTACGCGTTGTTTTGAACGTGAACGGCGGACGCATCGAGAAACTGCGCACTTACGTCGGTGGTCAATGGCGTTCGGCAACGAATGAAGTCGTCGACCTCGGCAATCTTTCCGTGAGAGATGCGACGGGATATCTCCTCTCTCTTGCATCGAACGAGAAAAGCAAAGTCGGCGAGCAAGCCATTCTGCCGATTACGCTCGCTGACAGCGTGAATGTCTGGCCTGCTCTTATCAAGCTTGCGCGTGATGAGAGCGTTTACTCATCGACGAGGCGGCAGGCAGTGTTCTGGGTTGGCCAGGCCGCCGGCGATGTCGTGGCTCCCGATCATTATGGGAAGGGACGGGAGAGCGAAGATTCAGAAGTGAGAAAGCAGGCCGTGTTCGCTCTTTCGCAGCGCAGGAAAGACGAATCAGTTCCTGCACTCATTCAGGTAGCGCGCAACAACAAGGATCCGGAAGTTCGGAAATCAGCTCTGTTCTGGCTTGGGCAGAGCGGTGATCCTCGAGCAATTTCTCTTTTCGAGGAGATTTTGTCTCGATAAGCTAGAGGGAATACGTTGGTCTTCGTTAAATCCGAAGACCAACGTATTCCCTCTACCGATCAGCTCCCAGCGACGTAAGAACGTCCGTCAACCGCGCCGCCCTCGCGATATCCGTAACCTGCTTCAGGACTGCTGACGCTTCGGCCGGGCGCCCGGTTCCTTTCAATGCCTCGGAAAGTATGTAACCGGTGACCGTATAAGTGTACGGAATTCCAAACGAGGCGCGATCGAACCAGTTGCCGATGTCCACGATCTCCTTTGGTCCCTTGTAGACCTGTGTCCACAGCGCGTGCGTAGTGGGAACGTCGAGATAACCATCGCCGACCTGCACCGTGTCCTTGTTCGGTACGATCGGATGATCGACAAGCTTCTCTACAAGTCCCTGGCGCAGCGAATACTTCGCAAGACCAAGTGCGTTCTGGTATGACCCAGTCGAGAAATAAATTGGGCGCGCGGGATAGGCATCCTTGATCATCGACAGCGTCACTATCTGGTCGCGTGTCAGATATCCCGCAGGAATCGTTGCAACGATGTCGCCGTGCTTGAACACCTGCGGCTCGCGAACCTCCATGACTTCGCCCATCGCATCCGCCTGCTCGAATGTCCAGTTGAGCGGCGGACCTTTGGGCTTTGGCCAGACCTTGTTGCGATAGATCGCCGGGCCTTTCGCCGCGTCGTACTCACGCACCGGGCGTCGAATGATCTGACGAACGAACCAGTCGGTGTTGAGATACGATGTGACGAGTACCAGAACATCCTGGCGAATACCCTCCACCTCCTGCGCGTACCAGAGAGGGAAGGTGTCGTTGTCGCCGTTCGTAATGATGATCCCATACGGCTCGACTGAGTTCAGCATGTCTGCACCCCAGTCTGCAGCGAAGGTATCGCCGCGATGCGATGCATAGTTCCAGTTTGCAACAAGCGGAACGAATGCAATCAGCAGCACGGGAGTCGCAAGCATCCACGATCTTCGTGTCGCGTATCCCGCTGCATCCTTCTCTTCTTCAGGATCCCTGTCCAGCAGCTCCGCGATCGATTGCCATACATACATCAGGCCGAGCGCAGCCCACACTCCCCATGCTGAGAAGCTCCATATGTAGAAGTAGTCCCGGTCGCGGACCTCGCGATCGACATTACTGCCGAGCTCCGGGGCCTGAGACCATCCGTACTTGAAGTTCATGTAGTAAATCAGGGCCAGCGTCAGTGTGAACATGAGCGGCCCGAAATACCAGAATGTTCGCTTGTCCCTCGTGTAGTGAACGTATCCTCCCAGCAATCCGAGCGAGAGGAAGGCAACAGCGAGAACCGCCTGAAGCGCAGGGCTCTCGTTGTATGCATCGCGCACCCACTGCCACTTGAAGTAGAGCCACCACATTCCCACCTGCGCTGAATACGGCGCGCCGCGCGCAAGCTTCTTTCCGTATTGCTCGCGATTGATGTTGTCCATCAGTCGCTGCTTGGTGAGGTCGCTGAAGGTGCACGATGCTTCGATCTTCGTCACGCACGCCGTCGGCTCGCCCTCGTTGAGCGGCGGGAAATACGCAGCTCTTATCGGCTCGTAGATGAAAGGGGTAAGTCCAAGGCAGAGTACCAGAACCGCCTTGATGATGAGACGCCAGTCGAGGAACGTCTGCCATCTCTTTACGAGAATCGCAACGCCAACGGCGGGCATCGCGAGAAATCCTGCGGGGTGATTCGCGTAGCCGAGTCCGAGGAGATACGCCACGAGAAGAAGTTTCTTTCCAGCCCTGGGACCTTCAGGATCGTCGGTCCAGGAGATCATCAGCCATGACACAGCAGTGAAGAAGAAAAGTGTCATCGTGTACACCTTCTCGTTCACCACGCTCTGATTCCACACGGTAAATGCAGTCGCGCCAATGAGCGTCGCGAGCGCAGCGCCGGTCAGTCTCTGCCAGCTCTTTGGAAGCCATCCGGAAAGAACTCTCTCGGTAACGAGGAACCAGAACCCGGCCGAGATCGCGCTCGCGAGCGCCGCCATCGTGTTGATGCGCTGCGCATATCCCCCTGGAAGCGGAAGATCGCCGAACACGTGCGCGACGAGCATGAAGAACGGATTACCCGGCGGGTGCGGCAGGCCGAGAACCTTTGCGGCTGCCATGTATTCACCCGTGTCCCACATCCACGCGGATGGAGAAAGCGTGATGTAATAGAGGATGAACACGAGAAGCGCCGCGATTGCGGCTGCTTTATAAGAGGGCTCGTATCCGGCGCCTGAGTCGGCTGTTCTCGCTGCGGCTTTCCCGGCGCGCATCGATCCGCCTTTTGCGTTCACTGCTGTCATTGACCCGTCGTAGAGGTTCGAGCTTGAAGATCACCTGCGCGCTTCATGCGCAGCATTTCTTCAGGTGGTCCACCAATATCGGTTGTCATCGTGTCGACCTTTCCGTCCATGTCGAGCGCAAACGTCACCAGGTTGGTTCCGTCGCGATGATCCCGCCAGACTACCTTGAAAGTATCGTAATGCCAGTGCTCCATGTCTCCTACCATTTTCGGCGCGAGATCCAGCACCAGGTGCCCGTTCTCCACGCGTACCTGCGCCGTTCCGTAAAGACTGTCGGCATATACGCCTGTATAGCCGTCGAGCGAAAGTGAAGGGCGCGTTCCCTTGACCCGCTTCGCTTCGGCCTCGCGCCGGTCCTTTGCGTCAATCGAGTCGAATGACGCTTTCTCGATCAGGGATATCCTGCTCCAATCGCGCGATGGCGCGCCAAGAAACAAGTCGAACACCTTGTACATGATGGATTCGCGAAGTGCATTGCCATCGAGATTAGTCAGCACGACCACCCCGGCGCGTTCCTCGGGCAGAAGACCGACCATCGCGTTCATCCCGGCGAGATTCCCCGCATGTGACAACATCTCGCGCCCGCGGTAGTCCATGACGTTCCACCCGAATGCATAGCTGCGCACGTGGGTGAATGGATTAAATGCTCGATATGTCGAGTCGATGCGCATCACCGTCTGCGGCATGTGCGTCTCGACGAAATTCCTCTTGCTCACGAGGCGCTTTCCATTGACGCGGCCGCTGTCGAGCTGAAAGCGCACCCACTTCGTCATGTCCGTGATGTTCGAATTGATCGCTCCAGCCGACGCCGCTGCATCGATGTTGGTATATGGGACGATCTGGATCCTTCCATCGACCTCGCTGTGTGGAGATGCAACATTTCCAAGCGAAGCCAGCAGCGTCACGCTCGTATTCGATTCCGTCATGCCGAGCGGAAGAAAAATCCGCTCGCGGACGAGGTCGTCCCACGATTTGCCTGTCGCTGCAGCCGCCGCCTGTCCCGCAGCGAGGTACATGAGATTGCTGTATCCGTACCGGGTCCTGAGACTCCACGACGGCTTGAGAAACCGCAGGCGGCGGAGAAGCTCGCTGCGGTCGTACGTCCACCCCGCGGTCCACAATAGATCCGCCCGCGCGAGACCACTGCGGTGTGTCATCGCGTCGCGAACGGTGAGCTCGCGAGTCAGAAAATCATCGCCGAATTTTATTGTCGGCAGATACGTGGTTAGCGGAGCATCCCACCGGATTTTTCCTTCGTCCGCCAGCATCGCCATCAGCACGCCGGTGAAGGCCTTGGTGTCCGACGCAATCGCGAACAGCGTGTGCGGATCTACCTTCTCAGGACGCCCGAGCGTTCGGACGCCGAACCCTTTCAGATAGACGACGGAATCGTTCTTCACGATGCCAACCGCAAGACCGGGAATCTTCCAGTCTTTCATGGCCGACTCGATGTAACTGTCGAGTCCGGCCAGCTGATTCTGCGCATGCGCCAGTGCAGGCGAAAATGCAGATGCGACTGTTGCTGTCACAAACGCCGCGAGCGAGCGAAATGATCTTGTCATGAGGCGACAAATCTATGAGCCCGACGAGCCGGACGCCCGCCAGGCGTTAGCTTTTCACCGTCTATGGATTTCTCGTCGATTCCCGCACAGCTCTCGAGCAGCCCTGTTCTCGCAGTCGGACTCCTTTTTTTGGCGGGAGTCCTGACGAGCCTGACGCCCTGCATTTATCCAATGATTCCAATCACGGCGGCAATCGTCGGTGGTCAATCGGTCGGCGAATCGCGCCCGCCGCGATCGAGAGTCATTCTGCTCACCCTGGCGTATGTCGCCGGCCTCGCGATTGTCTACGCGACACTGGGCGTCGTCGCTGGAATCACGGGGACGATTTTCGGAACGGTAAGTACCAATCCGTGGCTGTACTTCCTGATGGCGAACATCCTCATGCTCGCCGCCCTCGCAATGCTGGATGTAATCCCGGTCCGGCTGCCGGCGTCGCTTGTTCAGCGTGCTTCGACCGCCGGAACGGCAGGGCGGGCGTCGGGCGCATTCGTGATGGGAGCGGTATCCGGTCTCGTCGCGGCGCCATGCGGGGCGCCCGTCATGGCCGCTGTCCTGACATGGGTCACTACGACTCAACGAGCCGCCCTCGGATTCCTCTACCTGCTGAGCTTCTCCCTCGGCATGTGCGCCCTTCTGGTCTTCGTCGGCTTGTTCAGCGGGACGCTCACGCGTCTCCCGCGCGCCGGCGCCTGGATGGTCTGGGTAAAGCGCGCCTTTGGATTGATCATGATCGGCGTTGCGGAGTATTACCTTGTGAAAATGGGCCAGCTCCTCTTCTAGAATCCGATGTCACTACGCCGCTTTGCAGTATTTATGGGAATCGCAGCACTTGTTGCGTCTTCGCCCGTATCCGCCCAGGAATCCGGGATTGCCGTGGGAACGCAGGCGCCCGGCGCAAAGGTGCAGACTCTGGATGGAAAATCTTTCGACATCGGCTCCTACGTCGGAAAAGGCCCCATGCTGATAGAGTTCTGGGCATTCTGGTGCCCGAACTGCCGCGAGCTCGAGCCATCGCTCGTGGCCCTCCAGAAAAAATATGCGGGGCGCGTTCGATTCCTCGCGGTCGCTGTGAGTGTGAACGAAAGTCTCGACAGGGTAAAGACTTACGCCGCGCGAAAGGGCTACAAGCACGAGACGGTATACGATGGGTTTGGCGAGGCCACTGAAGCCTACGACGTGCCCGCTACTTCCTATGTAGTAGTGCTCGACAAGACCGGAAAGGTCGTATACACCGGGCTCGGCGGGAAACAGAATCTGGAGCCGGCGATACTGAAGGCGCTTCGCTAGAGCCTTGCCGCCGTGAAACTTCCGGCGGTGTTCAAACCGTATCTCCTCTTACGCCGTCAAATCAGCAACTGATGTCCCTCGCAGGAGGTTCCATGAACAGCGCTCGAACCGGTCTCCGCATCGCTGCCGCCGCCCTATTTATAGTCGCAGCGTCATTTATACCCCGCCGCACGCACGCCTACGAAACCTATACATCGCCGCGCAACGCCGAAGTGAGCACTTCAGGCGCCAGAATCATTCGCATCGATGCGGCAGCAGGCCTGCTGAGAGTCGAAGGCCGCCGTGACATCAATCAGGTCCGCGTTCGCGGCACCGCCAAGGCAAGCCGCAAGAGCGTTCTCGACGACATCAAGCTCATCGCCGAGCGACGTGGAGACGAGGTTTACATCAAGGCGGACATCAAGGAAGACCGCAACGGCTGGCAGTTCGGTGACTATGAGAGGGCACTCGACCTCGTTATCGAAGTTCCGACGTCTCTTCCTCTGGAAGTCGATGATGGCAGCGGTGAAGCGGAGTTCATCAACACCGGCAAGCTCGATCTCGAATATGGATCGGGCGAGATCACCGTTCGCGGCACGCATGGCAACGTCGAGATCAGCGATGGATCCGGAAACATCACCATCCAGGGAGTGGAAGGCAGCGTTCGTGTGCACGATGGATCCGGCAACATTCGCGGACGCGACGTGACCGGAAACTTCGTCGTGGATGAGGATGGCTCCGGCGACATCGATGTTTCGGATATAGGCGGTGAGATGCGCGTTGAAAACGACGGCTCCGGCAACATTGACGTAGACCGGGTTGCTGGGGATTTTGTGGTGGAACGCGACGGCAGCGGAAGCATTCGCTATGACACCGTAAAGGGCAGCGTCAGAATCCCGGAGCGACGCCGGCGGGGCTGATCTGCCCACTGCAGAGGCGTAGATGGCAGTAACAGTTCCAATTACACCCGGCTCGTCTCCGTCCGCGGCACAAACGCGGGAGACGAGCCGGGTTCTGTTTGATGAGTGGCCGATATACGCGGTACTTCTCGCATCGGCTTCGATTGTCCTTGGTCTCATCTGGGATATCTCGTGGCACCGCACGATCGGCCGCGACACGTTCTGGTCGCCGCCGCACGTGATCGAGCAGATTGGAGCGACGGTCTCCGGTTTAGCGTGCGGCTACCTCGCACTCCGGACTACGTTTGCCGGATCCCCAGCCGACAGGGGCAAGTCTGTCAGGTTCTGGAATTTCTTCCAGGCACCGCTTGGTGCGTGGGTGTGCATCTGGGGCACGATCATGATGATCACTTCGGCCCCGTTCGATAACTGGTGGCACAACGCGTACGGACTCGATGTGAAAATCATCAGCCCTCCGCACGCGATCCTTGCCGCCGGAATGATTGGTATCGAGCTCGGTGCAATGCTGATGGCGGTCGGCGCGCAGAATCGCGCCGAAGATGATGCGACGAAGCGCCGACTCGGCTGGGTTTTCATAATTGCTGCGGCAATCATCATTCAGATGATAATGGTGATGATCACCGAGGATGCGTCGTTTGCGAACCAGATGCACTCGGCGCGGTTCTACAAGGCGACCGGCTTGATGATTCCCGTGTTCCTCGTTGCATTCGCACGCGCATCGCGACTGACATGGCCGGCAACGAGGATTGCAGCGATCTATATGATGATTTCGGTGCTCTCGATCTGGACGTTGCAGCTGTTTCCCGCAACGCCCAAGCTCGCGCCGATATACAATCCCGTGACGCACATGGTGCCGCCTGCATTTCCGCTTCTGCTCGTGATTCCTGCGGCGTTCGTCGACATCATGCTCGAGAGGAAGAAGGAAAAGAGCGACTGGATTCTCGCACTGAAGATCGGTGGTGGTTTCGTTGCGATCATGCTCGCTGTTCACTGGTTCTGGTCGTACTTCCTGCTGTCGCCGTACGCGCGCAATTACTTTTTTGCGGCCGATCAGTGGGATTACTCGAACAGGGCAGGCCCGTGGCAGCATCGCTACTGGAATCTCGACGTCGATGCAGCCGGTAACTGGAGCGCGATGAAGTTCGGCATTGGAATTCTGATTGCCGGTGTGACCGCGGTTCTCTCTTCCCGAATCGGCCTTGCGTGGGGAAAGGGTATGTCGCGCATCAAGCGATGATTCGACAACTCGCGCGCACTGCGGGTCTTGCGATCATTTACCTCGTCGCCAGCGCGCACGTAGGCAGCCCCGACGCGTGGTTCGAGGGAATGGCCGGGCCGTATCACGTCACTGTCGAAGTGCAAACCGCAGGAGTGGTTCCCGGCGTTGCGCGAGTGTATGTGAGAGCTTCGGGCGACGTGCCGCAGACAGTGACGATTCAGGCAAACAAGTTCGATGCGACAGATGGCGCTCCGCCGCCCGAGAGTACGAAGCGAGTTCCCGATGAGCCGGCGACATTCCTCGGTCAGCTGTGGATCATGAGCACCGGCTCGAACAGCGTGACGGTGAACGTTGCGGGCCCCAAAGGTTCTGGCAGTGTGATAGTGCCCGTGGTTGTTGTTGCGTACTCTCGTCTCAAGCTGGACAAGCCGATGGGAATCGCCCTCGGCGCGATGGGCATTTTCCTGTTTGCTGGTCTCGTGACGATCATCGGCGCAGCCGTGCGTGAAGGTTCGCTGAATCCTGGCGAGACTCCGTCTCCGCATCTTCGGCGTCGCGCGCGGAATGCAATGATGATCACGACGGTAATCGGAATCACCATGCTTACCGGCGGCTGGCTGTGGTGGAATTCCGAGGACAAAACGTACGAGCGAAACATGTACAAGCCGCTCGAATCGTCGTCCGCGATCGCGATGCGAAACGGGAGTGCGTTTATCGACGTGTCGATTCGCGATTCATCGTGGGTTCATCGCGGTGACAGTGCGTGGATCAACCGGCGCGAGGTGAGTGCGTGGACTCCGCTCGTCGAAGATCATGGCAAGATCATGCACATGTTCATGATTCGCGACGATCTCGGCGCATTTGCGCACTTGCATCCATCGACGAGCGATTCGGTGACGTTTTCATCCGCGATGCCGCCGCTTCCTCCCGGGAAGTACCGCGTGTTCGCGGATATCGTTCACGAGAGTGGATTCACTCACACCTTGACGAGCACTGTGGATGTTAGCGCAACATCAGGAGCTCCCACCGCGGTGGGCAATCCCGATGATTCCTGGTTCAGCGGACCTGCGGGTGAGTCCCGGACAGCGCAGCTGGATTCAGTCGGTACGATTGAATGGAATTCGTCGGGATCGATAACAGCCGGCTCCCCCGCATCACTGAAATTCACTGTTCGGAAGTCGGACGGTTCTCCTGCGCTTCTCGAGCCATACATGGGAATGCCGGCGCATGCCGTAGTTGCGCGCAGTGATGGATCGGTATTCGTGCACCTGCATCCGATGGGTACGGTGTCGATGGCGTCGAAAATGGCTTTTGAGATGCGCGAGCCGGGAGACACGATTCGTGGAAAACTGGGCGCACGTCTCGCTGAGGCCGAAATGAGCTCGATGTCGCATGCACCGGTTACTGTCGGGGAGGTTTCATTCCCGTATGCGTTTCCGAAACCGGGACGCTACAGGATATGGGTGCAGGTCAAGCTCGAAGGGAAGATCAGGACGGCGGCGTTTGATGCTGATGTGATGGATGGGAAGATCTAAGAAATCTCAGCAGCTCCTTCGAGTTGGAACTAACTGCGGATACCGCCGCGGATGACGCGGAATTGGAGCGGACCTACGCGGATACCGCTCTAAACAGATATCAAGATGCTCTCGGTGGGAACTGTTTTTTTTGGTTAAAAACCAAAAACCAGAACTGCGAGAGAACAAAACCAAAACAATTATTGTTCCCAGCTACGACATCTGTCGATTGTCTTGTGCCAGTAGTATCCGCGTGGATCTGCTCCGATTCCGTCCGATCCGCGGCAGTATCCAGCAGTTGGTTCCAAGTAGAAAGAGCCGCTAAGATTTTCTCGAAGTTGCTACCGACATTTTACGTTTCCGCTTTCACCTGCCCACGGCATTCCCCAACGGACATGACCTGAAAGAATTCTCAGGCGTTCCCGGAGGCTGCCGCGGCCCATTGACATCGATCTTCGCCATCGCGGCATTCGGCGTAGACAACTCCGGAATCACACAGAAATCATCCCGCCGAGCCAGCATGACCGGATGCAGATATAGAGGCGCAAGATCCCCAATCTGATCAACGACTACATACTGAGCGCTGACTCGCTTTGCGAGATTGAACAGAGAGTCGGGCACGTTCGTCAACGGATACAGGACGCTCCGGTATCCGGAATGCAGAAAGAAGATTGTCGGCTTGCGGCTTATCACCACGGATCCTTCCGGCAACCTTCCGCGTGTTTTTTCTGCGGTTTGAAAAAAGTCCTGAAAGTACGGGTGAGTGCACGGGAAATCGGCGCCCATCGCGTACTGCTGCCTGCAGACGGATCCAATCCGTGCCTGTTTTTTCAGTGATGGTCCGACAGTGACGAGTCCAGCCAGAATAAGTGCGGCAGCAAATATTTTCGGGTGTGACGCGGCCTTTGCGAGATCGTTGATCGTCTCACCGACATAGAGCGCGAGAAGGGGTATCACCGGAAATAGAAATCGGGCGCCCGACCATGTCTCCGGCCACAGAATCACAAGCGTCAAATAAATCGGGAGCCATATATCCGCGAGAATCGGTTTTCGCAGACGGCGGGCCCAGCCATATGTCATCGCGATTGCGAATGCCGCACCAAAAGCCACCCCCGTTCGCGGCGTGCCGAATACGAGTCGTGAGAGATGCTCCGAGCTGTATGCAATCGCGTTCTTTGCCACACGCTCGAGCAGGTCGCCTGCACTTACTGTCCCGCGCGCGGGATTGTATGGGTCGACAGCGATGAATGGAGCGAGATATCCATCCCCTCCGTTGATGTGACCGCGCCACCACCACGCGAGGATAAATGGCGCAGACATCGCGGCGACGATCGCAATCGCGCGATACTGTTTTCGAAGCACGAGCCATATGACCACTGCGAGAAGCAGTGGCGCACCAGCCGAGCGGGTGAAGTATGCGGCGAGCGTCGCAGCGGTTGCGAGAATGACACTTCTTATCTCGATGCGCCCGGTCAATTCGCCGCCTTCCCTGTCGACGGCAGTGTTTCGCCACGCAATCAGCGCCAGCATCGAGAAGAGCCAGAAGAGCGGATCTGAAAGGACTTCCTGACCTAGTGTGAGAACTTCGGGCGAGGTCGCGATGAAAAGACCTGCGAGAAACGCAACGCCAGGCGAGGTCACTCGTCGCAGCCAGACGCAGCTTGCGAGCACCGCGCCGGTCGAGATCAGGATCATCATGTACTTCATCCCGACCGCGGGATCGAGCTTGAGGAGCTCGCCGATTGCGACGACTACGGGAAAGATCGGGGGGTATTGCGTATGCGCAGGAAGCGCCGGATCCCAGATGTCGGTGTAATCGTGGCGCTCGATGAGGGACCGCGCGAGCGAGAGATACGCGGCGTCATCTCCACCGCTGAATGGTGCGGGGTGATATGAACCCGCAGCCAGCACCAGATGCAGCAGTGCGAGTGCTATCGGCCCGGCCCAGCGGCCCTCGAGCAGTTTGCGGAGGTCACCCATTGACCTGCCAAGATACGGTGCTCCCGCTTAATTTCCACGCTGAACCACCGACAAGGAGACTGACGTTGAAAACGAGATGGATTTCATTCGTTGCGGCTGCATCGCTCGCAATTACATCACCTGGGGCAATTGCAGTGGCGCAGGCTCCTTCTGCAGCACGCGCGCAGCAGGCCGCCGCTGGTCCCACGACCGCTTCGAGCGTCGCCGGTATCAGGCGCGCTGAAGCTGCAAGGGCGACCCCGGCTCCTGCCGCTGAAGCGCGGCTCGGTGCAGGGAAGAATGTCGCACTGATGGTCGTCGGTGGAGCGGCACTGATCATCGGTGCTGTGATCGGCGGGACCGCCGGAGTGCTCATCGCGGTGGCCGGAGCTGCAATCGGGCTTTACGGTCTTTACAACTTCGTGCAGTAACGAGCAAGGCAGGCTGCACGGTGGTGAAGCCGATCTCGCCGAAGCTTCACGGCATCATCGATTATCTCACGGTCCCGCTGCTGCTCGCAGCGGGACCGTTGTTTCATTTCGATGGAAAACCGGCTGAGATAACATCGACGCTCGCTGGTGTCGTTCTCATCTATTCGTTGTTCACAGCGTATCCGCCGGGGCTCGTGAAGATGATCACGCTTCCGCAGCATCGAGCAATCGACATCGTGTTTGCCGTCGCTATGCTGGTCTCTCCATTTGCGCTCGGCTTTACCGGATCGGCGAGAATGTTTTTTGTGGCGATTGGAATCTTCTCGCTCATCGTTGTCGCTCTGACCGACTTTAGACAGAGCTAGGGAACGTGCAATTCGCCTGAGGCGACGAGCACCGATGCGCCGCCTACGCGGACAGCGGAAACCCCTCCGGTAGAAATATCCACTTCCAGCTCGAGCAGGCTCGGCCGCCCCATCTCGACGCCCTGGTGCACGGTGTATCGCAGCGTTCCCTCGCGCGCTGCGCTGCGTGACGCGAGATACCCGCCAAGCGCGGCTACGGCACTTCCGGTTGCAGGGTCTTCAGGGACGCCGAGCGACGGCGCGAACATGCGTGCGCGGATTACGTCGCCTTCCTGAGCGAACAGGAATACATCATCGGTTCCACCGCTGCCAAATGCTGCGTCCCACGCGAGCGTGTCCACACGCGCGCGCTGCACGGCGGAAATATCACGCAGGGGAACGAACAGGAAAGGAACTCCAACCGACCACGCTTCGATTGCTGCGGGGCTCGACAACACGTCCGACGAATCGAGTGACAATGCTTTCGCGATTGTCGCAGCATCGTCACGTGTGCTGACTTTTTCCGGAACACGCGCAGCCGTCAGCTGGGAGAAGAACGGTTTGCCTCCTCGTGCACGGATCATCACGGGAACCGGACCAACGCCTTCCTCGAAAATGATTCTCGTCTCGTCGCCATCGAGATCGATTTCGCCCGTCGCTGCAAGCACGAACGCGGTTCCGACAGTAGGGTGGCCAGCGAACGGCAGCTCTGCACCTGGTGTGAAGATCCTCACCTTTCGTGAGTGCGATGAATCATCTGCCGGAAAAACGAATGTCGACTCCGAGAAGTTGAACTCGCGTGCAATCGTCTGCATCTGTTCTGACGTCAGTCCGCGCGCGTCAGGAAGCACGGCAAGCTGGTTTCCACCGAACGGCTTGTCGGTGAATACGTCGGTGATGTGAAATCTGTAGGACATCAGTGTGCCGGCGGCTCGGGTTTGTCAGGCCCTGTCGAAATGAAAGCGTCGGCTTCGATTTCGACGAGCATGTTCGGATCGATCAACGCGCTCACCTCTACCATGGATGTCGCCGGCCTGATCTTCCCGAACACTTCGCCATGCGCGCGCCCTACATCCTTCCACTGGGCCATGTTCGTGACATAGATACGTGTGCGCACCACATCTTCGAGCGTTGCGCCGACGGCCTCGAGCGCGCGCCGGATGTTCGAGATTGTCTGCATTGTCTGCGCGTACGGGTCACCGACACCGACGATCGATCCGTCAGGCGCGGTTGCAGTTGTCCCCGATACGACCACGTGCGCGCCAATTCGCACCGCGCGCGAATATCCGACAACCGGCTCCCACTTGGATCCAGATCCGTAGTTTCGCCGTCCCGTGGTCTCCGTTTCTTCCTGGATCATTTTCCTTTTTTTCCTTTGGCGTCGAGTAGTCCGAGTGGTGACTTCTTTTCAGGTCCAACCTGATCTAGCGTACATTGATCCGGCGCCTTGTCGGGGCGCCAGCGGAGGAGCTTCGTTCCGTGACGAAATCTTCCATTGGTATAGTGATCGTATTCGACCTCGATGACGAGCTTTGGTGCGAGCGGCTCCCATTCGGTTGATCGCTTGGTGCTCCACCTGCTCGGCCCGCCG
This sequence comes from Gemmatimonadaceae bacterium, assembly GCA_035281765.1. Classification (GTDB taxonomy): domain Bacteria; phylum Gemmatimonadota; class Gemmatimonadetes; order Gemmatimonadales; family Gemmatimonadaceae; genus UBA4720. The sequence goes on from DATEDH010000100.1 coordinate 17,026, forward strand.
GGCGCCTGTCCCGTAAACCCGGGCTTCTTTATCAGCTTCTCGAGCTTTGGAGTGTATTCCGCGCGCTCCTTTGTCGTGAAGCTCGAAGTAAACCCGACGTGATGCAGCAGTCCTTTCTTATCGTATAACCCAAGCAGCATCGATCCGATCACGCGTTTCTTCTCTGCATATCGGAATCCGCCGACGACACAATCTGCTGTTCGCTTGTGCTTGATTTTGACCATCGCCGATCGATCGCCCGACATGTAGGGCTTTTCGATCTCCTTCGCGATTACCCCGTCGAGTCCGCTTCCGACGGCCTTGAACCACTTCCTCACGACGCCGATGTCGGTTGTTGCCGGAGTGAGCCGCAGGGTCGTGTTCCGTTTCAGGAATCGTTTAGCGAATCGCTCGAGATCCTCGCGTCGATGTTCAAGAGGAAGGTCGACAAGTGATTGCCCTTTCTCATCGACGAGCAGGTCGAAGACGATGAGCTGAGCTGGAGTTTCCGCTGCGAGTTTCCGGATACGACTTTCTGCCGGGTGAATCCGCTGGAGCAGGTCATCGAATGAGAGTGCGCCGCCGACAGGAACGATGATCTCTCCGTCGATAACGAACTTGTCGGCATCGATGTCGAGCACGCCATCGACCAGCTCCGGGAAGTACCGCTCCAGCGGCTGTCCGGACTTCGACTGGAGCTTGACCGTCTTCCCGTCGCGAAATGCGAGGCACCTGAACCCGTCCCACTTTGGCTCGTACTGCCAGCCGTCGCCTTCCGGGATCTTTTCGACGGTTTTTGCCTCCATCGGGAGGTAGGGTCTTTTGATCGGAAGTGTCATTTCATTGACAAATGGGGTGGATTCCAATATCCTTCTAGTCTGTCGCACACATGGGTGTGCACCGATTTGCCAGCGTACACAAAGGGGACCTGGAGATACCAGGTCTCTTTTCAGTTTGGCAGGTCAGAACAAGGGTCGGCGGGTACGGCAACACCGTTCTTCCGACGAACATCAAAACTGAGGAAGTACAGGAATGCGTACCACCGGAACTGTGAAGTGGTTCAACGATGCCAAGGGCTTTGGCTTTATCACGCCCGAGAATGGTCAGAAGGATTGCTTCGTTCATCATTCGGCCATCAACGGCTCGGGATTCAAGTCCCTCGCCGAAGGTGAGAAGGTCGAGTTCGACGTTGTGCAGGGCCAGAAGGGTCCCGCCGCGGAGAACGTTACCAAGATTCGTTGATCACTCTACACACCAGAGTGTGAAAGAACGGGGCCACTCCGGTTTCGACCGGGGTGGCCTCATTTTTTCTCACTTTTGGGAACATCAGAACACGGAGATTTGTGGCTAAGGAAGAAGCAATCGAGCTCGAAGGTACCGTTACCGAAGTCCTGCCAGACGCAACGTTCCGCGTCATGGTGACGAACGGTCACGAAGTGCACGCAACGATCGCCGGCAAAATGCGCCGGTTTCGCATCCGTGTGCTCGCCGGCGACAGGGTCACGCTCGAAGTATCACCGTACGACCTTACGCGCGGCCGCATCACCTTCAGACACAAGAGCTGAGCCGCCGACTCTTATATGAGTCGAGCAATGCGCAGAGACCCTTATCTCTGCGCGCCGGTCAACTCGCCGCTGACAATGCGCGGACGAGCTTCGCAGTAGTCACAATCTGCCCCGTATGTCTCGCAGTGTGCTCTGCGCCATGAAATAGAAGTCCCATCACAGTCGAGGGAAGCTTCGCTCTCCCCACTTCGCGCGGCGTGACCAACGCCGAATCGTCGGTTGATCGAAGTTGATCAATTGCGCGCTCGACGTGCTCGTCGACGAGCGCAAGCAGCTCACCCACCGCGGGAGGATTGCGCGATGCCGTCTTCTCCGCGCTGAGATACTCACGCTGCGCGTCGGAAAGTGACTCACCGCGCGCGTAAGTAAAAAGGCGGTCGAGACTGCCGCATGCATGGCGCAGATGAAACTCGAGCGACGCTACGTTCTGTGGCCTCGCAGCGAGCTGCTCGCTCGTCATCCCATCGAGTGCACCGTGTATCTGCTCCTGACAATTGAGCAGCGCATGTGCAACCGGTTGAAGCATTGATGGAACGCCATCAACCGGTCCACTCTGCCACGGCTCGGGATGCGGCGCCGTCATTGGTTATTGCACATAACGAAGAATGTCGTACACATACTTTATCCCGAATCCAACATTCTCGATCGACAGGCGCTCGTTGTTTCCGTGCACACCTTTCTGCCGCTCTGCCTGCTCGGTCAGAAAAGGATCGATCGCATAAGTGACGATGCCGAGCTTGCGATACGTCGGTCTGTCGGTTGCGCCCGTCTGCATCGGCGTCGTCACGAACGCGTCAGGCGCGCGATCCTTTGCAGCGCGCTCGATTGCGCGGAAAAGATCTGTATCGATGGGGCTTTCGAGCGGTGTCTTCGGCTGAAGGATCGTGCTCCAGTGAACTGCAGTGTCACCAACCAGTCGCTGCAGCGTAGCAAGAACTTCAGCCGGGTCTGCATCCGGCAGGAGACGAATGTCGATCTCGGCCGATGCTTCAGGCGGAATCACGTTGGTCTTATTTGATCCGTTTACAACCGTGAGCGAGATCGTGTTGCGGAGATAGGCATTCCAGTAGACGTCGCTCAGGATCCATTCACGCGCAGCAGGATCATTCAGGGCTTTCTTCACATCTGAGAGCCAAGTTCGGCGAGGCTCGGGATACAAGCGCGCGATGTCGCGAAAATATTTGTCGACTCCGGGCGTCACATGAAGTGGAGTTTCGTACCTGGCGATCTTGTCGAGTGCGGCAACGAGCCGCGGAACAGGATTGAGTTTTGTCGGGCGGGATCCGTGCGATGGCACACCTTGCACTGTCAGCTTCTGCCAGAACGTTCGCTTCTCCGCGACGCCGACTGCAAAGTATTTCACCTTACCGTCGATGACTGAGTTATCCGTCGCCTCGGTGATGAGATACTCGACGTCCTTCAGGAGATCAGCGTGATTGTCGACGAATGCAATTCCACCGGTTGAGCGGTACTCCTCATCCGCGTTTGCGATGAAAACAATGTCGCGATTGAGCTGCGCGCCCGAGCGCTTGAGAGCAATCATCGCCATCAAATGCGCGACCGCCTCACCTTTCATGTCGATTGCACCGCGTCCCCAGATGTATCCGTCCTTCACCTCGCCGGAGAATGGATCGACACTCCACTGCGATGCCGTTGCAGGAACGACGTCCATATGATGCAGCAGCGCGATTGCTTTCTTCGATCCGTTACCCTTCAGGCGCGCATAGAGATTCGCATGATTGCCGCCGAGTACGGCGCTGTCGACGATCTGGGCAGGGATGCCTTCCTTGTCGAGGATGTCCTTGAGGAAGCGAGCCGTCACCATCTCGTTTCCCGGAGGGTTCGTCGTGTTGATCCTCAGATAATTTGCGAGGATCGTCTGGCCCTCCTTTGCCAGCGCATCCCAGTCGATTGGTTTCGCCTGCGCTGCAAGCAGTGCAGGAAAGAACGCGAAAACGAGAGCCGTCGTGATAATCGTGCGGATCTTTCTCATTGCCTGGAGTTTGTGAGTGTGAGTGATTCTAGCCCATGCGCCCGCTGATTGCACGCAGATATTCGTCGATCACGCCGCTCCAGCCAAAGCGCGACATCGTATACTCGCGCGCGCTCTCCGAGAGCGGCTCGAGAAGAGAGGGATTCTCATAGTATCGCATTATGGCTTCGCGGAAACTGTCAGGATCCTCCGCCGTCACCAGATGTCCGTTTCGCCCTTCAGTGATCACGTCAGCAATGCCTTCGATGTTCGATGCAACTGTTGGAAGACCGCACATCCCGGCTTCGAGCATCACGAGGCCAAAGCCTTCCATGTCGTTGGGCACGGGAACATTGGGCATGAGAAACAAGTCTGCACCGTTGTATAGAGTCTCGAGCTCCTCGTCGGTGATCGCGCCAAGAAGTTTTACGCTGCGCTCGAGCCGATAATCGGAAATCAGTTTCTCGATACGCGGCCGGTCGGGACCTTCTCCTGCAATGAGATACAGAATGTCCTCAGGCAGAAGTGGAACTACGTTCGCGATGAACCATGCGACCCCCTTTCGCGGAACAAGACGGCCCACCGAGCAGAGAAGCAGCTTGCCATCGTGACCTTTTGCTTCGAGCTCATGCCTCGCTTCGGCGCGGTCGCGATTCTGCTCAAAGCGGTCGCTGCGTATTCCGAGCGAGATGACTTTGCTTTTTTTCGGATCGAGTCCTCTCGCTATGCACGCATCCTCAGTTGCACGGCTGATCGGCATGACGAGGTCGAGTGCCCTGAATGCCCGCCGAACTATCAACGGATAAGGCCAGGTTGGTGTCGTTGCGTCGAGGCCATTCACGATTGCTGCCGACAAAATGTTCATTCTCTTGAGCAGCGGGCGCAGCGGGACCGAGAGAGTTGCGGTGAGCATCGACGAGAAAAGAACTGCATCGATTTCCCTTGCGCGGGCGAGCTTTCGTATCTCTCTCAGGGCACGCGCGAGAAACAGCGGTGTGCTGTATCCGCGCTCGTTCCATCCGCTTCGCAAAACGAGCATCCGTACGTCAGCTCCGCTGTGCGCTGCAAGCGTGTCATGCAGATCGATCGCAACGCGCTGCATACCGCCGACGTTTTCGAGCGGGCGGCCCTCCGGCGGAAGTGAGTGAGAAACAAAAAGCAGTCGCATCAAAGCTCACTGTAATACGATGTCATTCTGCCAAGCACCATCTCCCAGTCATACGATTCGGCGCTTTGTCGCGCGTTGAGCGACATCTTCGATCTGAGCGCGGGGTCGCGCACGAGCTTCTCCGTGTTTTCAAGGAAATCGCGCGAGTCGCGCGGAGTCGAGAGAAACCCGTTGTATCCATCCTGCACGAGTGCGTTGCTTCCTGTTGCATTTGCTACAACTGCAGGCAACCCTGACGACAGCGCTTCGAGTGTCACATTGCCGAATGTCTCGGTGTCGCTTGGAAACAGAAATACGTCGGACGACGCGTACGCCGTCGCGAGATCACGTCCCCTCTGGTGTCCTTCGAAAATCGCATTCGGGAGAGCAGCAGCAACGCGCTCGCGCTCGGGCCCGTCGCCGACAATCACAAGTCGATGAGAAATTCCGCGCTCCTCGAGGCCTCTGATTACACCGATCACGACATCGAGTCCTTTTTCCGTGACGAGTCGACTGACGAATGCAATGAGAACATCGTCCCCGCCTATTGACCTGGCCTCACGCCATTGCATCGAGCGGCGCGCCGGGTTGAACAAATCCGATTCGACCCCGCGAGGCCATAACCTGAGATTCCCTGATATGCCGTTGCTCTCCAGAACCTCGATCATCGAGGCAGTCGGAACGTAAACGTGCCGACATTGCCGGTAGAACCATCGGAGGTAGCTCCAGACCGCCGGTTCCAGAACGCCCAGTCGGTAATAGCTGAGGTAGGAGGCAAAATGCGTGTGATACGATGCAACAACCGGTCGGTTGCTTCGTTTTGCATGCTTAAGCGCCGCCAACCCCAGCAGGTCGGGCGTCGCGATGTGAAACAGGTGAGGGTCGAATTCAGTAAGGCTATCGAGAGCATCACCGGACAGGCCGAGCGATACACGGTATTCCGGGCGACCGGGCGCGCTTATTGATCGGACGGGGACCAGCGTGCCGGCATGCTTGAGCGGCGGATTGGGTACGGTCGGGGCGAATACCCGGACAATCGCGCCCTGAGCTTCGAGAAAAGACACAAGGCGGTTGAGAGTGAGAGACACCCCATCGGCTATATGGTTATAGGCACCGGTAAAGAGCGCGATGCGCGTTCCGCGAATATTCATATAATTAGGCTGGTAACATACCGCCGGCCGACGCCGGACGACGCAGTCCCCGGAGACCCCAGACTCTCGTGAATCCGAGACCTCAGCGCAGGATCCGACTTGCAGACTCGCCCGGCCCGGTTGATGGGCAGGTCGAGTCGCAGGCAGTCAACATCGATATGCTCGCAAAGGCCTATGCCTACACCCGGCCGCAGGAGGTGAAGGCACTTGGCCTGTATCCTTACTTCCTTCCCGTTGAGCAGTCCGACGCGACCGAGGTGATGATCGAAGGCAAGCGCCGCGTCATGATCGGGTCGAACAACTACCTCGGGCTTACCAACGATCCGCGCGTGCTCGAAGCAGCGAGCGCCGCGCTTCGTAAATATGGAAGTGCATGCACAGGCAGCCGTTTCCTCAATGGAAACACTGACCTGCACGACCGGCTCGAGACGGAGCTCGCGAAGCTCGTGCAGAAAGATGCCGCGCTCGTCTTTCCCACAGGATACCAGGCAAACCTTGGCGTAATCTCGGCGCTTGCGGGACCGGGCGATGTTCTGCTCATCGACAAGCTCAACCACGCGAGCATGGTCGATGGCGCTACGCTTTCAGGCGCCGAAGTAGTGCGCTTCCGTCACGGGGATCTCGCGCATCTCGAAGCGCGCCTCAATCGAGCTGCCGGACGTCCCAAGATGGTGATCGTCGACGGTGTGTTCAGCATGGAAGGGGATCTCGCCGATATTCCGAAGATCGCCGATCTGTGTGATGCGCATTCAGCGCGTCTGGTCGTTGACGATGCGCATGGCATTGGAGTGTTTGGTGAAACCGGTGCCGGAGTGTGCGAGCATTTCGGTGAGACCAACCGCGTAGACCTGATCGTTGGAACGTTCAGCAAGTCGTTTGCGTCGATCGGAGGATTCGTGGCGGGCGACGATGCGGTGATCTCGTATCTCAGGCACAACGCGCGCAGCCTGATTTTCAGCGCGTCCATTCCCGCATCTGCCTGCGCGACAGTTCTCACCGCGATCGACATTCTTCGCAAGGAGCCCGAGCGTCGCCAGCGGCTGTGGCAAAACGCGCGTCGCATGCAGAAGGAATTGTCCGGACTTGGATTTGATACGTTCGGCAGTGAATCGCCGATTGTCCCGGTGATCGTCGGCGGTACTCTTCGCACGTTCGAATTCTGGAAGCGGCTTCTCGATGCCGGAGTGTTCACCAATCCGGTAATTGCTCCCGCGGTGCCCGCAACGTCAGGACGAATCCGCACATCGTACATGGCGACTCACACCGATGCGCAGCTCGATTTCGTGCTCGATGCGTTCCAGCGCGTTGGCCGCGACATGGACCTGATCTGACCCCGAAATCCGAAGCGATCCGGGTTGAGCCGGTTCGCTCGAGCAGGGACCAGAAGGAATTCGTCGATCTTCCTTACCGCCTCTACAAGGACGATCCGTTCTGGGTGCCGCCCCTCAAGCGCGATGTAAACGAGCTCATCGACGCGTCGAAGCACCCGTTTCACGAGCATGCGGTCGTCGAGCTTTTTATTGCGCGTCGAGGCCGTGAAATCGTCGGGAGAATCGCGGCAATTCACAACGATCTGCATCTCGAGGTGCACGGTGACCGAACCGGATTCTTCGGCTTGTTCGAAACCATCGACGATCGCGACGTTGCGTTCGCGCTCTTCGATGCGGCCGCTGCATGGCTGCGAAAGCGCGGGCTCGAGACTATGCGAGGGCCGGCAAGCTTCTCGTTGAATGAAGAGGCGGGACTTCTCGTCGACGGATTCGACGGCGCGCCGGTTGTGATGATGACATACAATCCGCGCTGGTATGTGGATCTCGTGGAATCCTATGGATTCAGCAAATCCAAGGATCTGCTTGCATACTGGTTCGGACATGTCGAACCGCCCGAGCGCGTGGTACGTCTCGCCGAGCAGCTGAGAAAGCGGTACAAGGTCACTTTGCGAACGCTCGACAAGAAACGCTTTGCCGATGAAGTCGCAGCGGTGCGAAAGGTCTACAACGAGGCCTGGGAAAAAAACTGGGGTCATATTCCCATGACCGAAGCCGAGCTCGACTACATGGCGAAGCAGCTCAAGCCGGTGGTAGATCCGGCTATCGTCGTGTTTGCCTATGTCGATGGGGATCTGGCGGGATTTGGCCTCGGGCTTCCTGATCTCAACATCGCTCTCAGGAAGATGAACGGCT